>CAZCPL010000038.1:0-31344 GCA_964500255.1 uncultured Solibacteraceae bacterium | reverse complement strand
GCCATCCATCGCCCCGCGCCCAACCGTGCCGCAGGATGCCTTCCTCGGTCCATTCCTCGCCTGGGAACGGGGCAACTACCCCGCCTCAGTAGCGTTCCCGTCGTTCCATGTGATCTGGGCGGTGCTGATCGCGCAGGCGGCTGCCACCGCATCGCGCTGGTCGAAAATCGCCTGGTGGGGATGGGCAATCGCCGTCTGCCTGAGCTGCGTCACCACCGGTATGCATTGGGTTTCGGACGTCGTCGCTGGAGCACTTGTCTGTTGGATCGCCATTCGCCATGAGTTTGTATGGATGTGGCTCAAGGAAAACGTGCGCCAGCCCGCCTGGGCTCTCGGAGTCCTTGCGCTAGCGATGACCCTGCGCAGGATGTGGGTGCTCGAAACCCCCATCCATCTGATGGCGCTGATGGCTTGCAGCCTGCCTCTCTTTGCCGTGCTGGGCATCCGGATGCATCGGCGACTTGTTTGCTCACGCAACTTCTCTCGCTAGAAGAAGATTGTAAGCCGTTCCCCCCTGGGGCGCATCCAGACAGGCATGAGCGAAAAAACCGAAACCCAAACTTGGCCCGATCTCGCGATCGGCCTCTACGACAAACTTACTGGACGCGGAGCTGAAATTACCTACGAATTCCAGAACCTGGAAGTCTCAATCCCCAGCTCCGCTTCAGACACAGCAAATCATGCCAAGTGGCGTGTCAGTGGTACCGTCAAGGTGCGGACCAAAGATGACGCGACTGCTTCACGCACTTAACTTCGACCTGATTCTGGAACGGTCTGGTCATCGGTGCCACATCGGCGGGACGGGTGATCGCCTCACGGTGACTCTTCCGTCTTTGCCCTCTGCAATCCACTTCGCCCGTGCCTTTTGGCCGTTGAGAAGTTCGATTCCTCGTGAGACGATTGTGAGCGTTGTCTACGGTCCGATTCGTTGGAAACTGCGGGGCACAGCAAGGTTAGAGTCACTATGGAACAGCTGACTGTCGCTGTAGCAGGAGCTTCCGGATACATCGGAGGCCGACTCGTCCCGCAGCTCTTGCGGCAAGGCCACAAGGTGCGCTGCTTCGTCCGGTCCCCGCTCAAGCTCGCAGGCCGCGAATGGGCGCACGATCCCAATCTCGAGGTTCTTGCCGTCGACCATGAATCTGTTGAATCGTTGCGCCAAGGGTTCGCAAGCTGCGACGCGGCTTACTATCTGATTCATTCCATGACGAGTGCTGGCGCGGAGTCGTACTGTGCCCGTGATCGGCGTTTGGCATTGAATTTCGCAACAGCCGCACGCCAAGCGGCTGTTGGCCGTATGATCTATTTGGGTGGCCTCGGCGAGACTGGCCCCGGTCTCAGTAAACATCTCGCAAGCCGCCGCGAGGTAGAAGAGGTTCTGGCATCGGCCGGTGTGCCTGTCACCGTCCTTCGTGCTGCGATGATCATCGGCTCAGGATCCGCTTCGTTTGAGATTCTGCGTTACCTTGTTGAGCGCCTTCCCGTCATGATCACCCCGAAGTGGGTGAGCACTCCATGTGAACCGATCGCGGTGCGCAATGTCATCGGATACCTGCTTGGAGTTCTCCAGGTGCCCGAGACCACCGGCGGCGTCTTCGACATCGGTGGCGGCGAGGTTCTGCCCTACCGGGAAATCATGCATATCATGGCAGAGGAATTGGGACTTGGCAAGCGCCTTGTCATTCCCATTCCGATCCTCACACCTAGACTCAGTTCGTATTGGATCCACCTCGTGACACCGCTCAGCAGCGACATCGCTAAGCCCCTCGCCGAAGGGCTAAAAAACCCGGTAGTTTGCCATGACAACCGTATCGCAAAACTCATTCCGCAGAGCCTACTGACTGTGCGCCAAGCGATCCGCGCGGCGTTGACCAAGATCGCCGAGCACGATGTCGAGACAAATTGGGCCATGGCAGGAGTCGTTCCAGGTGACCCCGACTGGGCCGGTGGCACGGTGTTTCGCGATTCCCGGTCTTCGTTGATTGAGGCGTCACCGGCTTCCGTTTTCCGCGCGGTCTGCCGAGTGGGCGGCGGCCACGGATGGTATGCAGCCGATTGGCTCTGGCGGATCCGTGGATGGATGGACCGGCTCGTCGGTGGTCCGGGACTTCGCCGCGGCAGACGCGATCCCGAATCCACACAATACGGCGAAGCACTCGACTTCTGGCGCGTTGTCGGCTACGAACGCAATCAACGCCTCTCATTGCGCGCGGAAATGAAGCTGCCAGGCGAAGCGATGCTGGAATTCCGCATCGATCCCATCGACGAGAACCACTGCACATTGCACCAAACGGCGCTCTTTCAGCCCAGAGGCCTGTTCGGATTGCTCTACTGGTGGTCTGTCGTTCCGCTGCACCATATCGTTTTCAGCGGGATGCTTAACGGTATCCGCCGCGAAGCGCTCACGAAATCCACATCACCGCCGCTTGCCAAAACGCCGATCACTCACCCTTAGGATCCACCCACCCTCGTTTCGCACGCAGAGAGAGTACCCACCCTACCGCTTCGCAAGCAGGGTAAGATCAGAGGACCCCATGTCCCCGAACCCCTTCTTCGGTGTCCTCCTCCACTGGCTCGGTGGACTCGCATCCGGCAGCTTCTATGTACCATTTCGCGGCGTAAAAGGCTGGTCTTGGGAAACCTACTGGCTCGCCGGAGGGATCGTGAGCTGGCTCATCGCACCCTGGACATTCGCCGCCCTGCAAACCAATGACTTGCTGGCCGTGATCGCCGAAACCCCTTACGAGACGTTTCTCACCTGCTACTTCTTCGGTCTGCTGTGGGGCTTCGGTGGCCTCACCTTCGGACTCACCATGCGCTACCTGGGCATGAGCCTCGGAACCGCCGTCGCGCTGGGATATTGCGCCGCTTTTGGAACCCTCATCCCGCCGATTGCAGATGGCCAGTTCGCCGCCAAACTACTCGACACTGGCAGTGGCCGCTGGATCTTTGCCGGCGTTCTCGTATGTCTCGCTGGCATCGCCATCGCGGGGCTCGCGGGCAAACGCAAAGAATCTGAAATGCCCGCCGGTCTCAAACAGGAATCGATCCGCGAATTCGACTTTCGCAAGGGACTCATGGTTGCCACATTCTGCGGCGTGATGAGCGCCTGTTTTGCCTTTGGACTCGCCGCGGGCGGGCCGGTCAAAGAATCCACTTTGCGGCATGGAACAGCGCCGCTTTGGCAGGGCTTGCCGGTCCTGTGTATTGTCCTGCTCGGCGGCTTCACAACCAACTTCATCTGGTCGGTCATCCTGCACGCACGCAACAAGAGCTTCGGAGAGTATCTCTCGCCGGAGTTCCCCCTGCTGCGAAACTACCTCTTCAGCGCAACCGCAGGCATCACGTGGTATTTCCAATTCTTCTTCTATTCGATGGGTGAGACCCAGATGGGACGCTACGGCTTTTCGAGTTGGACGCTGCACATGGCGAGCATCATCATCTTCAGCACGCTTTGGGGACTGTACTTCAAGGAGTGGCGGGCGGCGAGTCCCAAGACCATGCGACTTGTCTTTGCGGGCATCGCGACGCTGATTCTCTCGACGATCGTGGTGGGCTATGGAAACTATCTCGGTGCCGGCGCCCAATGAGCTTCCAAATGGGAAGGGGGAACCGGTCGGTTCCCCCTGGAATATGTTCGCGATTGCGAGGTTAATATTGCCGAGTCTCCTTGGTGGAAGAGAACTACATGGGCGGCGGGAAGCGGAGCGCGGTTTTCATCAAGGCCTGATCCAGAAGTTGGACAGCTTCTGATTCCCGCATGGCTTTGACCGTGCAAACTTCGGTGATCAACATCTGACGAGACCGTTCCAGCATCTTCTTTTCCCGGAACGACAGAGGCTTTAACTGCTGCTGAATCAACAACCCTTTCAGTACTTCTGCGATCTCCAGAATACTGCCGTGCTGCATCCGCTCGGAGTTCTCTTTGAACCGGTCCTTCCAGTCCCGATTCGATCGGCATGTGCCACCCGCAAGAAAGCAGAGCATCTTGGCGAGTTCACTGGTTTTGGTGATTTTGCGGAGGCCCACATCACCAGCATGGCTGCATGGAACCATGACAGTCATGTTGTTAATGGACAACCGTAGTAGATAGAAACGCTCGGGCCGGATGCCCGAAACGCGTGTGCTGATGTTCTCGATGGTTCCGACTCCGTAGTTCGGATAAACCACCTTTTCCCCAATTTGGAAGGTCATGCGCGGACCCCATACACCACTGTGAAGTTTACATCTACTGCAAGTACTGCTGAAATGTCAGCTTAAGCTGATTGTGACCTAATGTCAATACGAAAAACACACCTAAACAACGGATTCTAAGCCTTTTCTTCGCAGCGTGGACATTCTGAAACGATTTTCAGTACTACTGAAAAGTATCAGTTTCAGCTCCCCTCCAAATGTCAATCCACTTCTGTCAAGTGGATGTTTCTTCAACAGCAAGCGCCGTGCCGTTCGAAAAGGTTACAGCGCTCTGGCAAACTTCGGAATCAAAAACTAATCGCTCAGGCCAAGTACTTTCAACGTTTTGGGAAACTCCACTGAAAACGCAAACTGCACTTCCTGCGTTTTGCCCGGATCCAGCACCAGATGCCAGCGCAACTCGCTCAGATCCGTTTGTTCGGACACTTTCGGAGATCCGTCCAGTAACTTAACCTTGATCTCTTCATGGCGAGAATGCGGCATCCGATCGAGGATCGTAATCCGTGAGGCTTTCTCCAACTGGTTCGAAACCCGGATCCGATACGTGTATTGTGTTTTCTTAGTGCTGCCGATGAACGCCTTGGACACCTCCCGACTCACTAGTTCGCGGGTGACGCTGACGCGCTCATCGACGCCCAGTTGGAGTTCGAACTCACTTGCGGCGGTGTCCTCAATCTCGGTCACGCCCACGTACTCTTCGCCGTGGAAGAGGTTCGCTTGGCCTGGCAGCAGCACGAAACCGGAATTGTTCTCGACTTTCGCCCGCAGGTAGGCTTGCTCGGCCAGCGTAGGGGCGGTGATGTAGTCGAGCTTGGCCGGCAGTTCGAGAATCGCGATTTGCGCCCGGTGAGGTGTGTGATCCGATGGGATACCCGTCTTGCGCGGCATACGGAAGGTGACGGAGGCACCCTGGCGCTCTGCGGTGGCCTGGATCTCTTCCGCCTCGGGAGGTGCCTCGGCATCCGCATTCATTGCACCTCCAATGGCCATTTCATACTCCGAAGCCGACGCGGACTTCATCGACATCGTGCGCATCGTCATCGCCTGCGGGGCGGGCGCTCGTGGCGGCTGTGGGACGTAGACATCCAGGAACCAGGGCGAGAGTTCCGGAACCTCGGTGGTGGCGGCCGGGCGCGCAGTCGACAGCGCGAGATCGACATCGTTCCAATCCTCGCCGGAGCTTTGCGTGATCATCGCAAGATACGTCAGCTCCAACTTGTCGCCCAGGAGGCGTGCGTCGTAGAGAGGCGTCCAGGTGGCGCTGCCGACCACATAGGATACCTCCAGCGAGAACTTGGTATCCGGGGCATCGGCCTCGACTTCGATTTCGATGGCGCAGCGTGTGGTCATTGCGGGCTGCTGCACCTGTCTGAGGCGGGCCTTTGCTGCTTCGATTTCTTTGACCAGGGCTCTCAGCTTGGGCGAGATGGCGCGCATGGCCTCTTTGGCTTCGCTATCCTGCACGGTGGCGTACTTTGAAAGCGCATCGATCGAGTCAATCGTCGTGCGACCGTAGGCGAGTCCTTTGACGAGATCGGTGGAGGCGGAAACGCGCAACGCGGCAGCCATCTTGACGCGCTGGTCCTCGATGGCGTTCTGATCGTTGAGCGCACGATACTGGTCTTCGAGTTTTTCCAGTTGCGCTTGCAGGTCAGCGGCGTTCGCATCCGGGGTTTGGGAGTGATACTCAACGGGGACGTCGATGCCGAGGATGCGGACGCCGGTGCCGCGTGCTTTGGCCCGCACGGATTCGGGAAAGATGCTGGTGGGAAGGTTGGGGATCGATATCGTGGAGGCTCCAGCGGGCAGCGTGACCTCAGATCGGCGGGTGATCCGCGCGCGGTCAAGAAAAACGGTGACCGATGAGATCTTGGAAATGGCGAGGATCGGCTCAGGCATAACCCTAATGTACCCGGTTGGATTTCGGGAGTACACTCAGGCCTATGGATATGGGTAAGTTGCTGGGATGGATTGCGATCTGCGGCACCGTACTGCTGGTGGGGTGGTACGTGGTGGATCCGGTGAGTTTTGCACACAATCCGCTGATGACGTTTTTGAAGGATCTGTCGAATCGGTCGGGTAGCCGGATTCGGTAGCCCCTCCAGGCAACCAACCAGCTAGAGGATTGCCAGAGGCTCGCCGGATCGAATCAGAACGAGAACCTCATGCCCTTCATCGAAAAGAAGGTTATGGGCACTGGCGTGCTAATCGGAAAGGCAGGAATGACAGGTTGGCGAAGCGGCAACTGCATTCAAACCACCTCAAGAAAGGCTTGCTATGAACACATTGAATCGACGGGCATTGTGCCTCACGGCCCTGGCTGGCGGATCCCAATTACTAGCCCAGAAGGGGATGGAGAAAACTCTCACCAAAAAGCAATTGGCCGATCTGGTAGCCACGGCCAAGACCGCCAGTGATCATCGCAAGCTCGCGGAACACTACCGCGCAGCCGCTTCGCAACACGAGGCGGAAGCCAAAGAACATACGGAACTGGCCGCCAAGTATCGGGCGAACCCGACCGGTGGCGAATCGAAGCACCCCGGCGGGCCAGATACCGCCTCGCACTGCGTCATTCTCGCGGAACACTGTCGCAAACTGGCGAAAACGTTCAGTGAGATGGCGGCAATGCACGAAGAAATGGCCAAAAGCGCGAAATGACCCATTTGTGTGGAATAGCCCAATTGGCTTGCGCGCGTTCCGGGTGGACGCGCTCGGTTCTTCGAAGCTAGTCGGCGGGCGGCCTCATGGCGGGCAAGTAGTCCCGCCGCCCCGTTCCGTTTGTACGCAAATCCTCAGGCGTTCGCAAGCATCTCGATAACACCCATCATGCCCAGATCCTCATGATCGAGAATGTGGCAGTGGTAAAGAGCCTTTCCGGCAAAGTCCTCAAAGCGAACCCGGAAGCGTCGAGTCCGCCCAGCCGGAACGAGCACGACATCCTTCCAGGCTCTTTCCGGCTCGCCCTTGCTGTCGAGTATCTGGAAGGCGTTGGTGTGAAGATGGAACGGATGATCCATGGTGCCACGGTTGATGATTTCCCAGTCTTCGACCGTGTCAAGTCGAACAGTCGTATCCACGCGGTTATGGTCGAACTCTCGGCCGTTGATCAGAAAGCGCATACCCGATTCACTGAGTACGAAAGTTCGCGCTGGCCCGTCTGGCTTGGGCAGAGGATCAATCGTGGCGAGGCTCGCGGGCAGATCCAGCTTTGACGCGGTTCGACCCTCATACAGCATGGTTGCCAGAACATCGGCATTCGAGGGGCGTTGGGGGCCACCCATCATTCCGGCACCGCCGCGATTGTAGGGCAGATTGAGCAGCCGATACTCTCCAGATTCTCGATCCCCTTGCACCAGGATGTCAGCGCGTTCGCCAGGGCTAAGTAGCATTTCCTCGAGTATCAGGGGGACGGCAAGTGGCCCACCGTCGGTGGCAATGACCGCGAGAGGATGATTCTCAAGCTTCAACCGGTAAAAGCGAGAGGCGGACGCGTTGAGGATTCGAAGCCGTAGCATCCCACCAGAAGGGATGCGCAACTTTGGATTGAGATCCTCGCCCGCGGTGATCAGCGAGCCTTCCCGGCCTGTCATCAGTTCCATCGTAGAAGGTTCGATGACCCCGCCACTGCGGCCAATCGCCCAATCCTTTAAGACCAGAAACTGCTCTGTTGCGATGGCAACCTCGGGAATGACGTCCAATTCCCCTCTCACGATGAACAGGCCTGCCAAACCGTGGGCCACTTGCCGGGCCGCAGCGCCGTGCACGTGTGGGTGATACCAGAACATCCCTGGGGGATGATTCGCCGGTAGCGAGAACTCGTAGTCGACGCTCTCGCCACGTTGGACTTCCAAAAACACGTTGTCCGCGCGACCGGTGGGCGGCACATGAAGACCGTGAAAGTGCAGATTGGTTGATTCCGCCAGTCGATTGGTGAAGTGGATTCTGACGGTGTCTCCGGCTCGAACCTCGAACCTCGGCCCGGGAACCTGGCCATTGTAAGTGAAGAGATTCGCGGAATTGCCAGCGAGCTGGGTCCAGCCTTCGCTGGCTTCAAGGTCCGCCTCAAGTAGACCATCCTGACTCTGAAACAGGTTTTTCTGCCGCTCCGCACGGCCCAACTGGCCCGCGACGAAGAGCATTCCGAACTGCCTTCGCGAAATTCGCAAATCGTCTCGCATAGCGGGGAAGATGCAATCCGATGCCACATGGTGACAATTTGCTCTATTGCAAGGTGGGGATGAAGTTGAAGTTCTCGCCCAGATAGACTCGGCGCACATCGGGATCGCGTCCCAGTTCCAAAGGAGAGCCGGTGCGGAAAATCTTGCCGTTGTTGATGATGTAGGCGCGATCGGTCACGGCAAGCGTTTCGCGCACGTTGTGATCGGTGATCAGGATCCCGATGCCCTGCTGTTTCAGCTCAAAGATGATCTTCTGCAGTTCAATGACTTGAATGGGATCGATGCCGGAGAACGGCTCGTCCAGCAACAGAAAACTCGGCTCAATCACCAGAGATCGCGCGATTTCGACGCGGCGGCGTTCGCCTCCGGAGAGCGCGAATCCCTTATTATTGCGGACTTTTTCAAGCCCCAGTTGTTCGACGAGGCGGTTCATGCGAGAGGTTCGCTCATGGCCGTCGATGGGTAGTGTCTCGAGAACGGCGAGTAGATTCTCTTCGACCGTCAGTTTGCGGAACACCGACGGTTCCTGCGGGAGATAGCTGATGCCACGTCGCGCCCGCTTGAACATCGGCAGGTTGGTGATGTCCTCACCATCGAGCTTGACGGAACCAGAATCAGGGCTGATCAGCCCCACAATCATATAAAAAGACGTGGTCTTGCCTGCGCCGTTCGGACCCAAAAGTCCGACGACCTCGCCCTGTTGGATCCAGACAGACACGTCGTCTACAACCTTGCGGCCACGGTACGCCTTTGAGATTTCGGTTGTCTGTAAGATCCGGACTGCCATCCGCCTGCTCTTTCTTCAGGCTAGCACGCTATACTTTCCGGGTCTTCCATTTGCCTTTGCGGAACATCCAGATCGAGAGGGCTGCAAGGGCGAGTTCCGCCGCCGGAACCGCATAGAAAATACCGTTGAATCCGATGCCTGCCGGAAATGCCAGAAACCACGCCAGCGGAATCTGGAACAACCAGTAGCAGGCCAAGTTGATCATCGTCGGCGTGAATGTGTCTCCCGCGCCATTGAATGACTGCGTCATCACCATTCCGTAGGCGTAGAACACGTTGCCCGCGCTGAAAATGCGCAGCGCGGCTGCGGCCACCGAGATTACCTCCGGGTCACTAACGAAAAGCGCGACCAGTTCCGGAGCCCAAATCAGAAACGCCAGGCCAACCGAGCCGAGGAACAGCATATTGAAGAATCCGGCACGCCAGGCGGATTTTTCTGCCCGTTGCGGTTCGCCAGCGCCGAGGTTTTGGCCGACGAGTGTTGCCGCGGCGTTGCTCATGCCCCATGACGGCAGTATGAGAAAGATGATGATGCGCACGGCCAGCGCGTATCCGGCGACTGCGGAGGTTCCGAACGTGGCGGCCATCCGGATGAGTGCCGTCCAACTGCCCATCGGGACGATGTATTGAAACATCCCGCCTAGCGACAGAGAGATCAGCTTGGTCATTACGTCCGGAACAAGCCGTATGTCTTTCAACCGCAGTGATACGCGCCCGCTGCCTGAAAACAGGACGTAAAGCTGATACAGGACGCCGCAGCCTCGGCCGATAGTAGTGCCCACGGCGGATCCGGCGACGCCGAGTTCGGGGAAGGGCCCGAGGCCGAAGATCAGCACCGGGTTCAGCAAGATGTTGATGCCGTTGGCGAGCCAGAGCGAGCGCATAGCTACGGCGGCGTCGCCCGACCCGCGGAATATGGCATTTAATAGAAACAACAGGAATATGGTGGCGGATCCGCCGTAAATCGTGCGCGTATATCCGGCGCCAATGCGGATCACCTCCGGTTCCGCGCCCATGACCCGCAACAAATTGGGCGCCTGCCATGCGCCGACGACGCCGATCACAATGGAGATCGCCACCCCAGCGATGAGCGATTGAGCAGCCGCGACACCCGCGTCGTCATTGTTCTTTTCGCCAATTCGCCGAGCGATGATGGCCGTGGTTCCCATCGAAAGCCCCATGGCGACCGCGAACAGCAGCGTCAGTGTCGATTCGGTGAGAGCAGCAGCCGCCATCGCTTCTTTGCCAAGCTTGGCGACAAAGAAAATATCGACAATTCCGAACAGAGATTCCATGCACATTTCGAGCACCATCGGCACGCTGAGCATGAAGATCGCGCGGTCGATACTGCCTTTTGTGTAGTCGCGGCCATGCGATCCTGCAACTGCTTCGCGCAGCGAGGACCACAGACCTTGCCTGGATTCTTGTTCGGACATGGATTCTGCGCGAGACCTAAAACGGCGGGAACTACGAATCAGGCTAGCATGCGCCAGCGCGCGCACAAGTCAGCGGCTGCTGCGCTCCATTCCGGATCCGCAGACGTTCCGGCACCACCCTTCGGCTCTTCAGAATGAAAGGCATCGCGCCCCAAGCCTCCCGCAACAGGCGCACAAACTCCGCATTCGGCAGCGGACCCGGTGACGCCAGATTCACTGCTCCATCCATTTCTTCATGAGCGATCAACCAAAAGATCGTCCGGACAAAATCCTGGCTATGGATCCACGAAACAAACTGCCGACCGTTGCCCGCGCGGCCACCCAAACGGAAACGCACCAGCCGCAACAGAACATCGAACACCCCGCCATGATCCGTGCTCATCACCATCGCCGATCGCATTGCCACCTTGCGGCAACCAGGAACCACGCAGCCGTCGAATGCCGCTTCCCAGCCTTGGCGACGGAGATGCTGAATTCCCAAGTATCTTCGAGTGCGGACGCCTGACTGGCGTCCGGCGCACCAGGCTCGCCACCACCCAAAATGCCAGTGAATTCATCATTCGGGGCATCGTAGCGATGGGCGTAAATCGTTGCTGTACTCGATTGCAGCCAGAGCTTGGGGGGCCGCTTCGCTGTGGCGATGGCGCGGCCCAGGGCCAGCGTCGTATCCACACGTGAAGACAGAATCTCAGCGCGGTTGGCTGCATTGTCGCGGCAATCGACACTACGCCCCGCGAGATTGATGACGACGTCAGATCCGTCGATCTCGTTGGCGATCTCGTTCGAATCCCACGTGGCGGTGCGCCAGAGGACGTTCGCGGCGCGGCCACGGCTGAGGATCACCGCTTCGTCGCCTCTCACGCGGAATGCACGCGCCAGGATCGTTCCGATTGGTCCACTGCCTCCCGCGAGAATGACCTTCATACTTGATACTCTAACGGGAATGAGACCTACCGAACTGCATTCGTTGCTTCTGGAACGTTATTCGACACGCGCGTATCTTGAGAAGACAGTCGCACCCGAGACCTTGCGTACGCTGTTTCTAGCTGCGCAATGGGCGCCATCCTGCTTCAACGAGCAGCCCTGGCGCTTCGCCGTGGCCTCGAAAGGCACGGAAGCGTTCGACCGCATTGCGTCCACTCTTGTGGAAGTCAACGCCTGGGCATTGAAAGCCCCGGTGCTCGGCATCGCGATCGCGAACGGAAGCTTTGCGCGCAAAGGGGATGCCAACCGCTGGGGTGGCTACGACACCGGCCAGGCGATGGCGCATCTCACGGTGCAGGCGCAGTCCCTGGGGCTGAACGTCCACCAGATGGGCGGCTTCGACGCCGCGAAGGCGCTGGAAGTTCTGGAAGTTCCAGCGGGGCATGAGGCCATGGCCGCTTTCGCCATCGGTTATGCTGTGGAACCGCTGCCTCCTGAAAAAGGGAGTCCGCGGAAAGATTTCGATTCTCTGTTTTTCGGCAAGGTCCCCTGGAATCTCTAGGAGTTCACTATGGCCCTTCACGACTGGGAATTCAAACCGCAGTTCCGAGCCAAGGCCTTAGGCTGGAATGGTTCGGCGGAAGGTTCCAAGAGACTGAAGAGCGCGACGGCAGAGATCAAAAAGGCCGCCAAATCGGATCCGGTCAGGGCCGCCGAGGGCGCCGTCTATTTGTTCGGACGGATCTGGCCGGCGTTTGAGCAGATCGATAGTTCTTCCGGCGCGATAGGAATGGCGGCCGATCGCGCCCAAGCCGAACTCATTCCAATCGTCGCCCCGGCACCCGCCGATTCCAAGACCCGCAATGACTGGCTCGAAAAACTCTGGCAGTCCTTGCAAGACGACGGCGTAGGATACCTCGAAACCACCGCTGACCATTGGGGCGAACTCTGCGCCTCCGCCGAAACAGCATGCCAGTGGGCAGACCGCTTCATTCCGGAGGTCCGCGAGGCGTGGACCGATGCGTCCCGCAAGGATCGTCACGCCAGAAGCGCCTGCATGTGCTTGTCGAGCCTGCTCGCCGCCGGACGCCACCAGGATCTCTGGGATCTTCTCGACGTGCAACGTACCTTGTTCTGGCCTTACCGCAGGTTCGGCTTCGAGGCATACGTCAAGGAGGGCCGGGTTGAAGATGCCCTAGCCTACGCCGAAGCGAGCACCGGGTACCAACGCGATCCAGGAATCGACGTTGCCTGCGAAAAACTGCTGCTCGCCGCCGGACGCTTGGAAGAAGCCTACACCAAACATGGGCTGCAGGCGATCGGCGAATACGCCACCGGGCTCAACGCCTTTCGCACCTTGGCCAAGAAGTATCCGCACATTCCGCCAGTACGGATCCTCACCGATCTCGCAGCGGCCAGCCGGGACTGTGGCCGATATTTTGCCGCCGCCAAAGATGCGGGACTCTTCGAACTCGCTCTCAAGTTCGCCGTGCAAGGCCACCCCGATCCCAACACTCTGAGCCGCGCCTGTCGCGATTCGATCGATAAGGATCCGCCCTTCGCCCATGCCATCGGCCAGATCGCCATGCAGCGCTATCTCGATGGCTTCGGCTACGAAGTGCGTCCGAGCGATTGGGCGGATGCCTATCGTCACTACGCCGATGCTGGCGATCGTATCGGCGAAACCCGGCACGCACGCGCCTGGGTGAAAGCGAAGGCGGGGGCGATCGAGAAAAAGTCTTTGGCACCTTGGGTAGCCAGTCTTCTTCGGATGATTCGCGACCGACCCTGAATTGGAATCGGCCCGGTAGCGGTTCTACCCTTCGAAACGCTTTCGTTCCTCCGCCGGAAACAACCAGACTCTCAAAACTTTGAATCTTGAACTGGCCCGATCCTGCCACCGGTGCTTTCGCAGAAACACCGGAGCTCTGGGGTTTCAGGGGTATTCGGTGGCGACGACAACTGTGTCACCGCGATCATCTATTTCACCGACATCACCGGGTCGCCCAACACTTCCCAACGCGGTGTCACACCCAAGCCCGGCTGCCTGGATGCTGCCAGCCGCCCATGCTGCCGCTGCGGAGCGCCCTCAGCGTTACTGACGGTAACATAGCTATTGAAATCCGTCGCGGTGAACAGTAAATCAGGAGGCGTACTATGTGCCAAATGCGCGATCGCCGACGTGATGATGTCGCCACCCCACGTATCCTCAATCGTCATCGCAATCCCCAAAGACACGCATAAATCGCGGATTTGTCTGGCTTTCGTGAGACCGCCGACCTTCGAAATCTTGAGATTGATGACGTCCATCGCCTGATCCGCTACGCCGCGTAACACTGCACTCAGATCGTCGATCACTTCATCCAAAACAAACGGCCGATCCGTATGCCGACGCACCGCAAGGCACTCTTCGTACGATAGGCAGGGCTGCTCTATGTAAACATCCACATCTCGAACGGCGTGCGCGATGCGAACGGCCTCATGCTGACGCCATCCGGTATTCGCATCGGCCACCAGGACATCGCCCCGCTGCATCTCTTTGGCCACCGCGCGGATCCGCTCGATATCCACATCCGGATTGCCGCCCACCTTCAACTGAAACCTGGTATAGCCTTCCGCGCGATAGCCCGCCACGTTCGAGGCCATGCGTTCCGGCGTATCCTGCGAAATCGCCCGATACAGCGCGAAATCCGAGCCATAGTGGCCACCCAGTAGAGTTGCCACCGATTGTCCGCATGCTTTCCCCAGCAAATCCCAGCAGGCCATATCGATCGCGGACTTCACATAAGGATGCCCGCGCATCGACTGATCCATGCGGCGGTTGAGAATGCCGAGTTCGCAGGGATCCAGCCCAATCAGGCTTGGTGCAAGCTCTTTGAGCCCCGTGCGCGCACCGTTCGCGTACGCCGCGAGATACGCGGATCCAAGCGGGCAAACCTCGCCGTAGCCACTCACGCCCGCATCGGTGTCCACCACCACCACGGTGGAATCGAAGACATCGACGGAGTTGCCTCCCGACCATTTGTAGCTGCCTTCATGCAGCGGAAGTTCGACTCGATATGCACGGATTCCGGTTATTTTCATTGCGATCTCTCAGTATAAGCTGACCGCAGCATCGTCACTGCGGCGTAAAGTATAACGATCATGACGAGCCAACGCGCGGCGGTGAGGGGCATTGTCTTCACCGCAAACGCCGCGAGAGGCACTCCGAAAAGTCCGCCGATGGCGAGCCCCAACGCGACGGTTTGCGAATAGGCGCCACTCATCGCAAAGCGCGAACTCGCAACTGGCATGAGAAAGGCGGAGGATCCCATCATGATCGGAAATGCCGCTGTGGGATTCATGCCAAGCAAGCCCACAAGAGTCATGCACGGCGCATAGAAGCCAATGCCCAGCGTGCTGATGGCCGCGAAGATCGTGTTCAGCACGACGGCGGCGATGAGCTTGATGCCCGTGAGACCAAGGGCGTCGCCGCCAGCGGGAAAGAGATCGAACTGGCGCATCAGCAGGACCACGGACGCAAACAACAGTGCGAATCCGACGCCGATTTGCACCTTGCGTGTCGACATCCCCGCAACCCAACCCGCGCCAAACCAGGACCCGGCAACGGCGCCCGCGATCATGAGCACGAGCGTCGCGATGTCGACCTCGATCACGGCGATGTAGATGAACGCCTGCAAGATCGTGGGGATGGTGTGGCCCGCGTTCAACGTGCCGGGGATGAGCCGATCCGGAACCATGTTCGCGAACTTGAAGATGGATGTGGTCGTCGCGAACGATCCGATGCCGAGCGTATCGAAGAAATTGGCGACGAAGCCTGTGAGCAGCGCGGCGATGGTTGGCTTGGATCGATCGTTGCGAGCGATCGTCGTGCGCACCCAGACCACGATGTAAGCAAGCGTGAAAACCGACAGGGCGGCAAAGATCGCGATCACAATGAGCACACTTCCCGCAGCGCGGCGATCGCTGTTTCGCATTGGGCACGAGAGACATCGTAGTGCGTCACGGCTCGCAGACGGGTGCCTCCGATGCCGTTCATGATCACGCCGCGAACCTTGAGCGCGTTACTGATATCGGCGGTGGATTTGCCCGTTCCGGCGATGTCGTAAATCACAATGTTCGTCGCGACGCTTGCCGGATTGATCGCGATGCCGGGGATCTTTGCGCCCTCTTCGGCGAGATACCGCGCGTTGGCGTGGTCTTCCGGCAAACGCGCGGGCATTCGTTCCAACGCGATCAATCCAGCGGCCGCGAGGATTCCAGCTTGACGCATGCCTCCACCGAGGCGCTTGCGAAGCCGGTGCCCCCGCGCGATGGCTTCCTTGGTTCCGGCGAGGATGGATCCCACCGGAGCGCCGAGGCCTTTGGATAAACAGAAGTTGACCGAATCCACTCGCTCGCAGATGCGTTTCACGGGCGTGTTTGCGGTTGCGGAAGCGTTGAAGATGCGCGCCCCATCCATGTGGACTTTCATGCCGATGGCATGGGCACGATCGCAGACGTCGTCGATCACTTCCTGGGGGTAAACCACGCCTCCGCACATGTTGTGGGTGTTTTCGATTTCCAGCAGTGTCGTGGGCGAGCAGTGCGGTCCGTCAGGGCGGAGTTTCGGCGCGATGCGATCCCAAGTAAGGATGCCGTCGTCGGTCTCGACGGTGCGCACGAGACAGCCGGAAAACCAGGCGGTCATCGAGAATTCCCAATCGAGGATGTGCGCGCGAGCGTCGCAGATGACTTCTTCGCCGTGATTGGTCTGCATCTTGATAGCGATGGTGTTGCCCATTGTGCCTGTCGGGACAAACAGCGCTGCTTCTTTTCCGAAGATTTCGGCGGCGCGTTGCTGCAGGCGGTTTACGGTGGGATCTTCACCGTAGACGTCGTCACCGACTTCGGCCTCCGCCATGGCACGGCGCATTTCCGGAGTCGGCTTGGTGACGGTGTCGCTTCGCAGGTCGATCATGTTTTCCCAGTATACGGGCCATCCGAACGACAATGCTTGTCAGATGACGATCCCAGGTCGCCGCAGGGCTCCGCCCCTATGATGCCGGGGCAGCTTGTTGTGAACGATCGGTGCCCGAAAATAGAAAACCGCGATCCCGGCTGTCCGGTTCGCGGTTTTCATGGTTAAAGAGATAGATGTGTCCCGATGACGGAGCCCGCCAAAATTGCTGGCGGCGCCTTGAAGCCTAGGCCTGCTTCTTTTCGTCGGCCTGATTTGCTGGTTCGTCGCCCTTCAACGAGTTCTTGAAGTTGCGGATGCCCTCGCCCAAACCTTTGGCGACTTCGGGAATCTTCTTGCCGCCGAACATCAGTAGCGCGACCGCAAGAATCAGCACGATTTCATATCCTCCGATGGATCTCATAGGTGGCCTCCTTTGCACTTCTATTGTATTGACGTATGAAAAGCCACGTCAAGCAGGCCACTGGTACTAGGTGACCTTCAAGTTCCTCAGATTTGTGTAACTCAACCGGATGCTCGCCAGCGGATCCTTCGGCGTTTGGTCCTGTTCCACTAGATAATGCTTCACTCCAGCCTTCTCACAAGCCCTTAGAATCGGGGGGAATTCCATCGTTCCCGCGCCAACTTCTTTGAATGCCTCCGGCTTCACGGATTCGTCGAATTGTACCGGTGTGCCCCATCCTTTGTCTTTCAAGTGAACGAGTGGCACACGTCCGGAAATCTGCTTCAGCACGTCCGCAGGTAACAATCCGGCTACACTCACCCAGAAAACATCCAATTCGAACTGCACCAGCTTCTTGTCAAAACGCTCCACCATGACATCCCAAACCCGCACCCCTGGAGGGCCCTTAAACTCGAAAGCGTGGTTGTGATAGCAGAGCGTCATGCCCGCCTGCGCGATCTTTTCCCCCGCGCGATTCAGGTCGTCGGCGAACTTGCGGAAGTAATCCAGGCCGCCGCGTTCCTTCGGTTGAACATACGGCGCAACGACATACTTCATACCCAGGCTCTTGCATTGCTCAATCGCCATATCGAAGGTCACGCCCGCCTGCATGCCGGGCCATAGCGGTCCACCCGTGAGAATCGGCGTTTCCACGTGCGCCGAAACGGGCTTGAGGTTGAACTTCTCGTAGAACGGCCGCTCCTTCGCGATGTCCTTGCGCAGGCATTCGACTTCCTTGTAACCCATCTCGGCAACGGACTTCAAAACATTTTCCGTATCGTTTGGAAGCACGAAGCGGAGCGTGTAAAGCTGCACTCCGAGAGGCTTTTCGAACATGCCCTTCTTGGCGAACAGTGAGGATGAGGCGAGCAATCCGCCGCCGATGGCGGCTCTTCTTGAGATTTGCATACTAGGCAACTCCATTCTTCTTGAACCAGGCGAGAAGTTCTTTCCAGGCCGCATCGGCTTCCGTCTTGCGGTAGCTGGGGCGGTAATCGGCGTGGAATCCGTGTGGGGCTTCGGGATAAACGACGATGTTCGCTTTCTTGCCCGCGGCTTTCACCGCTTCGCGCATCGCTTCGACGGTGTCGAATGGGATGCCGGTGTCCTTGCCGCCGTAGAGCCCCAGAACCGGTGCGTGCAGGCTTGCCGCGACATCCACCGGATGTTTCGGCGTCATCGGATTGCTAGCGCCCTTGAGGCGTCCGTACCAAGCCGCGCCAGCTTTGACCTTGGCATTGTGGGCCGCGTACATCCAAGTAATGCGTCCGCCCCAGCAGAAGCCAGTGACGGCGAGTTTGTTGACGTCGCACTTCTTGGTGCTGGCGGCATAGGCGACGGCAAAATCGAGATCGGACATCACCTGCGCATCGGGAACTTTTGAGACCACTTCCGAGATGATCTTATTCATCTCGAGCTTCGAGACATCGCCTTGCCGCGCGTACATTTCCGGCGCGATCGCGAAGTAGCCGAGTTTGGCAAAGCGGCGGCAGATGTCTTTGATGTGTTCGTGGACACCGAAAATTTCCTGCACCACCAGCACCACCGGAAACTTCTTTCCTTTAGCTGGCATCGCCCGATAGGCCGGAATTGCACCGTCCTTCGCCGGAACTCTCACTTCGCCTGCAACCAGTCCGTCGGTGTTGGTAGTGATCGTTTCGGCACCGGCGGGGCTGACGGCAAGGGCAAATCCCACGGCCAGTTTTTTGACGAGGAAATCACGGCGGCTGTCCGGAACTTCTGGAGGATTAAGGAGTGCGAGGTCGGGGTTCATGAAGATGTCCTTCTTATGTGTAAGGCGCTTACTGCAATGCAACTGCCAGCGCCTGCTCGAATTCGTCCATCCTATCGACGACGGGACGGGCTGTAAAGTTATGGGCTGGGGCTTTTGCGCCGGATGCCCAGCGGGTGTTCGCAGGATAGATATAGAGGCAATCCCAGGCGACGGAGTCTTCGTCGGTTTCGCCAAATGCCTGCTTCGAGACGGTGCGCTCAGGATCCCAGAACTGCAGCGAATTCGGACGGGAGACGCGCGAGATCGTGGCCGCGATGGGCGGTTCGCCATCGCTCTGCAACACTTTTTCCCAGACCGTAAATACGCGCGTACGAGCGCCGGTGGGGTCGAGTTTCTTCAGTGCATCGTTCATAGCGGAGGCCCCCCGCAGGCATTTCATTCAAGTGGGCGAATAGAGGGCGACGATCTTCAGCGCGCTGGCGGGCGCTGCGTTGAAGGCTTCCCGAAGTTGTTCCGCGGAAGCGATTGCCGCGGCATTCTGCTCCGTTGCGGTCGCTGCCGACGGTGCCAGGCGATTGGCGATTGCTTGCGGAAAGAAGATCACTCCGGCGGTTAGCAAAGCGGAAAGGCTCAACAATCCGAAGTTGAGAATCCTGCGCTGCACGCCACACTGTTTGGCGCGGCCTGCCTGCCAGAATCCGTAGCCGATGAAGACCGCCGAAAGCCCAATCAGATAGGGCTGGAATTTAGAAGCGGTGAGCCATGCCGCACCTGCGCCTCCAGCGGCAAGAGTGAGTGGCAGGATCGGCAAGCAGCACAACGAGGCTGCGGCGACGCTACCGACGGCGGCAAGCGATGAGATCCAGCTACGATTGTTTTCAGCCAAACCGGTATTGTAGCCAATCCGAGCAGGTGGTGTGTGCTGTTCTCAACATGGCAGCGCCCGCCATCGCAAGCGCACTGAACTCCGCTAGTGCGGGGCCAGTAAGATGGAAATGTGCCCGCCGCAGGACCACAGCTTGAAGACGCCGCCCGTGCACTGGATGCCGGACAGGCGGCACAGGTGCGTCCGTATCTCGAGCAATCCGCCAGCGCGCGGCCCTCGGATGCGCAAGTCTGGGCCTTGTTGGCGCGTACCTATTGGGCGTTGCAGGATCCTTTAAAAGCGAAGACGGCGGCCGATCGCGCGGAACGCGGCGTCAATGGTTCGCACTCGGCGCAGCACGCTTTAGCGCTCTACTATGCGCAATCCGGCAATCGAAAGCGCGCGGCGGTTCTCGAAGGTATGTATGCGGTGAGCGGCAAGGCGGATGCTCTAGCGAGCACGCGCGCCGCGATGTTGCACTTCGAAACCCGCGGGTTTGCGGACGCGATCCGCTTTGGATCGATGACGCCCGAACGTCCCGATATCGTCTTGCTGTTGGCGCGATCCTACGAAGCCTTGAAGCAGCCCGATGCGGCGTTGAAGCAGTATGAGGCATTGCTGCAATTGCGTCCTTATGAGGAGGAATCTCATTCGCAACTCGCGCAGGCGTTTCTGCGGGCGGGACGTTTCAACGATGCGGTTCCGAGGCTCGAAGCTTCGATGCGGACCTTTGACAAGAGTCCGCAACTGGAGCTTGCGTTGGGTGTTGCGTACTATGGCCAGCGTCGATTCAGCGACGCTGGCAAGCGGTTCTTGCGCGTCATCGATCTCGACGCGAGTATCGAACAGCCCTATGTGTTCCTGGCAAAGATGATCGATCAACTGGAGCCGACGATGGCTGAAATTACGGCTAAGTTCGCGGCTTGGCATCGGGTTGAGCTGCGCAATCACTACGCGCCGTTCGTCTATTCCAAAGTCGCACCGCCGGATGAAGTGGAACTCTTGTTGAGAGAGGCGATCCGCCGGCAGCCGGCGTTTTGGGAATCGCACTTCGATCTTGCCGGCGCGTTGGAACGCAGGCGGGACTTGGCCGGTGCCGCGCTGGAGTTGGAACAGAGCGCGAAGTTGAGCCCTGCGGAACCGGTAGTACAGTATCGATTGTCGCGCGTCTATGCGCGTTTGGGACAATCCGAGAAGGCCGCGTCTGCCCGTGCGCGGCATGAGAAATTGACGGCAGGAAATACCAAAGCGGGGATGCGGTAAACATGAACGCGGAACAGCCTAATTTCGATAGTTTCCCCGTCACCTTCGGAGGCTACATCAGCGAGCAAGTGCGCTCGTGGGATGAGCTGTTTCCCGTCGAACGCGATTATTTTATGAGGCTCGCGGCGCTGCTGAAGGAGGCTCCGCGGGAGTTCTTCGATCCGTTGCTCGCGATTGAGGCCCGTATGGGCGTTACTGAAAAGATCTGGCCGCGCGGAAAGTTTACGCTCGAACAAGTCGATTTCCTCAATCGCAACGCGCATTACCCAGCTTGGCGGGTGGAAATTGCACGGCTGTTTTCCATCATCGATCCGCAACTCGACGAGCAGGCGCGCAAGAAAGGCCGCCCGCGGTTGATTGTTGTGATGAGCCCTGCGGATCTGCCGATTGGCCCGGATCGGCTATGGTTGCGCATTGCGCAATACGGTAAGCGTGTCAAGATCGAGGCTCCGGAAAATGCGTCTGCTTTGCTGGTCGAAAATGGCAAGAGTCTGCTCGATTTTACGGCGGAAAAGATCGGCCCATACGAGGCTTGGTCGGTCGAAGTCGGCAACGACGCGGCGTCGGCATCCACGCACAATCGTGCCGTGCGGTTGAGCTACCGGAACCTCGAAGCCTACCGGTTGCGGCTGATGGGAGAGGTTCGGCGGGTGACGGAAAGCGAAGGAATTCAGGGTCCGCGGCAGTTAGGCGCGCGATTGAAGGGATTGAAGCCGCGCGAAGCGGAAGCTGAATTTGCCGGGGATCCGGCGTTGAATGAGTTCGTGCGCGCGACGTTGCTCAATGGCAATGGTACGCTGCTGGTTAACAATACGTTTGTGGAATGGGCCTCGGCGCAGGCGATCCGGCGGGCAAAGCCAACGCTGTTGTATGCGGGGTTTGGGATTCGCAATAAGGTGAAGCCTTTTAGCAGCTTATTGATTTATTCCGATCAGGAAAAGGCCAACGATATCCCCACGCAGGCGGATATGCTGGGCAGCTATGTCGATCTTGAGATCCTCTATCAGTACATTTGGCGCGAGCATCTGAAGTTTGTCGAGTACAAGAACAATACGGCTCTGCTGTTCGCGGCCGAGGGAGTGGATGAGGCGTTGCTGATTGCGCCTCCTGATTTTCCGGGTTGGCCGGAAAGCGAACAGGCGAGCCTGCCGCGAGTCCGTGCGGCGCTGCGGGAGTGGCTGTTTCCCTCGTAAATCGTTTCGACGGGTCCCCTCGGGGGGAGAACTATTCAACTGAGAAAGATCGGCGGTCGGATTCGTTCGTTCACTTTTTCTATTTTTTTCGCCTCGGTCACGCGGGGTTCGGCGAAACGTGATTCTGCTTAAGTTGTCGAAACTGTGGCGTTTTTTCAGGGTCAGGATCCGACGAACTTGAGGTAAGCGCAAAAGCGGTCTAAGCCGGAGGAGAAGATCTTTCCCGGCAGCTTCCACGGATTTCATCATTCGACACTTTCGACAATGGAGTTGGCGACGAAGCCAACGTGACTTCCGTTCGGAGAGAATTCCCCTGGACCGGACGCAACGAACCCGGTCCCTGCAACTCAGCATTCAAGTTCGAACGCTGCTGCGGGAATCCACTCCACAACCAGCACACGCACTCATCGGCACCGCTTCATCCTTTCAGCCGAGGCAAACGAGATGAGTTGAACAAGCCCACCGGGCTTTCACCCGAATACAACATTGCCTGAACCCCCCATGCAGGATTTTCACCCGCTTGCACTACTTCGGCGGTACCGCAAGGAATCGGTCCGGACGGCCCTGGAGAGAGTTCGATACGTTCGACACCCGGAATGGCGTCGGATCGCAGTTTCTTCTATTGCCTCCACACGGGCATCTTTGGGCAGGCTTCCGGGGTATACCGCGAATCCGGTCCCTTCACCCCCTTCGTGGTGGGATAGGTTTTGGTGCGGACAAGCCGCATACTCAGACTACCCGTAATGGAATCAGTCTCATCGGCTCCGCACGCATCCACGCCAAACGGGCATCTGGCGCACCTTTTGCAACATTTGGCGCATTTCTTGCCCGCGCAAGGGCCGATTGGCGTGTTTATCCATCACAATACGCTCCACGCCTTCCAGCACATGCCCTTTGAAAAGGCTGTTTTGGAGGCCGCCAAGCTATTTGAAACCGAGCCTTACATGACGGAGGCGGCGTACCAGGCTTCCCATAGCTTGGGCCGGATCCGAACCGAAGATATCGATGCGGTGCTGGATCGTGAAGGAGTCGATGTATCCCTGCGGCGGGCTATGATGATTCCCGGCACCAAGACTTTTCGCACGGAGACGATCCACTGGGAGATCGAAGAGAACGGACTGATCGAGAAGTTCCGGCCGGACCTGCCCGTGAGCGCGCTGCGTGCGATTTATAAGGATTCCCCGCGTGCGCTTTTCGAGTTTTGGCTGGCGAGAGCGTCGCTACCGAGTGGCCACGAAAGTCGGCATTTGACTCCCCGTCAAGACATGGACGACGTAGTGAATCCCCTGTTGATCAAGCTTTCATCTGTGTTTCTCGACCAAGGCATGGCTTACTGGCCGATGCCCAACCGGCAAGCAGGTTTTTGGGCGGCAAGTGTCGAACTTCTACGGCAGCCGGGCGCTGTCACGGCAGACAAGCTAGGCGGTTTATCCGGGCGCATTCGAGCGTGGTCTAAACTCGATTCGAGTGCGGCGGTGATCGCGGCGCTGGAAGCACTCGCGGTGCCGGAAGCAGAATGGGAAGAGTTTCTGCAAGCGGAACTTCTCTCACTTGCCGGCTGGGCTGGTTTGATGCACCAATTGGAAGCAGACCCGACGCTCGCGCCTCACGAACGCGTACCAGCCAAATTAGTGGACTTTTTGGCGGTTCGGCTATTGCTCATGGCGTCGACGACCTTGCCGATCGAACGGACGAAGGGAAGCCGTGACCGCGACACCAAGTCTTGGAGACTCACGCAGGCGGCGATCCTTTTCGATGCGGCGCAACTGGCCGGCCATTCGCTATCTGAGCTGACGCAATGGAGCGACGACCAAGTGGCCTCGTTCCGTGCCTCGGTACTTCGGTTTGGGGACTGGGAGAGGCGGCGGGTATGGCACGAGGCTTATGAACGGCGCCATGAGCGGCAAATTCTTTTGCCCTTGCGCCGCCACGCTTCGAAGCCAGGAACGCCGATGCCCGAACGGCTGGCTGCGCAGGTCTTTTTCTGCATCGATGAACGCGAAGAGTCTGTCCGGAGACATTTAGAAGAAGTAGATCCGGAAGTCGAGACATTTGGGGCGGCCGGCTTCTTTGGTGTCGCGATGAACTATGTGGGCATCGATGATGCTCACGGTGTGGCGCTTTGCCCGGTGGTGGTGAAACCGCAACATGCGGTGACCGAGCGTCCCGCTGCTGGGCATGAGCAAACACACGACCGCCGTATGGCGATGCGCCGTCTGTGGGCGAAATTCGCGCGGGAGTATTTCGTCAGTTCGCGGACGCTGCTGCGAGGATGGCTGGGAACGAGCGTGCTGGGAATCTTCAGCCTGTTTCCACTCGCTGCCCGGGTGTTTAGTCCGCGCCGTTATGGTTTGCTGATCGAGTGGCTCAATGCGAGCGTGTTGCCTGAGCCGCGGACGGAGCTCGCATTCATGCGTTCCGACGAAGCGAGCCATCAGGCGACTCACGGTTTGCTGGCGGGATTTACGGTGCAAGAGAAGATCGACCGCGTGGCCAGCGTTTTGGCCCCGGCCGGATTGCGTAAAGGCATGGCGCGCATCGTGGTCGTTTTGGGCCATGGCTCGACAAGTTTGAATAATCCGCATGAATCCGCACATGATTGCGGCGCTTGCGGCGGACGTCGAGGTGGCCCGAACGCGCGCATCTTCGCAGCCATGGCAAATCATCCGAAAGTGCGGCGTGGATTGCACGAGCGCGACATTTCGATCCCTGACGATACCTGGTTCGTCGGCGGCTATCACGATACGTGCAATGACGATATCGACCTCTATGACCTCGAAGAAGTGCCCGCTAGCCATCGGCGCGACTTAGATCGTTTGCGTGTGTCGCTCGATGAAGCGCGTGCCCGTAGCGCTCATGAGCGCGGCCGGCGCTTTGAAGCCTTCGGCGATTCGAAACGGCCGATCGACGGATTGCATCACGTCCAGGAGCGGGCTGAGCACTTGGCAGAGCCTCGGCCCGAATACGGGCACTGCACGAACTCGGTCTGTATCGTAGGGCGGCGCGGGACGACAAGAGGACTGTTCTTTGACCGAAGAGCATTCTTAGTTTCTTACGATGCCACGCTCGACCCGACCAATGCCTTGCTGGGTGCGGTGTTAGGCGCCGTGATTCCTGTTTGCGGCGGAATCAGCCTTGAATACTACTTCTCTTACGTCGACAACGAGCGTTATGGCTGCGGAACGAAGTTGCCGCACAACGTGACGGGATTAGTCGGCGTGATGAACGGCTATGAGGGCGATCTACGGACTGGCTTGCCGTGGCAGATGGTGGAGATTCACGAGCCGGTACGTATCTTGTTTATCGTCGAGACGACGCCGGACCGGGTACTGGAGACCATTCGCAAGAATCCGTTGAACTGGGAGTTCCTCAACAACCGCTGGATTCGACTGGCAGCGATGGACCCGATGGATGGAAGCCGGATTCATATGTATCGCGGCGATGGCGTGTGGGAACGCATTGAGGGCGACGATGAGGAACTGGCGCAAGCAACTTCATCCTTGGCCTGGTATCACGGACACCGGGAGCATCTGCCCGTGGCTCGGATTGCGGCCCCTTCGAAACAACACGAACACAAGCACGATCGGGAAATGGTGGTGGGCTAAGCGATGGACACGCTTTTGGTTGGCATTCTGGCCGCTCCGGGAATCACATTCCTGGCATTGAGCCTGGTTTGGCTATTAGGTTGGACGCCGCCTGAGAAGGTTGTGACGCGGCTAACCCAAATTGTCTGTTCCGGGATGGCGTTGGCCTGCGCGTATCTGGCGTGGTTGATGTACGAGAGCGGTACGACGTCGTTTAGCGTCTCCGGCGGCTCCTGGTTTCATGCGGGCGAATATCACTTTGCTTTGACACTGCTGGCTGATTGGCTTTCGCTGCCGATGATCGCGCTCACAATCATCCTGGTTGGAATCGTTGCGCCTTTCTCGGCACGTTATCTGCATCGCGACCGTGGCTTCTTCCGTTTTTTCCTTTTGCTGCATCTATTCGCTTTTGGCGCATTGCTCGCCTTTGCCTCTTCCTCGTACGACCTGCTGCTGGGCGGATGGGAACTGGTTGGGATTACGTCGGTGCTGCTGATCGCTTTCTTCGATGAACGCCGAGAGCCGGTGCGGAATTCAATTCGGGTATTTGCCGCTTATCGGATGGCCGATTTGAGCCTGATGCTGGCGATTTTCTTTATCCACTATTCGCCGCAATCGTACACAACGATTGGCTTGCTGTTGCTTCTGGCAGCGGCTGGCAAGAGCGCTCAGTTCCCGTTCTCGGGATGGTTGCCGCGAGCCATGGAAGGGCCGACGCCATCGAGCGCGATCTTCTATGGTGCGATCTCCGTTCACTTGGGGGCGTACTTATTGCTGCGGTCGGGCTCGATCCTCGACCACGCACCATGGGTGTCGGTGGCGATTTTTGCGATCGGAGCGCAGACTGCACTGATGGCAAACTTAATCCATCGTGTTTCTCCCGATGCAAAGACATCGCTGGCCTATGCGGCCATGGCGCAACTGGGAATCATTTTCGTAGAGATCTCATTAGGCTATCCGAAGCTGGCGCTACTGCACATTATTGGTCATGCTATCGTGCGGACCCTTCAGTTCCTGCGCGCACCTTCGATGTTGCACGACTACCATCGAGTACATGCGGCCGCAGGTGGACAGCTCGCGAAAACGGGCGCGATCTATGAGCGTCTTCTTCCTCAGCGTTTGCAGGTTTGGCTCTACCGAGCGGGTTTGGAGCGCGGTTATTACGACGCGCTGCTGGAGCGGTTCGTGGTGGGGCCGGTTCTTCGCCTTGCACAATGGGTAGAGGGATTCGAGCCGGATGGCGTCCCCCGGCTCGAAGAACCGAAGAAGGCTGCGATCACTTCCGGAAATCAGTTGGTGGAGTACTAGATGTTTCAACTGGATTCCTTCTCGATCTTCTCGATCGCGGCTTATCTGCTGATCGCATTGATTACCTTACTCTGCGCACCGCGAAAGGACCTGGATAGCTTTCGACTGAAATCGTTCATGATCATCGTTGGCGGAACGCTACTGGCTTATGCGTCGGGTTCCATCTGGCTTTTTCTGCTGGGCTGGGCCATTACGGTGGTCCCGTTTCGCGGCGAGCGCTCCGGAGTGATGTTGATAGCGAGCACGGTCGCCTTGGCAGTCGGCGCTGGGCTCAATACGTTTAGTTCCGACAAGACCGTGCACGTGGCGGCTTTCGCGGCGATTGCGATTGCGGTGCTGTTGCGCAAGGGAATTTTCCCGTTTCACTTCTGGGTGCCGATCGCGTTTGAAGACAGCTCGCTACCGGCTTTGAATCTTTTCCTGAATAGCCATTTGGGGGCATTCTTGTTGATTCGCTTTGGCGTGCCGCTTTTCCCGGATGTTTCGTTGCAGGCGTTGACCTTTCTGGGTACGCTGGCGATTCTTACGGCGGTTTATACCGCGGTATTGGCGCTGGTGGCGAAGAGGCCGCGGCGGGTGCTGGCCTTACTTTGCATCAGCCAGGCGTCGTTTATTCTTGCAGGCCTGGAGAATCGAAACGTGGAAGGGATTACCGGCGCGCTGGTCCACTGGTCGGTGGTGGCTTTTGCCACGACGGCGCTCTTGGCGGTTTACCGGTCGCTGGAGGCGCGGACGACCGAAGTGGAAGCGCCAGAAGGATTTTTGGGGCTGGGATACCATGCGCCGCGGCTGGCGGTTTTCTTTGCCGTCGCGGCGTTGGCGCTGGTGGGGCTGCCGGGGACACTTGGGTTTGCGGCAGAGGATCTACTGTTTCACGGATCGCTTGAATCACACCCGCTGTTAGGCGTCGGTTTGCCTTTCGCTACGGCTTTGAATGCGATCACCGCGTTGAAGCTGGCGGCGACGTTGTTTCTGGGTAGGCGAGGTATCCATGTGCCGAAGATTCCCGATGCGCAAGCGCGCGAGCGATGGGCGTTAACGCTGCCCATAGTGCTGCTGGTGGCCGGGGGCCTGGCCCCATCCATGTTGATCGCGTTACGTACGCCTTCCGCGGAGTGGATCGCAGAATTGCTGGCAGGCCGCTAGACTGAATTCATGGCATGGCTTCGGCAGGACAGGATCACCGAGCGGGCGGTTCTGCTCGCGCTGGTGGCGGGATTCGCGCTGGTCGTGGCTTTGTTGGGGTTGGCGGGCTTTGTGGCGGTCCGAGGAACGCGCGCGATTGAGGACGATTCGGCTCAAGTGGGACGCGAGCAACTCGCGATGGCGCGATTGCTGAATGACATCCAGGCAGGCCAGAATACGATGGCTGCGATTCTCCATCAACTGGCGCCGGGCCAGGATGCGATTGACCGGGCATCCCTTTTGCGGGACCTTGAATCAGCGGATCGGGGGCTTACCGCTATTGCGGCGAGCGCATGGAGAACACCGGAGGCGGCGCGCTGGAAAGAACTGGAAGCAGCGGTGCGACTGTTCTCGCGAGGGGTGCGGAAAGCGGTAAACCGGGGCGGTTCCTTGAAGGCGGCGGAACTCGATTCTCTCTTTGACCGGCACGATGAAGTGGTGCGGGTGGAGCAACAACTGCTTGAATCGAGCGAGCGTCGCATGGAGGCCACGGAGCAGCGGATCGAGAATGAATCGAGGGACTTGGCGTCGAATGCAAGGATTTTGTTGGGCGCGTGTCTCGTGCTGGCGTTGCTGTGCGCGATCCTGACGCTTGTGTTTGCGCGGTCCAGTATTCGAAAGATTGAGGCCCAAGCTAGCGAGTTGAGCCGCGTGTCGTGGCACATGTTGCAGGATCAGGAATCGATGGCGCGACGCTTTTCTCATGAGTTGCATGACGAACTGGGGCAGTCGTTGGCGGCGGTGAAGGCGAATTTGACGGCCGGGACCGCCGCCGATTGGGAGGCCCGCAAGGCGGATTGCATTGAACTCGTGGGGGGCGCGATTGCGAATGTGCGGGACTTGTCGCAACTGCTGCATCCGGTGATTCTGGATGACTTTGGCTTGGACGCAGGCTTGCGTTGGCTGGCTGATGGATTCGCCCTGCGGACGGGAATTCGCACCGACTATGCGTCGACTTTCAGCGAGCGACTGGACCCCGAGACGGAAACCCACCTCTTCCGGATTGCGCAGGAGGGCTTGACGAATATTGCCCGCCATTCCGGCGCAACGTCGACCTTGCTTGAATTGCATAGCTTGGGCGAATCGGTCCGGCTTTCGATTGAGGACAACGGGCGCGGAATACGCGAAGGGCAGATGCCGAGCCGACCGTCGCTCGGACTAACCGGTATGCGGGCTCGCACGCACGAGATCCAGGGTGATCTACGATTGAGTAGGCCGCAAGGCGGTGGATTGCGCGTGGAAGTGGAAGTTCCACTCCGGAGCCGAAAAGAAACAAATGCAAGGCAAGAAGACACGCATACTGCTAGCCGATGACCACGCGGTCGTGCGGAGGGGATTCCGCATGATTCTGGATGCCGAGGCCGATCTCGAAGTGGTGGGCGAAGCTTCGAACGGGCGAGAGGCTGTGGAATCGGCGGTTACGTTGCAGCCGGACATCGTCGTGATGGATGTGACGATGCCCGAGTTGAATGGCATTGAGGCGACGAGGCGAATCTGCGAAAGCGCGCCGCGGACGAGGGTGCTGGCGCTATCGATGCACAAGGACGCGGTGTATGTGCGCGAGATCTTAAGGGCGGGCGCCAAGGGCTATCTTTTGAAGGATTCGGGCGAAGGGGATTTGCTGAAAGCGATTCGCGTGATTGCCAACGGCGAGGGATTTCTGAGTCCGGCAGTGTCGGATGCGGTGCTGACGGACTACCGAAAGCATGTGACGAATCCGCTGGATCTACTGACGAGCCGGGAGCGCGAGGTGCTGCAATCGATTGCGGAAGGCCGGACGAACAAGGAGATTGCGAGCGCGTTGAACTTGAGTGTGTATACAGTGGAGGCGCATCGAGGACGGATTATGGAGAAACTCAATCTTCACTCGACGGGCGAGTTGGTGCGGTTCGCGATGCGCAACGGAGTGATCGACTAGACTCCGGCCCGCTTGGGCTGCTAACGAACGGAGAAGCCACGCGAGCTGCTTCGAGCAGGCAATACTTTTAGCGAAGGCAGGCTTGGCCATACTGACTGCGATTTCCCCACGGCCGGGCCTCTGTCACCGGCAACCGTTGCTCGTTCGACTTTCGCAGCTGTCGTGTTGAGTTGCGATCAGACCGGCCATGCAGACGGTGCTATGCCGACTGTGGAAAGCCTTCGATGCTCTCGCCGAAGATGCGGATATACTGTAATGAAACAATATACTAGGGATACCGGTTCGGAAACTGCCACAGGTTTTGTGGGAACTGGCGGAAATCCGGGTCACGGCCAGCGCGTTGACCGTGAGGCAGCAGAAATGCTTGGCCCACCTGCTCCGAAATATCTCGGAAGTATTGGAGGATAGGACAGCGCCTGGATCGGGAATTGACTTCGATGTTGCGCAATCGGGTGCTCAAAGACGACGACAACCAAAGGCTACTGAACGGCATTGGAACCCAGATGGACCGAGACCGCATTCTGACCTTCCTTCAGGTTCCGGGCGTTGACGGAACCAACAACTTTGGCGAGCGAATGCTTCGCTTGGCGGTCATCGCACGCAAGGTCTCGCAATGTTCAAAAAATGATCTTGGTGCCCATGCTTCCGCAGCGTTACACTTCTGCTTGGCGTCATGGTTGGAAGTCGCTAGCCGAATCCGCCAACCAATTACGATCCCATCCGCTGCCTGGCGGTCTCGGTCGGACGCCAAACCGAGGAAACTGCTTAGACCGGCCTCGCCGCGGATATGAGTCGGGATGGAGACCTATCCTTTGTTTTGGCTTCTGGCTGTGGGTGACATAAGGGTTGTGAGTTAGTTGATTTCCGGACAAAACCTCGAATCCGCCCGAGTTGTACGTCTTGTCCAACATGCCTCGGCTGTTCTCGAAAGTCATCGAGTAGCTGAAGCCGGAGCAACCTCCGCCAGCGACTGCGATCCGCAGCCCGGCTGGCCTGGGCCATAAACTATATCCGTTCCTCTTATGCAAACAATCTTTCCCACCAAATCCCACGAGGAAGCCGTCCGTACACTTTGCCTCTAGGGCACGGGATCGCGTTTAAAGTACTGGGCGTTCACTTCTGTGAAGTCTGCCCACTTCTCGGGCAGGTCATCCAGTGCAAAGATCGCCGAGACTGGACACACTGGCACGCACGCGCCGCAGTCGATACATTCGATCGGATCGATGTAAATCATAGTCCCGCTCTCGAAGTCCGCTTCGTCTTTCCTGGGATGAATGCAATCCACCGGGCAGGCGTCCACGCATGCCGTGTCCTTCACGCCAATACAGGGTTCCGCTATCACATATGCCATCGCGTTACCTCTCCTTTCCCTC
>CAZCPL010000037.1:10942-31831 GCA_964500255.1 uncultured Solibacteraceae bacterium | reverse complement strand
GCCGACTTCAACTTTCCCGCAGTGGGCGTTGCCGCCGACTGGCCGCACCGTGTGACGGGATTCGCATCGCATTGGGACAAGAACAGCAATCTAGCGCAGGCCGTCGATGTTTGGTTTTTGAACCTGTTTCCGAGGGAGAAGCCCTTTCTATTCAACGGCGGCGGATATCTGACTCTGAACTTTGTTCCCTCACTGGCGACGATGATCTTCGGGTTGTTGGCGGGCGGATGGCTGCGAAAACGCGGCGAACTGAAGCAACTGGCGATTGCCGGAATCTGCGGCATCGTGGCCGGATTGGCTCTCGACGCGTTGGGCGTATGCCCGATGGTGAAACGCATTTGGACTCCCTCGTGGACGCTATTCGCTGGCGGTTGCACGACGCTGATCCTGACGGCCTTCTATTGGCTGGTGGACGTGAGACAGTCGCGCGGTTGGACGTTCCCTTTCCTGGTGGTCGGAATGAATTCCATCGCCATGTACGTGATGGTCCATCTGATGGATGAATTCATGGCCGAATCGCTGAAGATCCATCTGGGACGAGGCGTGTTCGAGATGCTGGGCAAGCCTTGGGCGCTAGTTTTACAGGGCTCTGCGGTATTGGCGATCCTGTGGTGGATCTGTTTGGGGATGTTTCGGCGCAAGCTATTTCTGCGAATCTGAGCTTTTGGGCTTGCGCGTGAGTTCTCGTAAACGTAGGCGTACAATCCGCTCGACCAGCCTGAACGGAACCGGCAAGGCAAGCGGATCGTCGATTTTTTCGATCTCATACGCTGAGACTTGTTCGTGAAGCTACTCAAGCAACTCAGCCGAGACCGGATACAAAGAGTAGTGCTTTTTCCAGCCGGCGAAATAGATGAGCGGCGAGCCGTTCAGTTCGTAGGTGGGGATCTTGTAGGAAATCGATTCCTCCGCCTTTGGGGCCGCCTTGCGAATCGCAGTTCGAACTCGTTCGAGCACGGGACGCGCCGATTCCGGTTGCGTCGCAAGGTAGTGATCGACAGTCGTAGATTCGCTTTTCGCCATGAACCGATTGGATCGCATTTCACCCATCCCGACTACGCCCTGCCGTGAGAGGCGAGAGCCCTGGTACCAACAACGCCACAACCCACGGCGGCAAGAAGACTACCCATGACATCGGAAGCTTCACTCACTTGGCCGTCGAGTCCGAGGGCTACGACAACATTCGCGGGTTCATAGATTGCTGAGGATCGCAAAGAGCGCGCATCCAACGGCAATGGAGGTGGTTCCGATCAGGGTTGAGTTTCTCATGACACTGTTCGATACGAGCCGAACAAAATCGAAGTTCGGTTTTTGAAAGGATCTCTTTCCGAGTGGCATTCCCCAGCCAGAAGGAGGTCGAGAATGAAATTCATCTTTCTCACCGCCGCCCTAGTGGCGGCCCTTACCGCAAACAAAGTACCTGACAAGAAGCCGCTGCCACCGGAGACCATGGCGGTAGACAGAGGCCTGCATTGGCTAGTATCCACGCAAGGCAGGAATGGAGGCTGGGGTCAGGATGGGGGCGAGAGTTCCTACATCCGCCAGAATGCCCGGCAAGAGACCAACGGCAACGATGTCGCCAACACCGCCGTCGCGGCCCTGGCCCTATGGAGATCCGGCAAGCCCGAATACAGACAGAATGTGGAACTCGCTTTGGACTTCATTGCGAAGAGTGTCGAGGCGAGCCCGATGGAAGGTTTGGCTGTCACCAGCGTCCAGGGGTCTCAGATTCAGCGAAAACTGGGTCCTTTCATCGATACGTTTTTCGCGGCCAGATTGTTGGGCGAGGTGGAAGGCGCGCCGGGCATGAATCGCGCCTTGCAGGTACGCGTGCGAGCGTCGCTCGACAAGTGCGTGAAGAAGATCCAGGCCAATCAGTTGAAAGACGGCAGTTGGAACATCAGCGGCGGGTGGGCTCCGATTCTGGGGACATCCATGGCTTCGCAGAGTCTGCGGATCGCCAAGGACAAGGGCTTGAAGGTAGCCGATTCCAATCTCGATGCGGTTGCCGGATACACTCGCCAAGCGGCGGCGGCGGAAAGCAAGGCGCCCGGTGCGCGTGCGGAAGGCTCGGCGGGGGTCAGTCTTTACTCTCGTGCACAGCAGATCGAGGAGTTGAGCAAGACGGAGAAAGATCGCAGGGTGAACGCTCGAGAAATTGGCAACATCGCCCGCGACCTGGGCAAGGAAAGCTTCGTGCAAGGGTTCGGATCGATGGGAGGCGAAGAGTTCTTCTCTTACCTCAACATCTCAGACAGCCTGAAACGAACCGGCGGCAATGAGTGGAAGGAGTGGAACACAAACATGAAATCCCGACTGGTGAAGTTGCAAAACAACGACGGAACCTGGGCTGGCCATCACTGCATCACAGGTCGCGTCGCAGTGACGAGTGCCGCGGTCTTGACGATGTTGGCCGAGCGAGGAAACTAGAGCGATGCGACGACTGGCTCTGATCACTCCACTATTGATGCTCTGTTCCTGCGAGCCTTCGAAATCGCCGGTGCAATGGCTCTGGAACCAGCAGGCCGCCGACGGAGGCTGGCACAGCGAGACTTATGGATTGCTGCGATCGGGCCAGTCGTTGACTCCTTTTGCTTTGCTGACCTTACTTGAGACGGATGCTTCGGCAGCACCGCAAAACGTGGATCGCGCGCTAAAATTCATTGCTGCCCACACGGCCAAAGACGGATCGCTGGGTCGCATGGATGAATCCTCGCAAGACTATCCGAACTATGCGACATCGTTGGCGATCCGGGCGATCGTGAGAGCGCGGCGTCCCGGTTGGGAGGCGCGAATTGCGCCGATGGTGCGCTATTTGAGAACCCAACAGTTCGCCGACGAGAATGGCTGGAAGCCAGCCGATGATCCCTACGGCGGCTGGGGAATGGGCGGTGAGCGCCTGCGTCCACCGAATACCGGGCACGTCGATTTGTCGATGACCCGGCATGTGCTGCAAGCGTTGCGGGAAGCCGGCGCTGGAGTGGACGATGTGGCGGTGAAGAGGGCGCTCATATATCTGCGCAAGCTGCAAGACGCCGACGGCGGATTTATCTTCTCGACGACGGAAGAGGACACCAACAAGGCTGGCTGCCCCGATGTCGGACATTGCCGGAGCTATGGAACTGCGACGGCGGACGGCGTATTGGCTCTTGTGGCTGTCGGCGCGGATCCGAAGAATGCCTGGGCCTGGCTGGAGAGGAATCAGATTGAAACTGGGCGTATCGCGGGATTTGAGGGCCCTGTCTACGAGCGTTGGCATCGCGGACTGGCCTATTATTATGGGGCGGTTCTATCGGAGGCTGCGGCGGCGGTAGGGGCCAAGGTGCCGGCTTGGGGCGCACCGTCACCACTGCCTGGAGGCTGGTATGCGAATACCGAGAATCTGGTGAAAGAGAATGATCCTCTGATTGCCACAGTTTTCGCGATCCGACAATCACAATTCGCTCAAGTGCGTCCGCCTCGGGCCGATAACGAGTAGGTGAGCAGAAACTTACGATCTGCCCTGTTGGCGCTCTGGACAGCAGCCTCTTGGGCACAAAACTATGAATTCTCTGAGGGCGGCAAGCGCCATACCTATCAGTTGTCGCCTCCCGGACGGAGCATCGACTTCTACGACACCAGGGAGATGCCATCGAAAGCAAAGCTGGTTGGCATGTCCTTGGAAGCGAGGGAAAGGCGTCTGAGAGCCGCCCGGCGCGTGATGACCGATTCGCTCTTGGTGAAAATGGACGCTTCTCGCGTGGTGGAACTTCCGGATGCGATAGGTAACGAAGCGAGCTTGTTGAAGGGCTGGATGCTGGTCCGCTACGCGAATCCGTTCGCGGCGCTGAAAGCAGCGGATTGGATGGTGAAGAGCGGCGGTTGGGAATTCATCCCGGTCTTCTCGCGGCAGATGGAAAAGAAGCAGGTGCTGCAGCGCCAGGTGAGCGATCCGCTCTTTCCGAAACAATGGCATTTAGCGGGTGAGGGTTTCAACTTGGGCATGAAGAACGTTTGGGATTCGGTCACAGGCAAGGGCATCAATATGGCGGTTGTTGACGACGGACTGGAGATCGCCCATGAAGATCTGACCAATGCGTATCCCCTGGCAACCGGTTATCACCGCAATTTTAACGATATGCCGAAGAACGATCCGTCGCCGCAGAAGGCGGAAGAGAGCCATGGGACGAGTTCCGCTGGATTGGCCGCGGCATCGGGCTTCAATGGCACCGGTGTCGTCGGTGTTGCGCCGGAAGCGCGATTGATGGGATTGCGGCTCATCGCGGGTGGCGCGACCGATGAGGATACCGGCAACGCGATGGCGTGGCAACCGGCTGGCATCGTCACTCACGTTTCGAGCAATAGCTGGGGTCCCGCGGACGACGGAATGGACTTGGGCCGCGTTGGATTGCTGCAGATGGCGGGCATGGAAAAGGCGACATCGACCTATCGCGGCGGCCTCGGAACCGTGTTCGCGATCTCTTGTGGCAACGGGCGTCAGTCCGGGGACGACAGCAGCTACGACGGCTTTTCCGGATCGCGGTTTGGGATCGCGGTAGCAGCCATAAACCGTGATGGAGGCCAGAGTTCTTACTCCGAAAACGGCATGAACGTGGCGATTTCCGCCCTGGGTGGCGAGTTCGATCCTCCTGGCGTGATGTGGACCACGAACAACTCCGGCCTGGAAGCCTTCGCCATCAAGGCGGCAAAGTTCCCGACCACCGAAGCACCAATGAACTTCACCGATGGGTTCAACGGCACCTCGTCAGCCGCACCGCAGATATCCGGTGCCGCCGCACTGCTGCTCGAGAAGAACCCTCGCTTGGGTTACCGCGACGTGAAAGAGATCCTCATTCGCACCGCCAGTCGCGAAGGCTTGAAGGGATCCGATGAGTTCACCACCAACGGGGCGGGCATCCCTTTCAGCCACTCTTTCGGAGCAGGTCTGGTGAATGTCGCCGCCGCCGTCGAACGCGCAGCAACATGGGAGAACCTCGGCCAACTTGTCTCCGCCGAACTGGTGAGCCGCGAATCAGGCCCAATCACCGACGATGGAACACCAACATCCCGGACGTTCGATTTCTCCGGGGTCAGAAACATTCGAGTCGAGCACGTGGAACTGGTCGTCAACATCAGGCATTCGAACCGCGGCGATCTGGCTTTCGGCATCACATCGCCATCCGGGATGGTCTCCATCGCGAATCCACGGCTGCCCGATGACGGGGCGAATTTCGAAGACTACATGTTCACTTCGGTTCGCCATTGGGGTGAATCGAACAGAGGCATTTGGCGAGTGGGTATTCTCGACAACGCCTCGAACGGAAAAACCGGGGAGATCCTCAACGTAACTCTGCGTGTCTACGGGACCGCGCTTCCATAGATGCCCGGGCTTAGCAATATCGCGCCAGTTTAGCCCGAAAGCCAGGCCGATCCAGCACCTCACGATTCACCACGCTCGCTGGCACCAGTCCGCGCGCAACGGCCAGGATGTTGTCACAAGCTTCCAGTCCGTTGTCGCGGGCGATTTCAAGTGTCCACGCCAGTCCGTGAGGTGCGAGTATGACATTGTCGAGTTGAAGCAATGGATCGTCCTTCTCAATCGGCTCCCTCTCAAAAACATCCAGGCCCGCACCGGCGATCCAGTTTTCCTGCAAAGCTTGGGTCAGTGCGGCTTGATCGACGATGGGTCCTCGGGCGGTGTTGATGAAATAGGCGGTGGATTTCATCATCCGCAGCTGCTCCGCTCCGATCATGTGACGCGTCTGCGCATTCAACAACGTATTCACCGCCACAAAATCGCTGATGCGCATCACTTCATCCAAAGTCACCAGTTCCACACCCAACGCCATGGCCGTTTCCGGATTTGCATAGGGATCATAGGCGATGAAGCGCCCGAATCCCAACGACGCGGAAAGCCGGAACATCTCAGCGCCGATATTGCCGCAACCGATCGATCCCAACACTTTGCCTTCCAGCGTGGATCCAAGCGATGGCAGATCTGACCGCCATGCCCCACGCCGCACAATCCGATCTTGAATGAACAGGTTCTTTGACAGCGCAAAGATCAGCGTGAGAATCGCTTCCGCCACCGGACGCCTCACCGCATTCGGCGTGATGGCAAGTGCAACGTCCGCTTCAGTCAAGGCATCGACGGCGATCATGTCGTAACCAACTCCCCAACGGGCAATCAGAGCCAGCCGATTCAATCCCTGCAAACTCTCACGCGGAAACTTCACAGCCAGCGCGAAGATGGCATCGTACCGGTCAATCACTTCCCGCTGCGCGACCGGGTGCGCAGGCATTTCTTCATAGACGATTCCTTCGACGGGAGCTAGCTTCTGCTCTAAGGCTGCCTCGAAGCGTCCCTTGGCTTCGACATAGAAGTCGTGTGTGATTCCTACTTTGAACATTCGAGAACTATAGTACGGCAAATGTCACAATTGAAGGGTGAAGACCTTGACGTGGCTCTCGATTATGCTCTGGGGGTTTGCCCTGAGCGCACAGGCTCAGCCGCAGCAGCAATCGGGAATCCCGGCGTTTTATCAGCAACTCCTAGCAGGGATGCGCAACGCAAAGAGCAAAGAGGATATCGCCAAGATGCTGGAAGCGACGGACACAAACGATTGGATTTCGATCGATGCCGTCGGAAGAAGAACATCGCGCGCAGATGCCCAAAAAGCCATGGAAGGCATGATCGCAGCGCCGTCGGAAAAGCGGGTGTTACCCGACCTTGAAGTCATCTGGCTGCAGGAGGCAGGGGGCAAAGCAACTGTCCTGATGTGGGTGAGCGTGCGGGCGAAGATCACCGATCATCAGGGGCAGTTCGGAGAAAAGGGCAAGGTGTACGACACAGCCCTCGGATCCCTGGTTCGAGACTCGCTTATCTTGACGCCGAAAGGTTGGCGGCGGACAAAGCAGGAAAAGCTGTTTCCCGATCAACCGCTATCGCTGGACGGTATACCGCGGATCCACATTCCCGGCACATCGCCGCTCCCGCAGCGAAAGAAATGAATTAGGGAACGAAGTAGCCGCTCCGCACGCGCACCTTGATTCCCTCACCCAAGCGCTTGCGAGCCTCTGGACTCAGATCCACACGAATGCGTCGAAACGTTTTCGACGCCGCCTCGGGAGCCACATACGAGAGCGCATAACGTGTCCTGACACGCTCCATCAGTTCCGGAAAGCTCTGATCGGTCCGTTCCGCTTTCATCGCCTCGCCGCCACTGGCATCGGCGAGCTTGAAAACATCCGTCCACGTGAAGTCAGGATTTGCGCTGGCTAGCATTTGCTTCGGCCGCTCCGCCTTGCCGACAGCGATCGCATTGACGACCGTATTCGCTGTGTAAAGTTCCTGAATCACCATCTCGTCGGGCGTTTGGTAGTTCAGCGATCCGTTGTCGGTCACCAGAACAATGGCACGACGCCCCACTGGAGCACGCTTCCCCATCAGTTGGGCTGCTGCAATCACCGCCTCGTTGGTAGATGTGCCGGAACCCGTATAAGGATTATCGGGCGCGCTGCGAATCCGCCCAGCCACGTCTTCGAAATTTGACGAGAAGTCGAAATGAAGCTTGGCGCGGCGTCCATAGGCCATAATCGCCACCTGATCGCCCGTGCGCAGCAGTTTCAAGGCTTGAACAGCGGTACGCGACATATCTTGAATGAATCGCTTCATCGAACCGCTCACGTCCAGCAACAACACCACCGTGAGCGGTTCGCTCTCGCGCCCGAAGTAACTCAACTTCTGCTTCGTGGATTCATCGAAAACAACAAAATCATCTTTGGTCAAATCCGCGACGACGCGTTTGCCCTGCAAAACCTGGACGTCGAGGCGTACTTCCGACGCACCTGCCTTGAAAACGGCTACTTCGCCCTCTGGCTGCTGCTGCGCCAGCAGGCCAGACATCGTTACGATCAAAAAGGTACAAATGCGAAATCTCATCGTTGGCACCGCGGGCCACATCGACCATGGTAAGACCTCGCTGGTGCGGGCGCTGACGGGCATCGACACCGATCGACTGGAAGAAGAAAAGCGGCGCGGCATCTCCATAGATTTAGGATTCGCCAACCTGACGCTCGGTTCCGATCTTCGCATTGGTCTTGTCGACGTCCCCGGGCACGAACGATTCATCAAGAACATGCTGGCTGGTGTCGGCGGCATCGACCTGGTGCTGTTTGTCATCGCCGCCGATGAGTCCATCAAGCCGCAAACGCGAGAACACTTCGACATCTGCAAGTTGCTGCGGATCCCGCGTGGAATCGTGGTGCTCACAAAGTCCGATCTGGTGGATTCGGACATCCTGGAACTTGTACGGCTGGAAGTGGATGAGTTCGTCGAAGGCTCGTTTCTCGAAGGCGCTCCCGTCGTTCCAGTGAGCGCAACAACCGGCGCAGGCATTGAAGATCTGAAACAGGCATTGCGTGAGGCCGCAGTCACCACACCCGCGAAGGACGCGACCCGCCGCACACGTTTACCGATCGATCGTTCGTTCTCGTTGCACGGCTTCGGAACCGTCGTCACCGGAACCCTCTACGCGGGCACGCTGCAGGTGGAACAGGAATTGGAGGTCCATCCTTCGGGCCGCAAGGTTCGCGTTCGCGGGTTGCACGTGCATGGTTCGGCCGTGAAGAAAGCTACCGCCGGGCAGCGCACCGCGGTGAACATCGCAGGCGCGGAACCCGGCGATCTGACGCGCGGCATGGTGCTCACCGAACCGGGACACTTCAACGCCAGTGAAACTATGGATGTCATTCTCGATCTGCTGCCATCCGCACCGGTAGCGTTGAAGCATCAGAGCCCCGTGCATTTTCATGCAGGCGCAACGGAGGTGGAAGCGCAGATACGGCTGTTGGAAGGCCCCTCCGCGGTGAAACCCGGGACGCGATCGTTCGTTCGGATCCTCCTGCGTGAACCTGTTCTCCTTTTGCCTGGCGATCGCTTCATCATCCGCATGTTCTCGCCCGTCGTGACCATCGGCGGCGGAACTGTCCTCGACATCGCGCCACCGGCGAAGATGAAGCGCGCGGATACCGTGAAACGCCTGCGCGAAATCGAAGCGGGATCGATGGACGAACGCCTCGCCATCTATGTCCGCGAAAGCGCCCAAGGGCTCAGTTCCGCAGACATCGTCGCCCGCACAGGCTGGTTGCAATCCGAGATCGACGCCGCATCGCGCGCAGCCGACGTCCTCGTGTTTCCACAACAGCAGCGCTATGTGGATCGGGCATGGGCGCAAGCCAAGACGTCCAAGATCCGCGAGATGCTGAAGGATTTTCATCGTAAGAATCCACTGCTGCCGGGTATGGCGAAGGAAGAGATCCGCAGCCGCGAACTCGGCGGCGCACCCGCATTCTTGCTGGATGCATTGTTGACGCAAGTCCGCGATGTGGTCAGCGATGGCGAAGTCCTGCGACTGGCGTCGCACAAGGTCATGTTTCAGCAGGATGAATCCGCGGCGCTCGAAAAGATCGAGGCGGCCTTTGCGGATGCCGGACTGGCGGTTCCTTCAACGGCGGAAGTACTCGCTAAAGCTGGCGTGGATCCTGCGCGGGCCAAGTCGTTGTTGGCGATTCTACTGAAGCAGCAGAAGTTGGTGAAGGCCGCGGATGAACTGTTGTTCCACTCGACGGCAATCGCCAAGCTCAAAGAGATTGTGACGGCGCATAAAGGAGAGAAGTTCAGCGTCCCAGAGTTCAAGGATTGGACGGGCATCTCCCGCAAGTACGCGATTCCGCTGTTGGAGCTACTAGACCGCGAACGGGTCACTCGCCGGGAGGCCGACGCTCGCGTAGTTCTCTAGAAATATGAAGTCCTCCACCGACCAACCCGGCACAGCAATTCTCGACGCCATGCAGTAGGGATCCATCTTCCTCAGCTCGATAGAGACGAATCTCCCGGCGAAGCAACTTTGGATCCTCAGGCAGATGGGACCACGTTCCGGTCATAGATTGAACGTAGACGACTGTCGAACGATCAGGCTGCCGCAGGCGAACGTCCGCGAATGGCGCGCCTGAGAAGACCAAGATTGCCCGAGCTTGAGGTCCGGAACCAGTCCATCCCGACCGCCGAACCCAGAGCGTTCCATGAACCGATGGTTCCACCGACTCGGTTGGTTCTATTACGAGGTATCCCGATAGCTGGCCCGGACTCAATTCCAAAACGGTCAGGCAAAGTTGCTGCTGCGCAAGAAACCATCCACCGCCATTTCCACACCCGCCAACAAGGCAATCGCGGACAACAGGCTATACAGACATCGGGGCCGAGAGACAGGCCCGATTGGCAAGAACGGGAAAACTCAACGCGGCGACCAAGGTCCCCCCCAACGCCACACCGGGTGAATTATACTTGAATGTCCTTTGGGCGATCCATCTTTGGGCGATCCATCTTTGGGCGATCCATCGGACAAACCAGCACAAACGGCAAAGAGCGAAAAGAAAATGTCAGCAAATCGCCAGCGCCAAAGCCTTCAGCCTTGACGACCGCGAATCCAGCCATGGTCACGGCAAGAAACCAGCAGGCAGCCGCAACCAAAATCACGCAAGCATCGCCTGAGCATCGGAAATGATCCGCCCGAGGTGAGCCTCATCGACGAAGCTTTCCGCATAAAGTTTGCAGATATTCTCCGTCCCTGAGGGACGCGCGGCAAACCAACCGTTCGCGGTCGCTACCTTCAAGCCGCCGATCGCCGCACCGTTACCAGGAGCCGTAATCAGCTTCGCCGTAATCGCATCGCCGGCGAGTTCCGAAGCCTTCACCGAATCCGGAGTCAGCTTCTTGAGCCGGTCCTTTTGCTCCACCGTCGCAGGAGCATCGATGCGCGTATAGAAAGACGCCCCAAAGGCAGACGCCAGACGCGCGTGATGCTCGCCAGGATGCTTGCCCGTACGCGCAGTAATCTCCGCGGCAAGCAGGCCCATAATCAGTCCGTCTTTGTCGGTTGTCCAGACGCGGCCATTGCGGCGCAGAAAGCTCGCCCCCGCGCTCTCTTCGCCACCGAAGCAGACGGATCCATCGAAGAGCCCTGGCGCGAACCACTTGAATCCTACCGGAACCTCCATCAGTTTCCGTCCATGCGATGCCACCACGCGGTCAATCAACGCGCTCGAAACCAGCGTCTTGCCCACTGCCGAATCCGTCGGCCAGTGGGCGCGTTTCGTCAGCAGATAGTCGATCGCCACGGCCAGATAGTGATTCGGATTCATCAACCCCATCGGCGTGACGATGCCGTGGCGATCCGCATCCGGATCGGTACCAAACGAGACATCGAAAGCATCCTTCAACGCGACCAGGCCTGCCATCGCATAGGGGCTCGAACAATCCATGCGGATCTTGCCGTCGCGATCGAGCGTCATAAACGCAAAACGTGCGTCCTGCTTATCGTTGACCACTTCCAGATTGAGACCATGCAGTTGGGCGATAGGCTTCCAGTAGTGAAGCGAAGCCCCACCGAGCGGATCCACGCCGATACGCAAGCCCGATCGCCGAATGACGTCGAAATCAATCACGGATTCGAGATCGCGAACAAACGGCGTCACCAGATCGAGCGCATGTGTGGTGGCGGCGCGATAAGCCGCAGTCACGTCGATTCGCTTCACTCCAGCAAGTCCGCCGCGCATCAACTCGTTCGCGCGATTCTGCACCCACCCGGTGATGTCCGTATCCGCGGGTCCACCATTCGGGGGGTTGTACTTAAATCCGCCATCGGCCGGCGGATTGTGCGAAGGAGTGATGACGATTCCGTCTGCGAAGCCGCTATCGCGACTGTCGTTGAACGTTAGAATCGCGTGAGAAATCACGGGCGTGGGTGTGAGTCCGTCGTTTTGGTGGATGATCGCGTCCACGCCATTGGCAGCCAACACTTCCAGGGCTGTACGCTCCGCCGCCGCGGACGCAGCGTGGGAATCCTTGCCCAAATACAAAGGTCCAGTGATTCCCTTCCCGGCGCGATGCTCACAGATCGCTTGCGTGATGGCGAGAATGTGCGTTTCGGTGAAGCTTCCATCGAGCGGAGTGCCTCGGTGGCCGCTGGTTCCGAAGCTCACCTGCTGCAAAGGATTCGAAGCATCGGGCTTCTGGTTGAAGTATGCCGCTTCGAGAACTGCAGGGTCGATGAGCAGTGCAGGCGGCGTGGGCTGTCCTGCAAGTTTGTGGAGTGGCATGGCTTATGTGAGCTTGGCACGAATACGATCGGAAAGAGCTTTGCCATCGACGCGCTTGCCCGCGAGCTTGGCTTTGGCCGCGTTCATCACCAAGCCCATTTGCTTGGCAGAAGCGATCCCGGTTTCGGACATCGCGGCGGCAATTGCCGCATCGACCTCCTCATCGGTCGGAGCCGAAGGCATGTAGGACTCGATGATCTTCATTTCCGCTTCTTCTTTCGCCGCGAGCTCCTCGCGATCGCCTTTGCGGAACATCTCAATCGAGTCGCGGCGCTGCTTCACCATCGTATTCAGCACCTGCATTTCAGTGGCTTCGTCGAGCGGCTTCATGGAATCGATCTGAAACTTTTGCAGAGCGGCTTTGATCATACGGATGGTGTTCAACTTGGCCTCTTCTCTGGCCTTCATTGACGCCACCATGTCTTTTTGAATCTGATCGAGGAGAGGCATCTGTTTGCTATTCTAATTGGTAATCACCCCTTATGCCTATCAACATGAGCCGTCATTCGACGACACGCCCTATTTCTCTGCCTGCGAGGAGTCAATAGAGATGAAGATCTTGATTGCCGAACCGACCGCCGCAGCGGCGATTCAATTGCTACAGGCACAGGCTGGTTGGGAAGTGGTGGTTTCCGATCCAAAAAACTACGCGGCGCATCTCGCCGATTGCGACGCACTCCTCGTACGCAGCGCGGTGAAAGTGGATGCGGAATTGTTGGCGAAAGCTCCCAAACTCAGCGTCGTTGGACGCGCTGGCGTGGGTGTGGACAATGTGGATCTGGATGCGGCGACCGAAGCTGGTGTGCTCGTCATGAACACACCCGGCGGCAATGCCGTCTCAGTGGCGGAGCACACCTTGGGACTGATGTTGGCTATGGCGCGATCGATTCCCTCGGCGAGCGCTTCCACAAAAGCTGGCAAGTGGGAAAAGAAGAAGTTCCTCGGCAACGAACTGCGCGGCAAGACGCTCGGCATTCTCGGCCTTGGCTCGATCGGCCGCGAGGTGGCTCGACGTGCGCGCCCTTTTGAGATGCGCATTGTGGCCTTCGACCCTTACGTAAATCCGCAGACCGCGAAAGATCTGGGCATCGAACTCGCGCCGCTCAACAAGGTTTATGCCGAGAGCGATTACTTGTCGATGCACGTAGCGCTTACGCCCGAAACACAGGGCATGATCAACGATTCGGCGATCGCGAAGATGAAGCAGGGCGTTCGCATCGTGAATTGCGCCCGCGGCGAACTGATCGACGGCGCGGCTCTCGCTCGTGGCTTGGAAGCCGGCAAGGTTGGCGGCGCGGCTTTGGATGTGTTCCAGATGGAACCACCCGCAGCCGGCGAACCGCTGCTTGCGATCGAGAGTGTCATCGCGACGCCTCATATTGGCGGTTCCACCGAAGAGGCCCAGGAAATCGTCGGTATCCGTATCGTTGAGCAGGTGATCGAGTATTTGAAGAACGGTGTGGCATTGAATGCGGTCAACCTGCCCTCCATCACGGCCGAACAGTATAAAGCCGTTGGCCCCTATGTGGCCCTGGCGGAACGACTCGGTGCATTCGCGTCGCATGTCTCGATGGGAAATCCCAAATCGATCACGCTGCAGTATTTGGGGCGCATCGGCGAGCAGCAGACCCACGTGATTCGCAATGCAGGCGTGGCCGGAGTGTTGACTCGCTCGATGGCGCGGCGTCCGAACATCGTCAACTCGATGCAGATCGCGAAAGAGCGCGGCATCAACGTTGGAGAGCGTACCGAGGATCGCAACGGACCGATGGACACGATCCGGCTGGTGCTGGAAACCGATTCGGGCACAACCACGGTCGAAGGCGCTGTGGTGCTGGACAAGCCTCGCCTCATCGCGGTGGATGGCATCTACTGCGAAGCGTCGCTCACAGGACATCTGTCGTTCCTGAAGAACGACGACGTTCCCGGAGTCATCGGCTACATCGGCACGGTATTCGGCAAGAACGGCATCAACATTGCTGCCTTCTCGTTGGGACGTGTCGGTGCGCAGGCGATCTCGGTGATCGAGAGCGACCAGCAGGTTTCCGAGGCCGTGCTGAAAGAAGTGCAGGAAAACAAGGCCGTCACTTTGGCGCGCTCGGTCGAATTCTAACTTAGGTCACAGCTGAAAACGAAAAGGCCGGGGCGGCCTCAAGGCAGGCAAGTACTGTCGCCGCACCGGTCCGTTTTGTCGGTGAACACCTAGGGGAGGAATGAGTTCAGATACTCTGGGACGGATACAGATCGAGCACGCTGACCTCGGGACGGCAGCGGAAACGGATTCCTTTGCTGCTTCCAACGCCCCGCGTGATGAAAAGTTGACGGCCCTGGTCCAACACGTAAAGCCCTGCGATGTAACGTGCATCCATCACCGGTAACCAGTAGGGATGCACGAACGGCAACAGCACTTGGCCCCCATGCGTATGACCGCTCAGCATCAGGTCCCAGGGCTTTTCAGCAAGTACGGACTTCGCATCGGGATTGTGAATGAGCGCGACCACCGGCAGATCTTCGTCGACCTGTTCGAATGCGGTTGCCGGCAGGAATTCGGCGATGTTCCAGATGTCGGCGGTGCCCACCAAAGAGAGCTTCGCGCCGTTCTTCAATTCAACGGTCGAAGAAAGATTGTGCAAGACATTGACTCCGCTCGATTGAAGCAAGTCGCGAATCGCCTGCGATGAATTGCCGGATTTCCGGCCCGTTCCGCAGTCGTGGTTGCCGACTACGGCATAAGTGGGTGCGCTCTGCGCCAACATGCGAAAAACCCTATCGAGCCCTGCGGCATCGTAATGTCGCAACGTGGTCACATAGTCTCCGGTAAGACAGATCAGATCCGGTTTGCTGGAGATCCCGGCGCGAGTGGCGTCGAGTAAGAGCTCGGTTGGTACCTCGGCGGAGGAATGCAAATCCGACAAGTGCAGTACGCGCAACGACTGCTGCAGCTTCGGCAACCGAATGGCCGTGTGGCTGACGTCAAACCACCTGGGTTCGACCGTCGTCGCGTAGAGTCCGCTGCCCGCGGCGCTCGCCGCGCCGGCTGCGGCGAGTTGAATCCACTTCCGTCTGTTCACAAGTTCAATTTAACACAGACCACTTTAAGATGTAAAGTACTACTTTGCAAGATCTTTACTAGAGTTAGGGCTAACCTTCGAAACCAAAGTGGCGTCACTACCAAAGAACGGCCATGGTAGCCTGAGTTGATCCCCCAAACGACTCTGATTTCGCCGGCCGGCTATACGTCGAGGACGTGAATTAAAGAACAATGTCAGCATCAAGCGCCTCACCCAATCCACTTCCCTTTCCCTCGCCTCATCCTGGCGAACCCAAACAACCGCAGCTTGTTCCTCCTTCTGCGCCAACAGACGAGCCGAAACGCCCGACTCGCGGCTGGCTGTGGGGTGTCGGTGTGCTTGGATTGGTAGGCTTGGGCGCGTGGTATTGGATGCAGGGTGCAAGCAGTGACACTACCGGCGGAGGTGATGTCGCCTTTCGAACCGCCGCCGCCACCAGCGGAAAACTGGAGAGCACGTTGCGGTTGGCCGGCGTGACGGGGGCGGAGAAGTTCGTCTCATTGATCGTCCCGCAGATGCGAGGAACCCGGGGAGGCGGCGGTCGCGAGGGCGGTATTCGCGGCGCCAGCTTCAGCGGTGGTGGCAACCAAAGTGTCGCGGTAAAGAGCGGGGGCAATACAACCCTAGGAGGTTCGACTGGAGGCAGCGGATCCACGGCCGGAGCGGCATCGGGCGGACGAAATCTTTCCAGCGCGATGCGCGCGGCGACGAGTCGAAGCGGCAGTAGCACGAGTTCCAGCAGTGCGCGGGCCTCAGGCAGCGGCACATCTGGTTCCGCCGCGATGGGCACCGACGGGTTGGGATCCAGTTCGGCTTCATTGGGTCAGGGCCAAGGTGGAGGAGGCGGTGGCGGTGGGGGAATGATGGGCGGCGGCGGAGATTTCGCGCTCGTCCTGCAGGAACTGGCAGTCTCCGGAACCAAGGTCAAAAAGGGTCAAACCATTGCAGAGTTCGATCGGCAATATATGTTGACAAGGCTTGACGACTACCGGTCATCGGTCGCGCAGAGCGAAGCGAGCGTTAAAAAGATGTACGCCGAACTCGAAGTCACCAAGAAAGCGAGAGACCAGAACATCGCGAATGCGAAGGCGTCTCTCGACAAAGCCAAGCTCGATCTGAAAACGTTGCCGGTACTGTCGGCAATCGATTCCGAACGAGTGAAACTCGCAGCCGAAGAAGCCGAAGCCCGCTACAAACAGATGCAGTCCGAGATCCGCTTTTACAATATCTCCGATCAGGCGCAAATTAAGAATACGCTGATTGAGTTCGAGCAGGCCAAGGCCGAGTTAAAGCGCGCGGAAACGAATGCAGACCGGTTGATTATGAAAGCACCTCTCGACGGTCTCGCTGTCGTACAAACAATTTTCCGTGGCAGTGAAATGGCGCAGATTCAGAGTGGCGACCAGTTGTATCCGGGCCAATTCTTCATGTCTGTCGTAGACCCCAGCTCAATGGTCATAAACGCCAATGTGAATCAGGTGGATGTGGAACGCCTGCGAATCGGTGCCAAGGCGCGTGTGAGATTCGATGCGTATCCTGACCTGCAGTTGCCCGCCCGAGTTTATTCTGTCGGTGGCGTGCCGAAGACCGGCGGTAACAGAGTCAACTTCGTCAAAGAGATTCCCGTTCGGCTGAAGCTGGATGCCATGGATCCACGAGTGATTCCCGATCTCTCTGTGAGCATCGACATCCTGGTCGACATCGAAGAAGCCCAAGTGATCGTGCCCCTCGACAGCGTGTTCGAAGATACCGAAGGCCGCACGGGTACCCGCCCGTACGTCTTCGTCCAGAACAACAGAGGCGGATGGGAACGGCGTGAAGTTGAACTCGGATTGAAGAGTTTCACGCACGTCATTGTGCGTTCGGGATTGAAGCCCAAGGAAGTGGTTGCGGTCGACCGTCCTCCTGACAAGCAGGGCGAGATCCCCAGGCGGACCACTTAAATCAGAGCAGAACTGGAATAATCAACGAAAACATGTCGAAAGATTTGAGAACTGGCCGCCTCGGACAGGCTGGCAGTGGAAAACGCAGGATCATTGGCTGGGCTCTGACGGTGGTCGTTCTGGGTGGTGGCGGGTACTGGGCCTATCACGCTTCGGGAGTCGGAGAGACCAAGATTGAAGTTCCGGTAGCAAAAGTCAAAAAAGGGGACTTCATTTTGAGTGTCCGCACACGTGGCGAGATCCGCAGCGTGCGCAGCGAGATCATCAATGCGCCCCAAGTGCCTGAACTGCGCATCACGCGTCTCGCCGAATCCGGCAAGCCCGTGCGCCGCGGCGATATCGTAGTCGAATTCGATGCCGCACAGCAGGAACAGACTTTGCTGGAACGCAACACCAGCGTCCGCACCGTCGATTCCGAGATGGTTCAGTTGAAGGCGTCGCAGCGAATGGTGAGCGAGTCGGACGGCATGAATAAGATGACGTCGGAATACAATCTCGAACGCGCGAAACTCGAAGCAAGCAAGGCAGAAGTAATCTCCGAAATCGAAGGTGCCAAGAACAAGATCGACGTCGGCATCAGCCAGGGTGAGTTAAATCAGGTCAAGACCGTGATCATTTCGCACGGCGTGACACAGCAGGCCGATATCGACCGCTTGCAGCAGAAAAAGGACAAGTATGTTCGCGACGCTGAACGTGTCAAAGGATACATGACCAAGATGGTGGTGCGTTCGCCGATCGACGGCATCCTCAATTTATTGCCGAATAGCCGCAGCCAAGGGTCTTTCGGATCGTCGCCTCCACCCTTTAAAGAAGGCGACCGCGCCTGGACAGGTGCTCCGATCGCTGAGGTTCCGGATCTTTCGCACATGCGTATCGACCTGAAGCTCGATGAGGTGGATCGCGGTCGATTGAATCTGAAGATGGAAGGCCGAGTGCGCGTGGATGCGATTCCCGATCAGGAATTTCATGGCGTGCTCGACTGGATCAGCCCGATCGCTCAGGTGCAGTTCCGCGGTCCTTTCATGCAGGAAAAAACCTTCCCCGCACGCGCCACACTTTCGAGCACAGATCCGAGGTTGCGGCCCGGCATGAGCGCCAGTGCGGAACTGATTCTGGAAAAGAGCCCCGACTCCATCATGATTCCACTGCGAGCCAGCCTAACCGTAAATGGCAAGCCCGCCGTGTATGTGCAGAAGGGGCAGAACTTTGAGCTGCGTCGCATCGAAGTGGGCAAACGCAATGAAAACGATATCGTGGTGTTGAGCGGATTGAAGGCCGGGGAGACAGTGGCACTCGAAAATCCAATCGAAGCGGCCAAGAAAGCAAAGAAGATCTAGCAATGAAGAAGTGGATCGTACGATTGATCGTTTTGGCGGTAATCGCCGGTGCGTCTTATGCGGGTTTTATCGCTTTCAAGAGCCTGCCCAAGGAAACTGACACCATCGCCACGGCGAAAGTGAAGAGAGGCGATGTGGTCGTCAAGAGCTTCGCGCGAGGCGAGTTACGCGCGGTGCGTTCCGCCACGCTGACAGCTCCCAATCTGTTCGGAACCGTGCAGGTCACGAGGATGGCTCCGCTCGGTGCTTTCGCTCGAGAAAAAGATCTCGTGGTGGAATTCGACGATTCGGAAGTGCAGGCTCGCGTCGAAGAGAAACAATTGGAACTCGATCAGATCGACGAGCAACTCAAGAAGGCCCAGGCCGATCTCGCGATTCGCAACAACCAGGATCAGGTGGAACTGCTGCAGGCTCGCTTCAGCGTCCGCAGAGCCGAGTTGGAGGTCAAGCGCAACGAACTGCTGTCGAACATCGACGCCCAAAAGAACAAGCTGACGCTCGAAGAATCCCGGCGGCGCTTGCAACAACTCGAAAGCGACGTCAAATCCCGTCAGGAACAGGCACAAGCCGAACTGGCGGTGCTGCGCGAGAAGAAGAACAAAGGCAACTTGGAAATGGCTCGCGAACGTTCCCGCCTCATGCAGGTCAAGTTGCTTTCGCCGATCAGCGGCCTCGTAGCGATCCGCCAGAACCGCGGCAACTTCATGTTCCCCGGTATGCAGGTTCCCGACATTCGCGAGGGCGATCAAGTGCAGCCGGGCATCCCGGTTGCAGATATCCTCGATCTTTCGGAGATGGAAATCATCGCCAAGGTTGGCGAACTTGATCGCGCGAATCTGCGCGAAGGTCAGGAAGCGGAGATGACGCTCGACGCGCTTCACGACAAGAAACTGAAGGCCACCATCAAAACTCTCAGCGGAACCGCGAGTGCGAACGTCTTCTCTTTCGACCCTGCCAAGAAGTTCGATGTCGTTTTCAATATTGACATGCGTGAGTTGTTGTCGGCGCTGGGTGCGAAGCCTGAGGCGATCGCGAAGATCCTTGCGACCGCGGATGCGAATCGCAAGAAGAATGTCACCTCTATCCCGAGCGGCGGCGGAATGATGGCAATGGGAGGCGGCGGAATGCCTGGCGGCGGTGGAATGCCGCAGATGGGAGGGGGAGGTGGTTTGTTCCAGGCACCAGGTGCAGGTGACCCCGCGGGTGCTCCGACCGGTGCTGGCGGGCGTCAGCGAGGCGGTGCCGGTGGCATGGGCAACGCGACCAACATGTCTCCCGAAGACCAGAAAAAGATGCGCGATGCCTTGAACAAGGCGACCGGCGGCAAGAGCATTCAGGAACTATCCCCCGAAGAGCGCACTGCTGCGTTTGCGAAAATGCGCGAGTTGATGGGAACGGCACAGAAGAAGTCGGGCAGTAGCGGTCGGACAGAAGCCCCTTCTTCGACTGCTGCAGCGGCAGGCGGCGACCCCACGACCGGCGGACGTCGGAGCCGTGGCGAAGGCGTGGGACCTGCACTGGAACCACGCGGCATCGGTGGTTTCACGGTGAAGGAATTGGAGAACGCGAAGTTGCCTCCTCCTCCAGAAGAGGACACGCAGTTCGATGTCCTCCTCCGCCCTGGTTTGCTGGCCGATGTGCAAATCATCGTCGACAAGATTCCGAACGCGATCAACATCCCCATGCAGGCCGTCTTTGAGAAAGAAGGCAAGCCAACCGTGTTTGTAAAGACCGCCAAGGGATTCGAACCACGCGTGATCAAGCCATTGAAACGCAGCGAAACGGTCATGACCCTTGAGGGCGGTGTCCAACCGGGCGATATAGTCGCATTGGCGGATCCAACCGCAAAGAAGGGCGAGAAGAAGGAAAAGAGCGGCGGCGGGGCCATAGGTTCGATGCCTGGAGGGAAACAGTAATGTTCAGCGGACTTGTCCCCGAAGTGATCATGGGGCTGCAGAGCCTCTTCGTCCACAAACTGCGCAGCTTGCTCACCATGCTTGGCATGATTTTCGGCGTGGGAGCCGTAGTTTCAATGCTCGCCATCACGGCCGGCGCACAGAAGGAGATGATGAATTCCATCGACCTTCTCGGCGTCAACAATATCATCATCGAAGCGAAAGAAGCGGTGGACCGCAACGAACTGCAGGCGCGCCGCACCATTTCACCCGGACTCAGCTTTCGCGACTTCCGCGCAATTTCCGAGAATATCGGAGGCCTGGCCGCGGCGACTCCGCGCAAGCGCTTTAAGCCGCTGAAAGTCCTGCCCAAGCCTAGTGCCGAAATGCCACTGCTGATTGGCGTCGAACCCGCGTATTTCGAGATCAATTCTTTGAAGCCAGTCGAAGGCCGTTTCTTCAGCAATGAGGACGATTCGAGATCGAATCCGGTTTGTGTTCTCGG
>CAZCPL010000037.1:0-10932 GCA_964500255.1 uncultured Solibacteraceae bacterium | reverse complement strand
CTCGCCGGGCAGGCCACCGCCGATTCCGAAACCGACCTGGAAGTGGTTGATCGCAATAATTTGATCATCTCTCCGTTGAACACGGTAATGCGCCGCTTCGAAGATAACAATTCCTATCTCAAAGACGAGATCGACGGCATTTATCTGAAGGTGGACACCAACACGGACTCGATCGAAACCTCCGGCATCGTCAAGGCGATTCTTGGAACGACCCACAAAGACGCTGGCGATTACAACGTCGTAGTGCCCGCGGGTCTTCTCGAACAGCGCAAGAAGACCCAGTTTACTTTCAAGGTTGTCATGATCTGTATCGCTGGTATTTCGCTGCTTGTCGGTGGTATCGGCATTATGAACATCATGCTCGCCACCGTGCTCGAACGCACTCGTGAAATCGGCATCCGCCGAGCGATCGGCGCACGCCAGAAGGACATCATCCGGCAGTTCCTCACTGAAGCCGTGCTGATCTCCATGATCGGCGGCTTGCTTGGCATCGCCTTTGGCTTCAGCCTTTCGCTGGCGATTGCCAAGGCCACCGGCTGGTCCACTGTGGTGACATTTACATCCATCGCCGTCGCGTTCGGCGTTTCCGTCGGCATCGGTATGGTGTTCGGCATCTATCCCGCGGTACAGGCCGCTCGTCTCGACCCGATCGAGGCGATTCGTTACGAATAATTACGAGATCCCATGAAGAAAGCTTTTCTAGCCAGTCTGTTGATCGTTAGCGCCTTTGCGTCCGCACGTGACGATGAGAAGGACGACAACCGAGCGCCACCTGCTATCAAGCAGGGTATCGTGGCGACCGCTCCGGCAACTTCGATGTCAGCGCCGATCAACGAATCCTACTTTCCGCAACCGGCCTACTTCCGGAAGCGCTTTGAAACCCCTTCCACGAAAGTAGAAGTTCAGCCTCCGGTTCGATTACCGGACTTCGTAGTTGGCGGCAAGCTCGAACTGTCGCTGAAGAATTACCTCGATCTGGTTTTCTCCAACAACTACGACATCACCGTGCAGAAGCTGATTGTCCAGTTGAACCGCAACGCGATTACCCGGGCCTACTCGATCTTCGATCCAGTTGCGTTCGCGTCGTTCTCCTCGCAGCGGGCACAGATTCCAACGTCCGACTCGCTCGCAGGTGCTTCCACCTTGAATCAGCTCACCCAGCCGCTGCGACTGAACTATACTCAGACACTGTCCACAGGCGGAAACTACCAGGTGGGTTTCGTCAACAGTAAGCTGTCCACCAACAGTAGCTTTCAGTTGTTCAACCCTGCCCACAACTCCAATTTGACGTTCAGCGCCAACCAGCCGCTGTTCCGGGGCCGGGGAAGTTACATCACCAAACTGCCAATCACGATCGCTCAGAGCCGTTTGAAAGGCCAGCAATACAACGTCGAAGATCAGATCATGAATCTGATCTCGCTAGCGGAACTCGCTTACTGGAACGTTGTAGAAGCTCGCGAAAACGTACGCGTACAGGAACAGACTCTGAAGCTCGCGGACACATCGTTGAAACGTTCACAGCGCGAATTGGAACTGGGCGCAATCTCGTCGCTCGAAATCTTTCAGCCGCAGGCGAACTATGCGAACGCGGAAATTCAAGTAACCCAGGCCCGCTACCGTTTGGCCCAAGCAGAGGATGCGCTTCGCCGCCAGATTGGCGCGGACCTCGATCCGGATCTCCGCACCATGCCTCTCGTATTGACCGAATCAGTGGATCCACCGGCCGGCGCGATCAACTTCGACCGCGAGGCAATCGTCGCCAAGTCTTTGCAGCGCCGTCCCGATCTGAAGTCACTGTCCCAGAATCTCGACATCGACGATCTCAACATCCGCACCGCCACGAACGGACTTCGCCCCGATCTTTCATTGGGAGTGAGCTACGCGACCTTTGGACGCGGCGGCAACAACTTCATTCGTACGGGATCCGCCATCAATGTCATTCCCGGGGGCATTGGGGATGCACTCGGCCAGCTATTCGGCTTCGGGTTTCCCACCTATGGATTTTCGTTGACCTTACGCTTGCCCATCCGCGACCGCCGTGCGGCCGCCGACATGGCGGACGCGATGCTGAACAAGAAGCTTGACGCCATGCGGGTCAAGTCACTCGAACAACGCGTGCGTTTGGAAGTACTCAACGCCATGAACCAGGTTGAGAATTCTAAAGCCTCTGTGGAACTCGCCAAGATTGCCCGCGACCTGGCCCAAAAGCGCGTGGACGCTGACTTGAAGCGTTACGAACTCGGCACCACGACGATCTTCTTCGTGCTAGCCTCTCAGAACGATCTGTCGCAAGCCGAAGCGGCTCTAGTTCGCGAATCGTTGCAGTACCGCCGCAATCTGCTCACCCTACTGCAGCGCACGGGCGAGTTGCTGCAAGAACGCAACATCGTCGTTCAATAGTTGTAAGAGGGTGCTTCCTTCGAAGAGCGCCCCTTTCCTGTGATAGGCTGGATCGTTCATGAATCTGGCCTTCGTTGACTACGCAATCCTCGCACTATACTTTCTGTTCGTCCTTGGCATTGGTTGGTTCGCTCGCAAGAGAATCAAAACCAGCTCCGATTTTCTGACATCCGGTCATTCCATCCCTACCTGGATCACGTCGCTCGCATTTCTTGCCGCCAACCTTGGCGCACAGGAAGTGATTGGCATGTGCGCTTCCGGTGCGAAATACGGCATCATGACCGCCCACTTTTACTGGATCGGCGCTGTGCCCGCAATGATCTTCGTCGGCGTTTTCATGATGCCTTTCTACTATGGCAGCCGCGCGCGTAGCGTCCCCGAGTATCTGAAGCTGCGTTTCGACGAGAAAACCCGCGGACTCAACGCCATCACGTTCGCCGCCATGACGGTGTTTTCCTCTGGCATTTCGATGTATGCACTGGGACGGCTATTTGAGCTAGTGCTGGGCTGGAGCTTCACGAGTTCCGTCATTCTTTCGGCATTGATCGTGCTCGCCTATACCTATCTCGGCGGACTCACCAGCGCGATCTACAACGAAGTCCTGCAGTTCTTTCTGATCGTCATCGGCTTCGCTCCGCTGGCCATCGCCGCAACCATCAAGGCAGGCGGCTGGCAAGGCATCTCTTCGCGACTGGACGCGAACCTAACTCACTCCTGGCGCTATGCCGGGGATGCCACACAGAATCCCATGGGTGTCGAAATGTTCGGTCTCGTCGCAGGCCTTGGCTTCGTGCTGTCCTTCGGATACTGGTGCACCGACTTCCTCGTCGTGCAGCGAGCAATGGCCGCCAACTCAATGGCCGCCGCAAGACGCACTCCCCTGATTGCCGCGTTCCCAAAGATGATCATGCCGTTCATCGTGATTCTGCCGGGCATTGCGGCGTTGGCGCTCACCAAGGTAGCGGGATCCGGCTACGCATTGCCAATGAAAGGCGCGGGCTACGACTACGACGCCGCGTTAACGACGCTCATGGCGCAGTTCTATCCGGCAGGCCTGCTGGGCGTGGGCCTCACCGCTCTCATGGCGTCCTTCATGTCCGGCATGGCGGGAAATGTGACCGCGTTCAACACTGTCTTCACATACGACATCTATCAGAGCTACATCCGCAAAGACGCTCCCGATGAACATTACCTCGCGGTAGGGCGTTGGACGACCGTGGTCGGCATCGCTTTATCCATCGCCACTGCCTATGTTGCGCAACTCTACAACAACATTATGGACCTGCTGCAGTTGGTCTTCGGCTTCGTGAACGCTCCGCTGTTTGCAACGTTCCTGCTTGGAATGTTTTGGAAACGCGCCACGGGACATGGCGCTTTTTGGGGATTATTGGCGGGTTCCGCAGCCGCCTGGGCAACCCACGGACTGAGCGTCGCGGAAGGGAAAGGTGCATACTTCGGTGGTCCTCTGTACTCCTTCCCTTCCACCATGGCGCAGAATTTCTGGATCGCGATCTTCGCCTGGACCGTCTGCATGGCGGTGAGTGTCACGGTCAGTCTCGCGACAGCTCCGAAGCGGGACGAAGAGTTGCGCGGACTCGTGTACGGGTTGACGGATATGCCGCACGATCCGGCTCCCTGGTACCAACGTCCTGGGCCGTTAGGGATAATCGTACTAGTAGCGTTGTTGGGCCTCAACTTGCTCTTCTGGTAGAGAACCAGACTGGAGAAATCAGAATGCACGATCTAAGAAACCCATCCGGTCTGTTCTTCGTTCTGCTGGGCTTGATCCTGACAGCGATGTCGTTTACCGGAGCGACCGCGCCGCTACTGGAAATGAACCTTAATCTCTACACTGGATTGTTCATGTTGGCGTTCGGGGGGACTCTTCTTTGGCTGGCCAAGCGAGCGAGTTAGTCGACAAGTTTCATTGGAAGTTTCCAGAAACCGGTACACCGCGTGTATTCCGCGCGCCGGGCCGTATCAATCTCATTGGAGATCACACCGACTACAACGAAGGTTTCGTATTGCCTATGGCGATCGAACTGGCGTGTTGGGTGGCGACGGCCGCAAACGGGCGCAATCTTTTGCGCATCCACACCGAAGATCTGCAGCAGTTCATCGAAGTTCCGCTGGGACGGTTGGATCGGGCGCAGCCGCGCGGCGACTGGAGCGACTATGTGGTTGGCGTCGCGATCGAGCTACAAAAGGTCGGCGTCGAGCTTCACGGGCAGGATATGTTCATAGACTCAACGATCCCAATTGGCGCGGGGTTGAGTTCGTCGGCAGCCCTTGAGGTAGCCACGGCGTTCGCGTTAATGGGCGAGGTGGCTATGGATCGGGTAGAACTTGCCAAGCTCTGCAGACGTGCGGAAAACCAATTCGCGGGCACACCTTGCGGCATCATGGATCAATTCATCGTCATCCACGGGCGTGAGGGCGGTGCCATTAAGCTCGATTGCAGGACTCTCGACTATGACCCGCTGCAATTGCCACGCGGCATCGCGATCATCGCCGTCAATACGATGGTAAAGCACGAACTCGGCGCGAGCGAGTATCGGCACCGGCAACGTGATTGCGACGCGGCGGTGGATATCCTCAACAGGAAACACAGTCAGGTACGTTCACTTCGCGATGTGACACCCGAGATGTTGGGCGAGTTGCCAGAGGGTGTAATGCTGCGCCGCGCCAAGCATGTGGTCAGCGAGAATATGCGCGTGACGGCGTTCATGCAAGCCGCCCGGCAGAACAATCCCAGTGCCATGGGCACGTACATGACCCAGTCCCACAGAAGCCTCAAAGAAGATTTCGAAGTGAGTTGCCCGGAGCTCGACTTTCTGGTGGAATCGGCGATCGGGCTGGCAGGCGTCTACGGATCGCGCATGACCGGCGGAGGCTTCGGCGGCTGCACGGTGAATCTCGTGGATCGCGGTTCGCTGGCCGAGTTCCGAAGCAGGATCCGGAATCTATATCAATATCGGTTTGGGGTCGATCCGCAGGTGTTTCTGTGCGAACCATCCGCCGGTGCGGGTGTCTTCCGTATCTGAGTCCGCCTAAGCCGGAACGAACGCAGCCATCATGATTTCGCAATACATGACTTCGATTACTTCGAGTTCATCGACACCCGCCGGCGATTGGAATGAAACGCTATCCCCTTCGCTCGCACGCAAGAGCGCCTTGGCCAAAGGCGAGAGAAATGAGATGTATCCAGCCCCGATGTCGGTCTCATCCACACCAACGATGCTGACGCGCTTCTGTTCCCCCTTTCGGTTCCGATAGAGCACAGTGGCACCGAAGAAAACCTTATCCGTGGCGACGTCCATGGTGGCGCGCTTCAGCGGATCCACAATTTCAGCCTGTTCGATCCGCTGTCTCAAGAACTGCATGCGGGCTTCTGTCTGCCTGAGATTTCGTTTCCGGGTCTGTTCTTCGAGAGCGTCGCTCGTCGCCGCCGCCTGCGCCGCAAGCCTCGCTACTTCAGGGCGCTTGGTCCCGGCAAGATAGCGGAGCTCATCCACAAACCGGCGGTGCCCATGCGGGGTCATGTAGTTCTTCACCCCCGCGGGCAGTTCTGTGCCGACGATCGTTGGAAGATCGTTTTCGGGCCCGTCGTCGATCTCTTTCGTGAACGCTCGACTCATCTTCTTGCCAATGGTATTACGATGAAGCGATGCCGACCCTCGCACGCCGTGAACTCTTGCAGATGCTGCTCGCCCCGAGGGTTGACTATCGCGACTATTCCCGCGTACTGCCGGATTTCATGGTGCGCATAGCAGGCGAGGCCTATCGGCGCAGGCGCTCTGCCCTGGATGCCCTGAAGACTCCATCGGCCATCCGCACGCGACAACAATGGGTTCGCGAAACCTTTTGGCGCCTGGTGGGCGGTGAGCCTCAATTCGGCAACCCGCCGCTGAACGTCCGCAAAACCGGCGGGTTTGAGCGTACCGGTTATCGAGTCGAGAACATGCTCTACGAATCGCGCCCGGGCTTTCACATCGCAGCCAATCTCTACATCCCCAAGATTGGCGAAGCGCCATATCCGGCGGTGCTCTTCCAATGCGGGCACTCGCTCAATGGCAAGGCCGCGGCGTTCTATCAATACTGCTGTCAAGCCCTCGCCCAGTTGGGATTTGTCGTGCTTGCATTCGATCCAATGGGGCAGGGCGAACGAACATACTATCCCGCTGTCGGGTCGAATGTGACGAAGTTCAATTCCGCCGATACCGAACACACTGTTCCAGGCAAGCAACTGCTGCTGGCAGGCCTCACCAGCACGTGGATCCAAACCTATGACGCCGTGCGCGGCGTCGATCTGTTGGCATCCCACCCACTGGTCGATCCAAAGCGTATCGGAACCACAGGCAACTCAGGCGGTGGCACACTGTCGATGTTTCTCGCGGCCGTGGATCCGCGACTGGCCTGCATTTCCGCCGCGTGCCCGAACACGGATCCGGTGGCAGCCCTCAACTTCAATTCACCGGGAGCATCCGACGATGCGGAACAAAACCTTCTCGACAGCGGCCCGGCTGGCTTTGACAGGTGGGACACTTTGTACGCAATGGCTCCGAAACCACTGCAGATCATCGTGAGCGCGAAAGACGCGTTTGGAACTTACTCGCCCGGATACATCGCCAATGGCCGCGCAGAGTTCGCGGACTTGCAGCGCGTGTACCGTATTCTGGGACCCGAGGCCAACGTCGAATGGAACGAATCGCCAATTCCACATGGGCTTTCTTACAGCGTCCGGATGTCGATCTATCGCTGGATGCGCCTGCATTTGCAAGGTATCGCCGACCCGCTGGCCAAAGAACCCCCGACTGAAGCGGAACGAGACCAGACGCTCTATGCGTCGCCAACCGGCAACATCATACGCGACATTGGCGGACTGACGCCGATCGCCATCGCCAAAAGTTCGTTGAAGCCGCGACGGCCCAAGCCCCTCTCTGAGCTGCTTCGCCTCGGCAAATCGGCGGGAACGATCGCGCGCAAAGGCGAGGCCGATTCGCGAGCTTCCCGCATGGAGGCGGTCGAGATTGTCTCCGAACCGGATGTCTATCTTCCGGCCTGGATCTTTCATCCGAAGAATCGGGCGTCGAAAGGTACCGTTCTCTTTCTGGATGCGAGTGGACGAAACGCCCAGTGGAACGAGGATTCCATGTGCCAACAGATCGCGGCTCAGGGCTTCACTGTTTGGGCCCCGGATGTTCGCGGCGTGGGCGATCTGCGTCCCGAGTTTCCGCGCGGCAATCCAGGATACGTGCGCGATCGTCAGACCGATGAAGGCTACGCATGGGCCGCGTTCATGCTGGGCCGCCCAATGCTGGGACAACGCGTGACAGATTTGCTGGCGGTGGTGAAGGCAATCCGGAGCCCCGTAAAAATTGTGACGCGACATTGGATGACGGTTCCAGCACGGTTCGCGGCGGAACTGGATCCGGCGATCCAGAACGTGTTCGCGTTCGGCGGCCCCAGTTCGTATCGACAGATGCTCGACGAAGAAGATGCTGGGCCTACTTCGAATCTTTTGTTCGACGTGCTCTCACATGTCGATCTCCCCGAACTGGCGCGAGGACGCGTCACCGAAGGACGCGAATGGTCGGCCGCGGCCATCGCAGCGTTCCTCGGCTTGTGATGAAATGACCCTATGGCAGGCAGCTTCTCGACACTCGAAACGAACATCCTCAAGGCCAAAGGGCTTTCTGACGCGCAACTTGCATCGCTGGTCGAGGCGGGCGTGTCTTCTAAGGCGAGCTTCGAAACCGTGGGCGACTCTGCCACATTGACAGAACTCGTCTCCGGTCTCGATGCAGAGGTCGCGCAACGCGTGATGGAATGGGCCGGTGTGGCACCGAAGGCAGTCGCCAGCACGCAGCAACGCACCGTCATCGATACGGCGGATGTGGTCTACTGCGTGCACTGCAGTGCTAAACAACCCAAAGACTACAAATCCGGCGACCTCTGCCCGTCTTGCGGAAAGCAGGCGGAACCGATTCTCTCGTGCCACTGGTGCGGGGCTTCGGGTCCTGGCAAGTTCTGCCGTTCGTGCGGATCGGAGTTCGTGCCGACCTCCGACTACGATATTGCACTGCTTCTCAAGCGGGACGGATTGCCAAAAGACGAGATTCCCAAGCGACTACAGTCGATGTCCCCCAATGACAAGGATCAACTCTGGGCTCGCATCCGCCGCGGTCGCGCTTAGTCGCTAGCGATGCGCGCGATCTGCGATTCCTGTGCCCAGCCGCAACCTCGCGACTGGCGTCCCGGAGACCTCTGTATCCATTGCGGACTGGCGGTGCGGGAAGAGATCCGTTGCTTCTGGTGCGTAAGGTGGACTCCCGTCGCGAGATACTGCCGTAAGTGCGGTGCCGACGTTCTTGAGGATCCCGCGCTGTATGGCGCTGCGCGCATGCTCAAGGATGCGGGGGCGGATCGGTTCGCGATTCCAAAGATGCTTCGAGAATTCGATGCGGATCGAATCGAGACGTTTCGCGCAATCTACCAATCCGAAGCCGCAATCGTAGCGGCCCATGTCTCGGACCTCGAATTCATCCAAACATTTTTGCACCAACAGGTATGGTCGAGTGAGCTCGAAGACCAGTTGCTATCCCAACTGCCTTGGCCCGACGGCAAGGCCTTGCAGCTGATCCGATACACCGACGGCGATCGACTGAAGCAGATCGCGAAGCTGACGCCAGTCCAGTTGACGGCGAATCTTGTTGCCGTTGCGCTCTATTCGCGTCGCGATTGGGAACAGCAGACCGAAGTCTTGAATCTGCTGCACAGCGACGATTCCAGAATCGCGGAAGAGAGCGCACTAGCGCTGACCCATTGGCGCGCACTGTTGGAAGCTGGATTGACTCGTCAGGTTCACCAAAACGTGGAAGCACTACTGCAACAAAGCCGATTCACCGACGAGGCGAGCGTCCGGCTTTCGGCGCTGTTTCCCGCAAAGTACCCGGCAAATCGATCGTTGCTTGCATCTCAAGACGCGGATATCCGTTTCTCGGCAGCACTGAATACAACCGATCTCGATCCGCTGCGCGCGGTCGCCAAGGACGAAGGCGCGCAACAGACAGCGCGCTATGCGGCGTTTCTGCGGATCACCGATTCTGGCAATTTGGATCCGCAGACAGCAGCGTCCATCGCGACGCTTGACGATGAGCAAATTGTGCGCGTACTGGACGGACTGTCAAGGAAGAAGCAAGCGCATCCCCTTCTCACCGACGTGTTGCTGACCCTCATGCGGAACAACGACGATGGTCGGGTGCGCAACCGCGCGGCAACGATACTGAGCCGGGACCTTTCGCACGAGACAGCCCTTGCCATCTTCAAAATCGATCCGAAAGACAGGGATACGGCTTCGCTCCTGCTGCGATCGAACATGCCAACAGAAACATTCGCCATCATCGGCGCACGCTTGATCGACACCGGATTGTTTGCCGGGTCGATGTACGGCATGGACAACGCAGCCAAAGCGGGCCGCATGCCGGAAGGCTTCGTACCCGCAAACTACGTCCGCGCAGAAGAACAGCGTGAGCATTTGATCCGCTTCGCTGAAAACCAATTGGGAGAGCGGGCGTGCGAACCCCTGCAGGACTTTCTCATTCGCAAGTGTTTCGAAGAGGAAGGTGCCGCCCAGCATGCGGCTTGGAGTTCGATGTCGCGGTTGGTCAAGTGCGAAAGCTATACGGCGGTGTGTCCCTTCAAGCTCGAAGTGAAAGCGGTCAATCGGATCTTTCGATCCATGGATGAGTTCCTGCGTTTGCTGACACGCTGCTTGCGCCGCGAAGAATGGCGCGACGATGTGATCATCTTCGACCCCATGTCACGTTTCTTGCGGTATCCGGACGATGATGTGTGGTTATTCGTCTGCGGCGCAGGTTTCGTGCGCGACTACATCGTCGCGATCATCGAGTTGATCGATTGCGAAGACATGCGCGGATCGGTGCGAAGCGACGCCTTCTATCCATTGATCGGCATCGGGGCGGCCTGCCCAAACCTTCGGCCGGAGATCGAAAGTGAACTGCGCCGTCTGGCCAAGGAAACTCAGTTCGAATCGGTAGCCGATTACGCCCTGAGACGCATTCAGCAACTTACAGGCCTCCCTGAAGATAAGCAATAAGATCGGCGAGATCCTGCTTGGACATCTTCTGCTCAAGTCCTTCCGGCATCAACGACAAGTTGGAAGCACGAATTTCCGCGATATTCGTGCGCAAGAGCGTCACATTGTCCTCTGCGCCGCCCCGCAACGTAACGGCACCGGGAGTCTCGTTACCGATCACGCCATCGTACATTCGCCCATCTTTGGTGGTGACAAGGTAGTTCACAAAGCGCGATTCAATCGAGGCGCTGGGATCGAGGATCGCAGCGAGCAGTTCCTCTTTCGTCTTCATGTTGATTCCCGAAAGATCCGGCCCAATGCGAGAGCCTTGTTTGCGGGGCAAATGGCACTTGGCGCAAGTCTCTTCGAAAATTTGCTTGCCGCGTTCCACTCGTCCGTTGAGCTTCAGGGCTTCTTTGAACGCAGCAATTGCC
>CAZCPL010000036.1:6736-33055 GCA_964500255.1 uncultured Solibacteraceae bacterium | reverse complement strand
ATTCTGTAGTAAATTCGTGCGGCTTTTCATCGCCCAGAAACGCGCCGGGGCGGGTGGTGAGCACGAAGCGGCATTGCTTGTAGGTGCGCGCGGCTTGGCCAAAGAGGTTGGCCAGAGTGCGGCGGCGAGTGGGGTTGGGGGCTTCATCGAGTCCGTCGAGCAGGATGAGGGTGTTGGGCTGGTGGAGTTGGGTGCGGAGCAGGTGGTGGAGCGGCAGTTCCGGATGGTTGTCCGCGAGGAGGTGGGCGAGCCAGCGGGGCTCCTCTTCACTGGTGGGGGTATTGGGAAGTTTCTGCTTTTTTCGATGAAGGTGCCGAGCATGGCGACCTGGAGGTGGAGCGGGAAGTAGGTTTTGCCGTCTGAGAAGCGGTAGGCGAGATGCTGGAGGAGGGTGGACTTGCCGGAGCCGGCGTCGCCCTGGATGACGACGCAGCGGCTCTTTTCGACGAGAGCTTCGAGGGGTTGGCCGTCTTTCATGCCTTGGCTGCGCGGCGCGATGTAGAGGCTGTCGATTTCGAAGCGCTTGGCCTTGCCGTCACCGACCTGGAAGCCGCGGATGTCGATGTAGCGGGTCGCTTCGCGGAGTTTGTTGAGGTAGGGTGTGGGGCCGAAGGTTTGGGTGTCGGTGCAGCCCATGTCGGGCCAGCCGCGGAGTTCAATGCCGTGGGTGGTGAGGAAGCCGGCGACGACGGCACATTTCTGCCTTGGCAGATGTGGCGGTTCGTGTGGATCAATTTGAAGATGATCGGCATCATCCGCCGCAGTCATCACTGAGTTACTGGACTGTTGTGGTGTGACAGCTGGGCCAGCCTTTCGCGACAGCCACGGCGATCGTTGAGATGACGTATGCGCCCACTGCTGGAACAAAGATGGCTCCTGAACCTGCAATGAGTCCCACAATAGCGATGCCTCCGGACACGGCTAGGGGAATCGCGAGTTTGTTGGTTCGACGGCGATCCACCTGCAGCGTCTTGATCATTCGGAGCGAAACCAGCTTCGTCACTGGATTCGACCAGCCGGTAGGACGGTCATGCAGCACAAGCGTGTCCCCATCGAAGCGAACGAAGTAGCCGCGGATTTTCTTGCCCTCCACGGTCCGGAAGCGCTCCTTCTGCTTTTTGGTGTCCTTTTGAGCGAAAAGCTCGTCGACCGTTCGCGGCAGTTCTTCAACCTTGGCTGTCTTTTGGAGTCCACCGGCAAAAGCGGTGAAGCTGAAGATCACAAGTAGTAAGATGCGAAACATCACCAAAGCATAGCAAAAGTCCTGAAGGGATTTTCATACGAATCCGTGCAACTTGCTGCCCGCGGATACGTTCCAAAGAGCAGGAGCGACGTAAATGAAACGTATTCTCATACTCGCTGCAGCAGCAGTCGGCCTAGTCTTCACCCTCGCTGGTTGCGACGATGGCGGCCGACGATATGGAGGCGGTGCCTACGGCGGTTATTATGCACCGGGACCTCCACCCCCACCTCGCATCGAATCCTATGGCGCGTCGCGACCCGGCCACGTGTGGATCAATGGATATTGGGGCTACTCGAACCGCAACTACAATTGGGTCGACGGATACTGGGGTCGGCCTCCGCGTGCGCGTGCTGCGTGGGCTCCCGGCGGTTGGCATTCAACCCGGCGCGGATGGATGCACCGTCCGGGACGCTGGCGCTAGATTGCGACGCCCACACAGCTTTTGAAACATCTTTACCGCGGAAACATCTATACTGACGATGATGATGTTTCCGGAGGCTCTCTTGCTCCTTTCGTTTTTCGGCGCCGATCTGCTGCAGACCGGCGCACAAGCGCCCGACTTCAGTCTGAAGGATCAGGACGGCAACTCCGTCGCGCTTTCGGCGCTGCGAGGCAAGAACGTTGTGCTGGTGTTTTATCCGATGGATGAGACGCCGACCTGCACGACGCAGCTCTGCGAGTTCCGCGATCGTTGGGGGGATGCGCAGGCGAAGAACACTCTCGTGTTCGGGGTGAATCCGGGCAGCGCGAGTAAGCACCAGAAGTTCAAAAAGACCAAAGGTTTCCCCTTTCCTTTGCTCGTCGATGAGAAGCAAAAAGTCGCCAAGCTCTATCAGACCGATGGCTGGTTCGCGCCATCGCGCAGCGTCTATCTGATCGGCACAGACGGCAAGGTGAAGTTCGCCAAATCGGGTAAGCCTTCGCCGGAAGAAGTTTTGAAGGCCGCCGACTAGAATTCGTTGATCTCGTGATCGAAATCGGAACGTTGTTGCGCCCCTCTTCATGAACCTGGAAACGACAGTCGTTTCCAGGATGAAGGAAGAGAGCCAACGAAAATGATCACAGTACCGTCCCCCTCACTCGCATTGAACGACGTCCGCTGCCCCGGACCAGTCTTTATGGATCGCAGTCTGAAGATCCAAAAGAACGATTCTCGCCACAATATCGTCAATGCGGTTGCGAACTACGCCGCCAGTGCCCCAGGCGGCCGGTTGAAATCGCTTGTGTTGAATTGCCATGGAATTCCCGGCTACCTGATCATGGGGGAAGGATTCGGGCAGGCAAAAGTCCAGGTATTTCAGCAATGGAATGGGCTCGTTGACACTATTTGGATCACCGCCTGCCAGATCGCATCGCGAAAGTACGGACAACCGCAAATGAAGAAGATTAAGGATGTCGGGCCTTGCGAGGTGAGCGACGGCTTCCTCTTTTGTCAACGGATCGCGATGAATTCCAAGGCGCATGTGGTTGCTTCACTCCACACCCAGGAAGCGGCCGATCGCGAGATTCCGAAAGGCAACCTGGACTCCTTCGAAGGCACCCATTTCTGCTGGAAGCCCGACGGAACGGTCGCCTGGGCACGCCGGTTCGGACTCAATTCTTTCGAGTAGGGCAATGCCGCGAAAACCGCTGCGTCAGCGCGAGTTGAAATAGAATGGCCATAACAATGTAACCTTCGACCGCTAGCCTCGAAGGACGCTATGACTCGCCTCCTCTTTCTTTTTGCTCTTTCAAACTTTGCTGCGCTTGCACAAAGCACCTTCGGAGAAATTCGCGGCATCGTTCGCGATTCCCAATCCGCGGCGATCGAAAGCGGTTCGATTTCCGCCACCAAGATCGCTACCGGTGAAGTCCGTAAGACCGTCACAGATAGTAGTGGCAACTACGTTTTCGCCAATTTGGAAGCTGGAGAATATGAAGTCCTGATCGAGAAACAGGGATTCCGTCCTTCCAAAGCTCGCAACCTTGCGCTTCGCGCCCGCGAGATTGTGCGTGTAGACGCTTCACTGGAGATCGCCACACAGACCGCTGAGGTTAGCGTCGTGGATGTCGCGCGGCGTTTGCGAAAGTTCGAATGAGGCGGTGCTGCTCGGTGCGGAATACGCCCGTACGCTGCTCGAAAGCGCGGGTGCGCGACGCGTCATCGCCACTGCGTCGGATCTGTGGCCGATTTTGGAGGAGCTATCGTGAACGCAGTCTTTCAAGAGATTCAGGAAATATTCGAAAAGGGCGGTGCGGAGGCGTACTTTGGCGAGCGCGTGACGCAATTGCAGCATGCGCTGCAGTCGGCGCATCGCGCCACAGAAGCCGGTGCCGACAATGAGATGGTGGTAGCCGCTCTGCTGCACGATGTGGGGCACCTGTTGGGTGGAAACATCCACGCGGAAATCGGGGTGATCGACCACGACAGCAGTTGCATCGATTGGCTGCAGGCTCGTGGGTTCTCGCCCCGCCTGATCGCGCTCGTCTCCGGGCATGTTCGCGCCAAACGCTACTTGGTGGCGACGCGTCCTGACTATCGGGCGAAGCTGTCGGAGGCGAGTAAGAAGACGTTGGAACTGCAAGGTGGACCCATGAACGGGGTGGAAGTACGAGAATTTGAGGAGGATCCGCACTTTCGGGAGATGCTCCGCCTAAGGGCTTGGGATGAGCAGGCGAAGGATCCGGAGGCGGTGGTTCCGGGGCTGGAGGTATATGTTGACCAGATCACGGCCGCAGCTGCTGGGGTGAGAACACGTAGAATCGCAGAAAAAGTTTTGGCTGACCCTAAACTTTCGTACTAAGGCCGTCGAACTATTGTTTGAGACATTCAATTACATGTTGAATGTCGAAGATTCAGCCTCAACTCTTGCGATGATACCGGCGGTCACCTAACATATCCAACATAGGAGGCCGCCACTTTTTCTTTAGTAGAGGATCCAGCCGCCGTCGACGTTTACGGTTTGGCCGGTCATTCCATCGCTCAACTCCGAGGCCAGAAAGTAGCTGACCCGGGCAATGTCGATCGGCAGAAGGCGGCGCTTGATCGACTGATTCTCGACGATCACCGCCATCTGTTCCGGCGTCGCGACCTTTTTTTCGCTTTCCACCAGAATCGCCCCAGGGCTCACGCAGTTTACATGGATGTTTCGTGGGCCGAGTTCGCGCGCCAAGGCGCGGGTGAGTCCAACGATGCCTCCCTTGGCTGCGATGTAGTGCGAGAGGTTGTTCAGACCTACGAAGAACGTGACCGACGAGGTGTTCACAACCTTGCCTCCGCCGCGCTGGGCGAATAGCGGCAGAGCGGCCTGCGTGCAGCGATACGCGGACTTCAAGTTGACGTCGAGAATGGTTTCCAGCTCTTCCTCTGTCGTCTCGGCAAAGGGTTTTCGCGGATAGATGCCGGCATTGTTGATAAGAATATCCGCGCCTCCGCCGAAGTGCGCGTCAATTTGGGCAAAGGCCCGATCGACAGCGGGGCGCGACCGGAGGTCGACGGGGATGGCCAGCACGTCGCCGGGCAGGCGCCTGGCGAGTGCGTGGAGCGGATCCGCGTCTTTGTCGAGCAACGCCAGTCGCGCGCCGTGAGAAGCGAAGAATTCCGCAGTGCCTTCGCCGATGCCGGCCGCCGCGCCGGTGATGATTGCGATCTTTCCGTTCAGCATGGTCCGCTTTTCAGATTACGCTAATCTGGACTTACCGTGACCCTCGCAGAACGCCTCGCCGCCATCCCGCTTAAATCCAGGACGCCGCTCGCCTGGGCGCATGACGTCCTTGGCGATCCTCTGGCGCTGCTCTGCGATCATGCTTTTCTGGAAAAAAAGGCCGCCAACAACGCGATGGAACTGATGACCTACTGGCCCAACGATTGGTTGCCGGGGTGGGTGGAAACAATGACGGGTGTCGCGCGCGACGAGGCGGCGCACTTGTCCCAAGTGACGAGGATCCTGATAAGGCGCGGAGGCCGGCTGGCGCGGACGCACAAGAATCCTTATGCAAACGAGCTTCGCGCGCTCGTCCGCAAAGGCCAAGCGGGCGAACTGATAGACCGGCTGTTTGTTTCCGCACTCATCGAGGCGCGGTCCTGCGAGCGTTTCGCTGTGCTGGCGGAAGCCGCAGCGGCTTCCGGCGACACGGAGTTGGCGGCCTTTTACAAGGCGTTGTTCTCTTCGGAACTGGGACATTACAAAGTATTTCTGCGGCTCGCGCAGAAAGTGGCCGGAAGGAAGCCCGCCGATGAGCGGTGGGAACAGATGCTTGCCAGCGAGGCTGAAATCCTCGCCGCGCAGCCGGTGGGTCCGCGAATTCATTCCGGCGTTGCATCGCGATAGGAGCACGAGCGGTTGCTGCTTCTCGATTCACACCGGTTCGAGTGAAGGTCGCCGAAACTCCGTGGCGACCTTCATCCAATCTAGATGTACGTGACGGTCGTGCGTCCGCGCTGCACTGTGCCGCGTCCATCGGTGATCACCGCTTCGAAGACATACACTCCGCGACCGCCCTGTAACAAGGCTCGCGGCGTTGAGGTGCGCTGTCCGATCAACGAGGTTTGCGGTCCGGAGATCTGCGAGAGCATGAAGCTCACCGCCGAGCCGTCCGTCGCAGCCGATCGTGAAAAGTCGAACTGGATGTCGTTCTCGGTGGTCGTGAACGCGGTGCGAAGACCACTGATTGTCGGTCCGGCCGGGTTGCTGGTCGGTCCGCCACCAGGGCAGGATACGATGAACTGAGAAGCGATTGCGAGCACTTCCGCGCGGGATTTGGGTGTATCGAATGCCGAAGGGAACGGAATCGCACCATTCAGTACGTTCAGATATGCGGCATGGCGGGCTTCGACGGTCGCAACCGTGGCAGCCACCTGCTTAATATCCGGGTTCGAGATGAGGGCAACGGCTCCGTCATAGGCCATGACTCCCGTGTTTTCGAGCGCCATCGCGACCATCAGAAAGTCGTTCACCGTATTGACGCCGAAGTTGTAAGTGCAGGCCGCGACGGGCGTGCCACCCAGCGTGGTGATCGTACTCCGAAGGGCAGCTACGTGGGCGGTTTCGTGTTCGCCGATCGCACGAATATACGGGAGAATGTTTCCGTTGATCTTGCTGCCGAAAATCGCTCCATTGTTGCTGTTGTTGTAGTCGTTGGCGGTGAATCGCGCGACGCCGGCAACATAAAACGCGGCTTCGAGATGTTCGAGCGCCAATGCGTAGTTCAGGATGTCGATGTCGGAAACAGCCGCGGGTGTGGCGGTTGTTTGCGCGTCGGCGATCTTTACCGCCAACGCACCTGCACCGAAAAGCACCGCGGCTTTCGTAAAGAAAGAACGGCGGGATGCATGGGATTGAGTCTGTAGATTTGTCATGGTGGTCTCTTTCTTTACGCTGGGCACGAAACGATGAATGGCATTACTGCCGTCGTGATTTCCTGCATAGTCTTCGCTTGGTCGAAGGCGCTCGGAAACGGACTGTCGCCCGTGATCAGACGCAGGTAGGCGGCATGGCGGCCCTCCACAGTCGCGATGGTGGCCGCTGCGGTCACAAGGCTGGCGTTGCGAATCAGCTTGATGGCACCGTTGTACGCTGTAACCCCGGTATCTTCCAGAACCTTGCCGACAGCGAGGAACTCATCGGCGGAGCTGTAGGTGAACTTGTAGGTACAGGCCGGTTTTGGCGTACCACCAAGAGACTGAATCGTGCGAATCAGCGTCCTCACGTGGGTCTGCTCGTGGTTGCGAATCAGTTGGAGGTACGCGTAGACATCGCCGGGCAATGAATCCCCGAAAAAGTCGTTCGGGTTTCCCAAGTTCATGGCAAACGCAGCGGAAGCGAAATCAGAGGGTGTGAAACGCTTCAGGCCTTCCGTATAGAAATTAGCTTCGAGGTGTTCGAGGCCGAGCGCATAGTTCAGAACGTCGATGTCAGTAACGGTTTGGGTCTGCGCGGTGAGAGCGGTCGTGGCGAGTAGGGCCGCACCGGCGAGCATAGCGGTATTGATGGGATCGGTGGACCGGACCGGACTGCTATGAGCCGGAGAGTCGAGTATTTTCTGTTGCATAGAGATTTCCTTTTCTTGATTCGCTTCAAGTGTTTGGGTTGAAAGCGAATTATGAATATGTTTCCTACTGCTTTTCCTGATGCACGTGAGAGGCCATCGAACAGGAACTTAGACCCGCGCGCGTGTCACAGACGAACGACGTTTAACAGGGCAGCGCTATGGAGCGAGACGAGGCACTCGGATGACCCTATTCGGTCATTCCGCGCCGTGGAAGATTCGTTCCGGTACAATAACCAGTTGGGCCGCATACGCATACTTTCCGACGCTGTCGCCAATAAAATCGCGGCGGGCGAAGTTGTCGAACGACCTGCTTCGGTCGTCAAAGAACTGCTCGAAAACTCCCTCGATGCCGGATCCCGAGATCTTCGCATCTACGTCGAAGCCGGCGGACGCAAAGTCATCCGCCTCGCCGACGATGGCCACGGGATGCTGCGCGACGATGCATTGTTGGCGTTCGAGCGTCACGCTACCAGCAAGCTTTCCGACGTACAGGATCTCATGGCGATCTCTACACTCGGATTTCGTGGAGAAGCGCTGCCTTCCATCGCCTCGGTGTCGCGGTTGTTGCTCGAGACTCGCTCGAATGAAGAGGATTCAGGTACAAAAGTGGATATTGCGGGAGGCAAGATCCTCACCTGCGACGAACTGGCGCGGACACCCGGAACCACCATCACCATCCGCGATCTCTTTTACAACGTTCCCGCGCGCAAGAAGTTTTTGCGGAGCGAACAGACCGAGATGGCGCACATCGCATCGCTGGTGACGCACTATTCGCTGGCACATCCCGACAAGGGGTTTGCGCTGCATCATGGCGATCATGAACTGTTGAATGCCGCACCGGTAGGTACCTTGGAAGAGCGCGTTTTTCAGGTGTTTGGCAGTCAGATTCTGCGCGATTTGGTGGACATCGGCACGCACGACAAAGACATCCGAATTCCGCCGCCGTATGTTCCTGCGCAGGCTTCGGTGGCGGTGCAGTTGGAAGAGCAACGGGAGGCTTCGACGCACCACTTCAGGCTGCGCGGCTTCATTTCCGGGCCGCAAGTGCAGAAGCTCAACCGCAACTCGATCTTTCTGTTCGTCAACGGGCGACTCATTCGCGACAAGCTGATTCTGCATGCGATTTCAGCGGCTTATCACAACCTGATTCCGCCGGCTTCTTATCCATTCGCGCTGCTGTTTTTGGATTGCGACCCGGAAGAAGTCGATGTGAACGTGCATCCTTCGAAGACCGAGGTGCGGTTCCGCCATTCGGGAACTGTGCACGATTTCGTGCGCGATGCGATTCGCGGCAAGCTCACCGAGCATCGGCCTGTGGCGGGGATTTCCGCCGCGCCTGCCGTTGCTCAGATGGCCCAGCCGGGTGCAGAACTGCCCTATTCTGAATTCACACAAAGTATCGAAAATGTTCGCTATCCGGTGTCGACGGTCCCCGTTGGCGCATCTCAGTTTCTGAACGCTTCGCCGGGGCCGCAATTGCCGGAGTTCACGCTACACCGGCCTTCGCCGCCTGCGCCGCGCTTCGACTTTCAATCGGAAGCACAGACGTTTCCAGATCAGCCTGTTCCGCCGCAGCCCGCTTTGCGATTGCCTGTTCCCGATACGCATGGCCGTATGCTGCCCGATTCCGCACTGCTCGAAGCTCCCACGCTCGAAGCCCTGCGGGATCTGCGTCCACTGGGCCAGATTCACGACAGCTTCATCATCGCTGCAGGGCGGGATGGTTTGTGGATTATCGACCAGCATGTCGCCCACGAGCGAATCTTGTTTGAGAAGGTGCTGAAGCAGCGCGGGCACGTGGAAAAACAAGCGCTTCTCATGCCGTTGGTCATCCAAATCACCGCCGCGCAGCAGATCGAATACGATCGCATTGCAGCCGAAATGACGGCCTTAGGATTCGAAACCGAGCCATTCGGCAATCGCACGATCGCGGTGAAAGCCGCGCCTGCAGATGTCGGCCCTGCGGATATTGAGAAAGTGCTGTTCGAGATTCTTGAGATCGCAGAGAGCCAGTTGCGCAAGGCCTCGCTCGAAGACTTGCGGCGCGGCATCGCGGCGTCCATCGCCTGCCGGGCGGCGATCAAGATCAACATGCGCCTCGATCAACGCAAGATGGAATGGCTTTTAGTTGAGCTGGCAAAAACCGAGTATCCAATGAGTTGCCCGCACGGGCGTCCCATCGCGTTGCGCTATACGACGCGCGAAATCCTTCGCAGTTTTCATCGCATCTAACTTTCTATGCACGATCTCGTTGTCCTCTACGAACATCCGGAATGGCAGAAGCCGCTCTTTGCCGCGCTCGATCGGCGCGGCGTCAACTATGGAACCATCGATCTGAAGCATGCCGCTTTCGATCCGGATGCAGTGCCGCAGGCGAAGCTGTACTTCAATCAGGCGAGCCCCAGCGCTTATGTCCGTGGCAACACGCGCGCGGTTCCGTATTGCTTGTCGCTGATGCGGTCGCTGGAACTCAACGGCGCTCGCGTGCTCAATGGATCGAAGGCTTTTTTGCTGGAACTGAGCAAGTCCGCACAAGGGGCGCTGATGAATCAACTCGACATCGCCCATCCGAAATCGCTGGCTTTCAACGATGTCGAAGCTGTGGTCGACAAATGGGACCTGTGGCCCGCGCTGTTGAAACCGGAACAGGGCGGCAGCGGTGCACGTATGTTCCTGCTGAACGACCCCGATGAATTGCGGAGGCTGTTGCGCGACCGTCCGGATCTCTGGCTTCCGGATAATTTGCTTTTATTGCAGGAATATTTCGCGGTGGATGCCGAAAAGGGCATCGTGCGCATGGAATTCCTCGGTGGCGAACTGCTTTATCCGATGCGCGTCGTCTCGCATGGTGCGTTCAATTTATGCCCGTCTGAGACTTGCAACCCTGAAGACGGATCCGCTGGGTATTGCGAGATCCCGACAATGAAGGCCTCGAAGCCGGTCGAATTCTATCCGTATCCCGAGGTTCCCGCCGAAGCCGTGGAAGCAGGCCACAAGATCGTCGCAGCCGGTGGGCTCGACGTCGGCGGCATTGAGTATCTCGAAGCTGCGGATGGTCGGCTCATCTTCTATGACGTGAACGCCAACTCGAATCTGCGTCCGGCGGTGGCGCGCACGTTTGGCTTCGATCCTTTCGAACGCGTGGTCGATTATCTGCTCGCGCAACTCTAATGCTCCCCAGCGAAGAACAACAGCAACCGCCGCCCCTACCGAAGCCTTATCCGGGTTTCTGGCAGGCCATGGGACTCTTCGCCGTCTATCTCGGCGGATCGATTGTCGTCATCCTGCCGTTTGCCGTGACGGATGGCATAGCCAAGACCTCATTGATGAAAAGCCCATGGATACTCGGCGCGTCGACGCTCGCTGGCGGGCTGTTTGCCGTCTTGGTCGCACGATCGAAGCTGCATTTGAGTTGGAGCGATCTCGCAGGACCCTTCCGGATTCCGGCGCAAGTCGTTGGCCCAATGGCTGCTGTCATCGTGGGACAGTTGATCCTGACAATGGTGGTGCTGTTCTGGGTGCTTCGATTGTTTCCGAGCCTCCTGCCCACGGAGGCCTATGGCCTGGACAAGACTCTCATTGGAGCGGCGTTCGCGCTGATGTTCGCCGCTCCATTGAGCGAGGAGTTCCTCTTTCGAGGCGTTTTTCTGCGCGGATTTGTGCCGCGTTACGGACTCACCAAGGGCATTCTGCTCGGGGCCGCGATGTTCGCTGCTGCGCACATGAGCCTTGGCAAAATCTTTGGGACCTTCATGCTGGGCGTCATCTTCGGATGGTGGTATTCGAAGATGGGCAGCATCTGGCCTGGCGTGATCGGACACGCGTTGAACAATGGAGTTCCCGTGGTGGTCGCCGCTTTGGCGGGCAAGGCCTCGGTGAAGGACAATAAGCTGCCGCCGTTCAGTTGGGCTGAGCCGGTGTTCGCGATCATCGGTCTGGCGCTGCTGGCGCAAGGGATCCTGACCATGCACCGATATTTCCAATTTGAGTCCGGGCGAAGGGCCTCGCTGGTGGATCCGGTCGAGGTCCTGCGATCCGAGTAAGGTTGGACCCATATTGCCATATTTGCATGTTGACCAATCCGTACGTCTGGCAACATAAACGTCTGAAGACCACGGTAGAAATCCCCGAAATGCTCTTTCGTCAAGCGAAACAGCATTGCTCAGAGAAGGGGATCTCGCTGCGGACTCTGTTGGAGACGGGTCTCCGGGCGGCTCTGGATCCGCCGAAAAAAGACGTCCAGTTCCGTATGAAGCCCTTTGGATTCAAGGGTGAAGGGCAAACTGTCCAGGATTGGACCGTGATCCGTGAATTGGCGTACGAAGGGCGCGGGGGAGTGCCTTCCGCAGCCGATACGAAAGGATCGCAGTCGACGCCAATATTCTGGTCGCCGCGCACCGGCAGGACTCTCCCTGGCACGAACGAGCAGCCGCAACGTTGATCGAACTTGCTGAGGGTCGTGAATCCTGGGCGATTCCCTGGCCATGCATCCACGAGTTCTTCAGCATCGCCACCCATCGGCAGATCTACAAACCACCGACGCCCGCCGCGAACGCCATTGCCGATCTCGAGGCTGGTTCGAGTCCCCCCCACTGAAATTAATCGGGAACCGGATCACTGGTCTGTGTTGCGAGATACGCTGCGAACTAGCGCCGCGATAGGCCCTCTATGGTGGATGACGCGCGGATCGCGATTCCTCGCGTTTTTCGATTCAGGTCCGCAATCCGCTGATTATCTCTTAAATGATTTCAGCAATAAGTCGGCGATGCCGCCGATGACGAGCCCCACCAGGCCGGAAAGAGTTGCCTGAATCAACCAGTTCCAGATTCCGCTGTGCACCGAGGCCGCCTGAGCGATTGTCTCTTCCGGACTGGCGGTGCCGAATCCGTGGATCACGATGCCGCCGCCAACCCACAGCATGGCGAGCATCCCCACCAGGCTGAGCGTTTTTAGAAACAGCGGCATGCCGGATACAATGCCCCGGCCCAGTGCACGCACGGCGCGGTTCGATGTTTGTGCCATAGCGAGTCCGACATCGTCGGCTTTGACGATCAGTCCCACGACGCCGTAGACCAAAGCGGTCATGCCGATGCCCACGACGGCCAGAATCGCGCCTTGCGTCCAGATGGAGGATCCCGCGGCACCCGCCAGTGTAATCGCCATGATTTCGGCGGAGAGAATGAAATCGGTGCGGATGGCGCCTGCCACTCGCTGTTCTTCCATCTCGCGCGGCCTGCCGGTGACCGCCGTGCCCTCAGCGCCGTTCGCCGGTGGATGAAAGAGTTCCAGCACTTTGTGAAAACCTTCGAGACAGAGATAGACGCCGCCCAGCATCAGCAGCGGAGTGATCGCCCAGTGTGCCAAGTAGCTGAGCAAAAGCGCGCCTGGCAATAGGAATAGGAGCTTGTTTTTGAGCGATCCGATAGCGATCTGCCGGATGATGGGCAACTCGCGTTCCGCGGCGAGGCCAACCACGTAGCGAGGCGTGACCGCTGTGTCGTCAATGACGATGCCGGCGGCCTTGCTTCCCGCTTTGGCAGCCTGGGCGGCGACGTCGTCGAGCGATGCCGCAGCCATCTTCGAAATGGCGGCGATGTCGTCGAGTAATGCGATCAGTCCTGTGCTCACGAGTTCGTTACAAGGATAACGAACCCGTGCACAATACAATGAATCATGCGACTCGCCCTGGGCCAGATCAATCCGACCGTCGGCGACCTTTCAGGCAACGTCTCCAAGATGCTCGACTATTCCGCGCGCGCCTTCGACGGAGGCGCGCAGGTCATCGTCTTTCCTGAACTTTCGCTCAATGGCTACCCGCCGCGCGATCTCGTTGAAAAGCCATCGTTCCTCATCCGCACCGAAGCCGCGCTGGAAGACCTCGCTGCTCGCGCACCTCAGGGCATTGCCATCGTTACGGGGTTTGTAGGACGTAGAGAAGAGAGCAACACGCCGGGCAAGCACGCGCTCAATTCGGCGGCTGTGATCCAGGACAACAAGATCGTCTTTCGGCAGAACAAGATGCTGCTGCCCACCTACGATGTCTTCGACGAGGCTCGCTACTTTGTCCCCGGCGAAGAAGGCGATCTGTTCCAAATCGGCGGACGCGACGTGGCCCTCACCATCTGTGAGGACGCCTGGAACGACCGCACCTTCTGGAAGCACAGGCTCTACAAACGCGACCCTGTCGAAGAGTTGTTCGAGCAAGGTGCGGAAATCCATATCTGCATCAACGCCTCGCCCTACGCCATCGGTAAGCGCGAATTGCGCCGCCGCCTCTACCGCGCCACTGCTCGCCGCTATGAGATTCCGGTCGTGTATGTGAATCAGATCGGCGGCAACGATCAGTTGGTTTTCGACGGATCGTCGTTTGCGATGGACGCCAACGGCAACGTCATCGCACAGGCGAAATCGTTCGAAGAAGATCTTGTCTTTGTCGACGCTTTCGACTCAAAGGGCGATCTGCGTGAGACCGAACCTGACGAAAAAGAAGCAGTCTACAAGGCGCTCGTGCTTGGAACGCGCGACTACATTCACAAGTGCGGTTTCCGCAAGGCGCTCATCGGGCTTTCGGGCGGCATCGATTCCTCGATCACCGCGGCCATCGCCGTTGAGGCCATTGGGCGGGAGAATGTGATCGGCGTGGGAATGCCCGGCCCGTATTCGAGCGATCACTCGGTCAAAGATGCCCGCGATATGGCCGAGCGCCTTGGAATCCGCTTTGAGCTGATCTCCATCAACGACGGCTACCACGCGATGCTCGGGGCTTTGAATCCCGTATTCGCTGGGGCCAAGGCCGATGTCACAGAAGAAAACCTGCAATCACGCCTGCGCGGCATGACGCTGATGGCGCTCTCGAACAAGTGGGGCGCGCTCGTGCTCACCACAGGCAACAAAAGCGAACTCGCCGTCGGCTACTGCACCCTCTATGGCGACATGTGCGGCGGTTTGGCTGTGATCTCCGATGTTCCGAAGACGCTGGTGTATGAGATTTCGCGCGTGGCCAACAAACGTTTGAACAACGCGATTCCCGAAAATGTCTTTGTGAAGCCGCCCTCCGCGGAACTCCGGCCAGACCAGAAGGATACGGATTCGCTGCCCGAGTATGCGGTTCTGGATGCGATTCTCAAGGGCTACGTCGAAGAGTTTAAGACGCCCGAACAGATTGCTGAGGAGATCCAGCAGCCCATTCAGTTGGTGCGCGAGATCATCAACAAGACCGATCGCAACGAGTACAAGCGCCAGCAGGCGGCTCCTGGGTTGAAGATTACCAGCAAGGCCTTTGGCATTGGCCGACGGTTCCCGATCGCACAACGGTTTTACGAATAGTCCAGACTCAACGGCTTCCGCCGATGAGGATGAACGCCGCCCAATAAAACGGATGCTCGAAGCGTGCCGCAAGCTGTGTGCGTGCCAACCGCAACGCCGCGGCAGGCGCGCGTCCACGCCGTAATTCCAGGTGGAACAAGCGCATGAACTCCGCGGTCGCGCGATCCTCTACCTTCCAAAGGCTGGCGGCAACACTGGCAGCCCCCGCTTGCAGAAAGTTCTGTGTGAGTCCTGTGATTCCTTCGCCAGTGAGTCGTTTTCCCATTGCGGTTTCGCATCCCGATAGGACGACCAACTCGGCGGGAAGCAGCATCCGCTGAATCTCGTAAGCGTGTAAAAGCCCGTCGTTGCGGTCATCGGATGCGAACACCAAAGACGAAAATCGCGGGCTCGCCTCATCGGCTTTTGCGTGCACCGCCAGATGAATCATCCTGTGCGAACCGCCCGCCGCATCGGCTCGCAGCGCCGTCTCGCTAGCCTCGCTTCCTACGCGGGCCTTTGCGGAATAGAGTCCGGCAATGGACTGTACTTCCTCACGCGAAAACGGCAAGCGTTTCCAAGGCTCACGATAGTCGGCATCGCCGTAGGCGAGGAGGGCGCTGGTTGTTGCACTCTTCGGTTTGGCACGCAATGCCGCGTAGACGTTCCACGATGGAGCGTAGACAAAGTCGAACCGATGACCAGCGTATTGTCCTGAGGCCGGGTTCCGGAGCGCCTCGAAAGGCAGATAAAACAGCGAGCCATCTGGAATCACGATGATTTCGCGTTTGCCTTTGAGCAACGGCTCGACTGGCTTGAGCAGATCCGCGTAGAGTTGGTGCGAGAGATCCGTCATCCGCGCTTGGGTCACCCGAACGGGTGGCGAGGAGATCAATGCACGGTATTCGCGCACGGCCGCCTCAATTCTCGCCTCAGAGGCTGGTAGCGCGACGACGAGGGGCGTCCCCTCTGTCAGAGCAAAGACCTTCGCCCCGTCGGGATGCAGAAAGTACAACAGGACGATGGATCCGGCCGGAACCACGGTTTTTGTTTCAGGATTGGTGGACAGCGAATCGAGAAGCGAGCGCGCGCGTCCACGATCCGCGAACGCGAAAGCTTCTGCGGGCTTGCGCTCTTGCAGCAGGAGGTTCGCGGCATCTTTGTAGAGCTTGGTCCTGGCGGCGAAGAAGTTGGCCCTGTCTTCCAGCGAGAGCAGGTTGGCGCGGACGTTCTCGATCGCCTCCGTGGCCAGGCGGTACTGTTCGATTGCCTCGGCGCGGGCTTGTAGGCGCGTCTTGACCCAGGCGATTCCGGCACGGGCACGCCAGATGATCTCGGGGGATGGAATGGCCAGCCCCGCAGCAAGCGCGGATTCGAAACGCTGCAAGGCCGTGGCGGTATTGCCGGACTTGTCTAGCGCCGCCGCTTCGGAAAGATCGAGCCGCGCGGTGATGATCTTGGATCCGATGGCGTTTGCAAGTTGCCTCGCAGCATCGAATGCCGCCGGACGCCCATCGAGTTCCGCCTCGCGCAAGGCGACATCGAAGCCCGTCCGAATGTCTTTCTGCTTTGTCGCCGCCTCTCGCGCTTCGGCATAGAGCTTCGCAGCTTCCGACCGATTGCCAGCGGCCACATAGACCCGTGCTGCCACAGGCAGGATCCGCACCAATTCGGATCGCTGTTGCAAACGTGCGATCCGCAGGGCGCCCTTTATCTCTTCGAGGGCTCCGCCAACGTCTCCCAACGCAAGCCGGATTTCGGTGGTGCTCGCTGCGGCCTCGAGTTCACCACCCGTGTCGCCGCCGATCGCTCGGGCCGCGGCTCGGGCCTTGCGCAGACTTGCCAACGCTCCCGTGTAGTTGCCGGATTCCAGGTGAATTTCCGAGCGGGTGTGAATCGCTCTGCCTAGGTCTATGGTCGCTCGTCCCGCTCGCAGCATCTTGATGACCGGGTCGATTTCCGCAGTCGCTTCCTCCAACTTGCCGGAGTGCCGCAGGGTTTCCGCCAGCTCATGTCGGTAAACACGTTCACTGTCCGCATCGGAAAGCTCACGAGCCATCGCAACGGCCTTTTGAAGGTAGTTCTCGCCATCCGCGTACCGTCCTTGTCGGTTGGCGACCGCGCCCATTCGTCCGGTCAGTTGTCTTTCCAGATCCAGATCGCCGCGAAGTCGCGCCGCCGCGGCTCCTTCTTGGGCAAGACGCAGCGCATCGTCCCAACGTCCTGATTGGAGGTAACCAGCGAAAAGGATTCGCTCCAAGTCAGGGTCACCCTTTCGAATGCGTTGCGCCTGCTCCGCCTCGACGACGATAGCTTCGGGCTTGCCATAAATCGCATAGGCGGCAATGACTGCGCGCCGAATCCAACTACCTTTTTCCAGCAGTTCGATTGCGGGCAACGCTTCCGCGAGCCGTTGTTGTGATGCTAGCCCGTGAAGCCATTCTGTCCAGGCTGGCAGGAACTCTGGATCCGCATCGAGGCACTTTCTGGCGGCCCGTTCCATTGCGTTGCGATCCCCCTGCAAGTACCAGTGCCGGGCCAATCCGCAATGAGCATAGGTATTGCGGATCGCAAGCCGATCCAACAGCGCCGGCACCTCAGCCACTCGTCCTGTTTTCTGCAAAACAGATCGGATGGCAGCGCAGGTCCTCACAAACTTGGGGTGCGTCTCTGTCAGAGACAGCAAGATTGTCATCGCCTCATCAGACTTCGATTGCCCACCGAGTTGCAGTGCCCTGCTATGTTCCTGGTGTTGGCCCCAAATGGTTGGAATCCACAACAGCCAGCAGCCCTTCTGAAACCACGTCATCGAATCGTGACGATGCTAGTGTGCCTTGGGGCATCGTTGGTCCTGGGAGAGGTTGAGGACTTATGGGCGATCTTCCGGCTCCCCCCAAACAGCCAATGCCGCAATACACACAGCAGGGTGGCGCGCAGTTCGAGCATTCGCGTATAAACAATCCGGGCGGAGGTGAGACGTGTATCTCGACTTGGTTGGGCTTAACCCAACGCACCTCCGTAATCGTCACTCTATCGCTTGGATCTTTGGTAACCGATCGGAAGCTTGCGGGAGCGTTAATTTGAAAGGGACCAGTTTCGCTTTTCTTTCGGTGGATTGGAACGTCAGAATAGAGAGTCTTCCATTTCTTCAGATTCGCCTTAAGCTGTGGCTCAGCTAGCTGGACCATTTTGTCAATCGGCATGTCTTGCCCCTCGACAATCCCTTGTGCGCCGTCAGCTCGCGAAAACCCCAAGACTACACCTCGGCGGTCCAAAGTAAGCATTGTGTCGCCCCATCGATATTTGTACTCCTGGGCGAAAGAAACACCTGCTGCCAACATCGCAAGCATGAGCGAGACGATTCTTCTATTCATGGAAATTGGATCCTCAACTGCAAGGACAGCAACAAAGCCGTCCAGGTTTAGCGAACAACCCGAACCCAAAATCCAACCCCCGGGCTCTCCCCCGTCCGCGCGCGGATCTCATATTCCGCTCCGGCCACAAGTCCCGAAGCGGTAACCACAAGCGTCCCATCGGCAAGCGGTGCGAGTCCAACGCTTGAACTCACCACCTCTTTCGAACCACGGTCCACGATCTCGACTCGCCAAGTCTCACCGCGATCGGCATTCGTGGGCAAATGCAGCAGAAACGTCAGCGCAGGCGCAAACTTCGCATCCGCCATTCGCGGCGACGATCCGCCACGAAGCTGGAAATCCGCAGAATTCAAATCGTACACCCCGCCGCTGCTCACTCGCGGAGCCCTCAGCTCTCGATCCAACTGCGCAATCTGCCTTGTCTGCAACGCCTCTTTCCGGCTCCACTCGGCCTTCTCATCGCTCAGCGCGACATTGCTCAAGTAGATCCAAAAAGCCGCTCCGCAAGCGATCGCCAGTCCCGCGGCAAGGCCCACCCATGCAGGCCAGCCAGCGGACCTCGCCATTTGCTTTGGCGCGGGGGCGAGTCCAAAGCGATCCTGAAACTCTCGATGTTCCTTTCCCGGATTTGTTCCCGCAACGTCCCCATCCCCGGCAAACAGACGAGCATCCGCCAACGCGGCGATGCACAGCGTACAAGAAGCCAGATGCGCCTCCATCGATTCACGCCGCGCGCCCGCAGGCACCGCGCCGCTCGCGTAGTCGATCCATTCCGCATCCGCAGGACAGGTGTTTCTCACAGCATTTTCCCAAGCAGAAGGATTCATCCACCGTCCCCTTCCGCTTTCATCCGAAGCACGCCCTCAAGCCTGATACGCAAAGAGTTTCTGGCCTGAAAGAGATGTGCTTTCACCGTATTCACCGAAATCCCCAGTCGCGAGGCAATCTGCGCGTAGCCGGCATCTTCCAATACACGGATCCGCACGCATTGCCGCATCTGCGGCGGCAGTGCATCCACCGCTTCTCTCAGCAGTTCTTCGCGTTCCCGCTGCAGCAGCGAACCGCCTACGTCGACCCGTAGGTCCTCAAAATCGAACTCTTCTCCCGCAAATACGGTGGACTCCGCACCACGCTTCTGCGCGTTGCGCCGGTCGACCCAGTTCGCCATCGAGTTGCGTGCGATGGTGAAGAGCCAACCGGCGAAGGCTTGTTCCGATTCCAGTTGCCCGACACTCCGATAGACAGAAAACATCACACCCTGGGTGAGTTCGCGCGCGTCTTCCTCAGAAAGTCCTTTCGCCAGGAAGAAACTCAGTATGCGGGGAAAGCACTGATCGAAGAGCGCGCGGAAGTCCTGCTCGCGGTCATCGCCGGAGCGAAGGCGTTCTAGAATTCCAGGGATCGGTGAATCTGCTGTCCACATAGTCCGGCGCGTGATGAGGATCCTTTGTAGTTTAACTCTCGCTCGGAGTTCACGTGAGGCCGACGACCTTCTCGGAATCCGCGATCCTGACCGCATCGGCGGAAATCACAACGGCATCTGAACCAGGCGTTTTCTCTGCGGATTCGACATTCGCGGCGCACACGGCAACCCCATGTTTCGGACCAGATCGTCGATGTCGCTGACATCCGTCGGATCGCCAAACTTAGAACCGTGAGCGCAGCCATCGCACAGCCTCTTCGCGATTGCCCAGTGAACCTTCTAACTGAGCGTCTTCGAGGGCGCTCAAAATTCGCGAATAGAGCGGCCCCTGCGGATAACCCAAGTCGATGAGATCCAGCCCTGTCAGCAGCCGGGCGGGATGCAAATCCGTATCCGAGTATCGCGGTAGATCCGGCACAGGCTCGCCACACATGCGGTGCAGTGCGAGGTATTCGTCAAACTGAGGATCGCGCATGAGGCGCTTTCTGTTTGCCAGCGACATCATTTCGATCTCGCGCACACGACCGCGGCTGGCAAGAAGATTTGCCAAGCCGTCGAATTCAGAAATCGAAAACCGCAGCCGGTTCGCAATCGTAACCGCGGTGCCGTGGGGCGCATTCAACAAGAGCGCCGCCCAGGCAAGCGAAGGCGAAAGTTCCGCAGTTCTGTCGAGGCGCTGCTTCACTTCTTCTGTATAAGAAACCTCTGGCAAGAGTTCGGACAACAACCCTGTCTCCTGTAACAAATCCAAACCGCGTCGGCCTTCCGGAAGGATCCGATGCAGTTCCTCGCGAACACGCTCTACCGCCACCAACTTCACCAGCGGCGCCATCCGCCGGATTGCGTCGAAAGTTCGAGGCTCGATCTGGAATCCCAGCCGCGCGGCGAACCGAACCGCGCGCAACAGACGTAAGCGATCCTCTTCGAAACGAGCCTCGGGATCGCCAATGGCACGAATCAAACCCGCCGCCAGATCCGCTCGCCCACCCACGAAATCCAGAATGCGATCTGTTTCCGGATCCAGAAATAGCGCATTGATCGTAAAATCGCGCCGCTCCGCATCGTGCTTCGGATCAGTCACAAACCGCACCGCATCGGGCCTGCGCCCGTCTGAGTATTCCGCATCGCTGCGAAAGGTCGCGACCTCGACCTGCCAACGATCCTCTCGAACCAGCACCACCCCAAAGTGCGCGCCGACCACGCCCGCGTCGGGAAACAGTTGCAACACGCCCTCAGGACTGGCATCCGTTGCAACGTCATAGTCTTTGGCGAGATGTCCCAGCAAATGGTCGCGCACACAGCCGCCGACGAAAAACGCTTGGTATCCTGCGCCGCGCAAACGGCCGCAGATGAAGCGGGCATAATCTTCGAGAGCGTTGAAGGGCACTGTTCTGATCGTAGAATAGGGAACAGGCAATGTCTTCTAACGCTAGTCGCCCGTCCGTCTCACCCAAAGTGGTTGTGGCGACGACAGCCGCCCTTTCCTTCATTTCGTTCTGGCGCGGAGCCGCCATCGTTTTGAGCGATCTGGCGTCGTCGTCGTTCTACGCAGGAGGCATCGCAGAACAGGCCATCGGCAAAGCCGCGCCCTGGTTCGTGCTGGCTGTCATGCTGTTCGGTTTCTCCGTTCGCAGCGTGTATATGGAAAGCTGCGGCATGTTCGTACGCGGCGGCGTCTATGTGGTGGTGCGCGATGCGATGGGTCCATTCATGGCTCGCCTGTCGGTATCCGCGCTGGTGTTCGATTACATACTCACCGGACCCATCAGCGTCGTCAGTGCGGGCACATATCTGGGTTCGCTCATCAACGAATTCGGCGAGATGGGGAATCAGACTTGGCGCATCCCGGTGCATCTATTCGCGGCGGGATTCGGTGTCATCGTCACGATTTACTTCTGGTGGCAGAACACCAAGGGCATTCACGAATCGAGCGGCAAGGCTCTGCGCATCATGCAGATCACCACCGTCATGGTGGGCATCCTCCTGATCTGGTGCCCGTTGACGTTGCTGCTTCGAGGTGAAGTCAACATGCCTTCCGCGCCGATTGCCGCGAACATCCACCTCAGCGAGGATGCCCAGGGCTGGCTGCACGGAACCAATTGGATTACCATGCCGTTGGCGCTGGTGGTCATCGCCTTCGGACACTCGCTGCTTTCGATGAGCGGCTTCGAAACCCTGGCCCAGGTTTATCGCGAAATCGGCTATCCGAAGATGAAAAACCTTCGCATTACCGCCAACATCGTTTGCACCTATGCGTTGATTTCAACCGGCCTGATCACCGTGTTTGCAACGATGATCATCCCCGACGCGATTCGCAAGAACTACGTCAACAACCTCATCGGCGGACTGGCCATGAACCTTGCCGGCCCCTATTTGCTGCGCTTGACCTTTCAGGTGTTCGTCGTGATTGTAGGCGTCCTAATCCTGTCGGGCGCGGTCAATACCTCGATGATCGGTGCCAACGGTGTGCTCAATCGCGTCGCCGAAGACGGCGTGCTGCTACCGTGGTTCCGCAAACTGCACAAGAAGTTCGGAACCACCTTCCGCATCGTCAACCTCATCACGATCCTGCAGATTGTGACCATCGTGGCCAGCGGGGGCAATGTGTACCTGCTTGGCGAAGCATATGCATTCGGCGTGGTGTGGAGCTTCTTTCTGAAATCGTTGGGCGTACTCGCGCTACGATTCCAACGCCACGATCAGGAATACAAGGTTCCCTTCAACATTAAGATCGGTGGCAAAGAGATTCCCATCGGCCTCGGCGTGATCACGCTGGTGCTGGGCTTCGTCGCGATTGCGAACCTCTTCACCAAGAAGACCGCGACGATTTCCGGCATCGCCTTCACGCTTTCGCTGTTCATCATCTTCACCATCTCGGATCGCATCAGCAAACGCCGCAAGGTCGATACCAAGGGACTCGAACAGTTCAATCTCGATCATCAACCGCAGGTGGATTCCACCAGTATCCACGCGCGCCCTGGCGGTGTCCTCGTCGCCATACGCGACTACGGTCGTATGGATCATTTGCGTAAGGTTCTCGAAAAAACCAATCTTCGCCGTCATGACATCGTTGTGATGACCGTCCGCCAGATCAGCACTGGCGCAGGGGAATACGATCTCACAGAAGGCCAGCTTTTCAGCGATTACGAGTCAGAACTCTTCACCCATGTGGTGGAACTGGCGGAGCGCGAGGGCAAGACCGTGGAACTCATGGTGATTCCGGCGATGGATCCGTTCGATGCCATGGTGCAGACCGCAGCCACGCTCAAGGCGGCGCGGTTGGTGACGGGCGTATCGGCAAAGATGGCATCCGAGGAACTTGCACGACGCATCGGACTCGCCTGGGAAAAACTGCCGGAACCGCGACATCCGTTTTCGCTCGAAGTGATCGCGGCTGGCCGGTCCTCCACATTTGTGAATCTGGGTCCGCACCCGCCGCGCTTGTGGCCGCAGGATGTGGATCGCGTGCACGAAATCTGGCTGCGCCTCAGTGAAGAGTTCGGCTCGAAACTGCATCATCGCGACGTTGTGGGAATGGCGCTGCGGCGGCTTGAAACCGATCTGCATGGTGAGAAGCGAGATCAGGTGATCGTCGACCTGAAGAAAGAACTGGACCACTGATGACAACGGCTTTGACGCATCCCTCGGGCCCAAAGAGCATTTGGCCGTTCGCGATCCTCAGAGAGTTTCGCAAGGATGCGCCGGGCTTTCTGTTGAAGATCCGCAGGCAGTACGGCGAAATCGCTTTTTTGCGTCTCGCCGCGCAGGATGTTTACTTAATCAACGATCCCGAGTATGTCAAAGAAGTGCTCGTTACCCAGCAGGGCAACTTCACAAAGAGCCGCGTGCTGCAGCGTGCCAAGCGCATGCTCGGCGAAGGCCTGCTGACGAGTGAAGGCGACTTCCATCTTCGCCAACGCCGCCTGATGCAGCCCGCCTTTCATCGCGACCGTCTACGGGGTTATGCCGACGCTATGACCGATTGGGGCGTCCGCACGCGCGATCGCTGGCAGCCGGGCCAGACCGTCGACATGGCGGAAGAAATGATGCGCCTGACGCTGGCGGTGGTCGCGCAAACGCTCTTCAGCGCGAACGTCGAAGAAGAGGCGCGTGACATCGGTGAATCTTTAGGCGCCGTCCTCGATCTCTTCAATCTCGTGATGCTTCCGTTTTCGGAGATCCTCGAAAAGCTGCCTTTGCCTTTCGTCAAGCGCTTTGAGAAAGCTCGCACAACGCTCGACCGAATCATCTATCGTATGATCGCCGAGCATCGTGCTTCGGGCGAAGACAAAGGCGATCTGCTCTCCATGCTGTTGCTCGCACAGGATGAAGAAGATCGCGGTGCCACTGGACGCATGAGCGACGAACAGGTGCGCGATGAAGCGATGACGCTCTTTCTCGCCGGTCACGAGACCACGGCCAACGCCCTCACCTGGACCTGGTATCTGCTTTCCGAGCATCCGCAAATCGCCGCCCGCATGCATGCCGAAATCGACCGTGTTCTCAATGGCCGCACGCCGGGCTTCGATGACATGCCCGCGCTGAAGTACGTCGAGATGGTATTCGCCGAATCGATGCGCTTGTATCCACCCGCCTGGGCGATCGGACGCAAGACGATCCAGCCTTTTTCACTCGGCGGCTATGAAATTGCAGCGAATTCGATCGTGCTGATGAGCCCCTTCGTGATGCAGCGGGATCCGCGGTTTTATCCGCATCCCGATCGTTTCGATCCGGATCGATGGCTGCCGGAAGTGGCATCGACGCGTCCCAAATTTGCGTACTTTCCTTTCGGAGGCGGCGCGAGGCTCTGCATTGGCGAGCGTTTTGCGTGGATGGAAGGCGTACTGCTGCTGACTTGCCTGGCACAGAAGTTCGCGCCGAAGCTCGTGCCTGGGCATCCGGTCGAGACCAAGGCCATGATCACCCTGCGTCCGAAACACGGCATGAAGATGGTCTTGGAACCCCGGCACTGAGCTTCTGCCGGAAAAGACGATTTCTTGGCCGCACTCGACGAGTGGGTTGAGATCCTCCTCCGAGCCGGCACTGAGCTTCTGCCGGAAAAGACGATTTCTTGAGTTGGAAAGGCGGAAGCCCCGGATGACATCCGGGGCTTGGAACGGTTCAACGGATGAATCGGGCAGCTAAGCGCGGTCGAAGTATCCAGCGGCGAGCTCCGGCTTAATTTCGAGAGCCTGCTTCCAGAGCTTGCGAGCTTCGTCCTCTTGACCTTGGCTCTTCAGCGCGTGACCGAGATTGAGCATTGCTTCCGCGAAGGCCGGCTTTTCGGCGAGTGCTTCGCGATACAGACGGATCGCATCGCCAATCTGCCCGGACTTCTGCAGTAGCAGGCCGGTATTGTAGAACAGTTCCGGCGAACGTTCGCCAGCTTCGATCATACGGGCCTGCATATCGAGCGCCTGCTCGAAGTCTTCCTTCTCGATCGCCATTGCGGCCAGACCGCGGAGGGCATCGAGCGAACCAGCATCCTGGGTGAGGACCGCTTCGAAGGATCTTCCGGCACCGGCCTGATTGCCGGTGTTCCAGCAGCAGAGCGCGAGGTTCATGTGCGCTTCGATCCATTCGGGACGCTTGCGGACGCACTGCTCGAACGATTCACCGGCGCCGCGATAGTCCTTGCGCAGCAAGCGCAGGTGACCCAGGCGGAACCAGGCGTCTTCGTTGTCGGGATTGCGGGTCAGCAGCTTTGCGTACATCCGTTCCGCTTCTTCGAGCGCGTTGCCTTGCTCGTAAACGGAGGCGAGGTTGTACTGGACATCGGCGAGATCGGGTGCCAGTTGGAGGGCCTTCTCATAGCACTGCTTCGCTTCGGCCAGTTCGCCGGCTTCCTGGTGGACGATACCGAGGTTGACGTAGGCCTGCTTGGCATCCGGACGCAGTTTCAAGGCGCGCTGATAAGCTTCTGCAGCCTTGTCGAAACGGCCTGTTTTCTGGTGCGCGACACCGAGATTGAACCAGCGTTCAAAGTGTTCGGGCGAGGCTTCGACGAGTTTGGTGCAGAAGGTGACGGCGGCTTCGTGATCGTTGGATCCGAAAGCGCAGCTTGCGAGGCCTTCGAGAGCGGTCTGGGAAGAGGGACGCAGCGTGAGCAGCTTTTCGGAGAACTCGCGGGTCATCGCGTCGTCTTTGCGGGCCATGCCGATGGTGACGAGGTTTACCAGGCACTCTTCCGACTTGGGATTGCGTTGCAGCAGCTTGCGATAGAGCGCGGCGGCTTCGTCGAACTTCCAGAGCAGTTGCAGGGCGACCGCCTTGCCAAACTGGGCGGTCTCGTTCTTTTCGTCGCGTGCCAGGACGCGGTCGAAATGTTCGAGGGCAGGTTCCGGCTTTTCGCCGTGCAGCATGCAAATGCCGAGTCCGAGACGGGTGTCGGTGCGTTCGGGATCGCTGACCAGGGCGCGCTGGAACGAGCTTCCTGCTTCTGTCCACTTGCCGAGCTTTTCGAGGCAGATTGCCAGGTTGAAGTTGGCGGTGGGATGGTTGGGGACCAGTTCAATCAGTCGGAGGTAGCTGTCGGTCGCTTCCTCGAACCGGTTCAGTTCATAGAAGAGGTGCCCTTTGGCGGAGTGGACCTCGGGTGAATCCTCACCGGCCTGAACGGCATTCTGCAATTCCTGGAGCGACTCTTGCCGCTTGCCTTCGAGATGCAGCGCGACGGCGCGGGCTAGATAGGCGGACACTGCGCCTGATTTCTTCTCTGCCGGATCCTTGCTCATTTGTGTTCGAACCTCTCAAAATTCCATCGGTAAACTGCGGTTTCGAACGCCGTCTCAGCGGGCGTCCATCCTAGAAAGAATCCGCTCCCTTACGGTCGCGGCTCGGAAATACTTGCTGCACTTGCGCCTTCGGGACATCACTGCACCTGCGCCTGCGGGACATCACTGCACCTGCGCCTGCGGGACATCACTGCACCTGCGCCTGCGGGA
>CAZCPL010000036.1:3793-6636 GCA_964500255.1 uncultured Solibacteraceae bacterium | reverse complement strand
TTCGGGATATCACTGCACCTGCGCCTTCGGGATATCACTGCACCTGCGCCTTCGGGATATCACTGCACCTGCGCCTTCGGCGCTAGCCAAGCGCACAATTTGCCAACAAAGTCATTCTGGTAGGTCACCTGCACCCACCGGATGCGGGCATCTTCGCCGATTCCGGTAAAGAACCCCACACCACCGATCGGGAAGCGCTCGTCCGACCAGGAATCCACCACGGAGTCTTGCACGTACACTGCGTAGTTTGCTCCCCTTATATCCATTCGGATGCGGAAGAGCGTGTCTTTATAGAGATTCAGCGGAAGTGGGTGCTCAATTCGCGTTCCTTCTCTTCCATTGACCACCGGATAGTGCATGATGGTGTATCTCGGGAGGGGTCCACCGCCCCGTTGCACCATCTTGACCACCATGTAGTTGTTCAGATCCTGAGCGCGGACCACCCACGAAATGGCGGAGGCGTCGATTTTCGCCAGAAACTCCACCGTATAGTCGGTCAGATTCAGCGACGGACGGTAGATGGCCAGTCCGTTGGGCCGGACGAAGCCGGTTGGATCGTAGGTCCATTGGACGGCGCTGGAGCGGGCTTCCCAGCTATCGAGCCCGAACGAAAAGTCATCGGCCAATTCGACTGCGGCACGGGAAAGCAGAATCTTGTCAAACTTGTCGAGTTTCGGTTCCACGTTGGCGATGGGCAGCGTGCCGGTGGCTTTGCCGGTGCCACCGCGTTCGGGGACGAGCCTCGGATGCGGCTGCTTCGACGCGGAAGGTGCCGGCGCGACTGGATTCGGCAAGGCGACGGCAGGCGGGGCTGTGGCTCCGCGCATTGCCACGAGTTCTTTTGCAGGCTCGCGCCGAACCACCGTGCTGATTGGCCGGGGCATCTCTTTGGCCAGCACCACCGGTTCCCGCAACGAGCCATCCAAAGAGGGTTTGACGGCAATAAATGCGAGCATCGGGATTGCGAGAGCCAGTCCGCGAACCGCCCAACTCTGGGTTAGCCAGAAGTGAATCATCGGGCCTAAGACGGGAATGGAGCGAAGGCGTTCCTGCTTGCGGCGGGCGACGGCTGCCATGCGCGTCGTCGTGGCGTTGTGTTTGTTAGTTTTATTGGCGACCGTGTCGTCTTCGAAATCCGCCAGCCTGGCAATGAGTTGCGCCCAGTCGAAGGGGCGCAAATCACCCCGAAATTCCGGCTGGATGGGACGCATGGGCACAAGCCACGGGGCGACGGAATCGCGCTGGATATTGAGAATCGCCCCGTTGCCCAATGGCTTGGACGGTACCTGACGGCTGCGGCGCGAATCCTCTGGCATTTCATGTCGAAATTCCCAGCGGGCTTGGCTCAAACGGTGTTGTCCGGAGCGCGATGCCTGTTCGTGCTGGCCGGTGGGAAGCACGGGGCTGGCCAGTGTGCGGCGAAAGGGTTCCAGTGAAAAGATACGGTCGAAGTGAAGCCCCGGTTGGGAAACCAGCGCGGCTGCCTCGCGCTTAGGGCGAAGGCAGGATCCGTCATTCCAGGGTGCGGGTGTCGGCTGCGGTTTCGCAATGCGTGCTCCGGCAGACAACGGCAGTTGGTGGAAGAATTCCACGGCGAATGCCCCCCTCAACTTGCTCGGAGTGGTTCCAGAACGTTTCCTGCCCACGATGGTCGGTGGCTGCAGAAGTGACTCGTGGCCCATCAAGGCTGCGAATAACCTGCCGGCCGAAGCGATGCAGTCCGAGGCAAACGGCATCGCCAGCGCATACATATCGTCTTTGGGCGACGGTGGGGAGGCTGGAACTTCCTCGGTTCGATTGGCGATGGAGGCTGCAAGTGCGGCCAAGCCCTCTTCCACTTTCAACAATTCGATCGTGGGCAGCTTCAGTGCCAGCGGAGCCGATCGCTCGAGAGGAGCAAGATTCACGGGGACGGCGGAAGGCGATGGACAAAAAACCGGGGTCGGCTTAAATTCAGTTCGCGTTAGGTGGGCTGGAGGTGGCGGCTCCGGTTCCGGCCCGGTTAGCCGCAAGAGTTCCATCACTCGATGGCGTGCGGTCAGGCCCAACTTGGTGTCGGATTTACGGCTATCACGGCTGCGAGCGGCCCGGGAAAAAAACTCCCGGGCGTGCGTCGGCGAGCAGAATTGTTCGCCGATTCGAGGAGTGAAGCTCCTTCCGCAGTATTGGCATTCAGCCATCTGGACATCCATCCATCTTCATCATGGACCGGACGGGACGAGATTACTACCGAGTAAAGCACTGATCCTTACCCTTCAAATCCTAAGGGAGTACCTTAGTCACTGAAGTTTGGATGGTAGACGGGATATTCAACAAAACAAAAGGGCGCGGCGACCAATGCAATCGTCCGCGCCGAGACTTTGACGAACTTGTAACCGGGTTTCGGTGGGCTAGTTCGCTTGAAGGTCCACGTCGGCCTCTGCCCGCTTTTGAGTTCGTCGCTGCAACTTCCAGGCGACCAACGAAAGGCCCAATCCCATCGCCACGATGGAACCCGGTTCGGGTGAATTGTTGAGGTTGGCCGCGTTGCCAATCAAGGGAGATTCGGCGCCGAGCAGGGTGCGGGCGGCGGGTGAGAGGTTTGTCGAAGTTACGGTCGTGGTCATGAAGGCCTCCGCTACGGTGGCGATCGATTGGGGTGCGGTGGACGAGACGGAGGCGACCGGGGTTTGCGTTTGCGGTGCAGCGGCGGGATCCTTTGCTGCAACCGGGTCAGAACCGGATGCGGTCGGCGCGAAGAGGACGACCGGGGCAGATGTGGTGGTCCGCTCTGCCGTCGCGACTTCTGCGGTCGGAATAACGGCTGCAACGGGGGCGCTTCTCACGGTAGAGGGTGAGCCACC
>CAZCPL010000036.1:0-3783 GCA_964500255.1 uncultured Solibacteraceae bacterium | reverse complement strand
CTCACACCCCGCAACGCCAAACCGAGTGGATTCAGAGTCGGCGGAGGTGCCTGATTGGCACCGGCCAACAACAGGTGGGGGGGCGTGAATTGCGAATCATCGCCGGGGCCGACGAGTAGGCTGCCGGGGCTGAAATCGTGCGGATAGTTGTCGACTGCCGGAATACCACGGTCGGCGACGGTTACAACCGGAATCGGATTCCACTCGGCAAGAAGCGCGCCGGGTGCCCAATAGCTTGAGCCCGGTCCGTCGTCTGAGAAGCTGAAGCCAACGCCGAGTCCAAGACTGGAACCGCTGCCGCCGTAAGCCTGAGTGGAACTCGAAGTGGTAAACAGGTTATATCCGCCAGCCGCGATGGCAAGAGCCGTATCTTGCACGTAGCTTTCTTGCGAGTAGCTCCTCGGACCGAATGCGGTACTTTGCGTGGTAAGAACGGTAAGAACAAACGTTGAGATGTTCCTTTGTGCCCACATGACTCCAGAGGAGGAGCTCAAATCCAGTTGCGTGGCGATAGATCGCTGTGCTGCAACGGCGGACTCAACTTGCGAGCGAATCAAAGCAGCGGAAAGGGTGCTCAGGGTGAGCAGGCATGCACCAATAACACGAGTTTTCATAACGACGGTTCTGACCTAAACAGATTTTCCGTCACAGAATTGAATGTGGATACTACTATACGTACCGGTGCTCTAGGTCTATGGTATCCAGGGAACTATCAAACCTACCTAGAGAAATCGCCTTGTGCTTTTTCCTTGCGCCGTTTGAGCCATCCGAGCCCGATTAGGGCAAGCGATACAGCGATTGCCGTAGAGGGTTCCGGCACGGATTCCACTGCGGCCCCGTTGGTGATTCCATCGAGTTGGGCAGTCGGGGGAGTTCTGGTTGGTCTCAGAACTTGAGGAGCTATCCGCGGGGTTCGTCCCGGTTGCGGTCGGCGTGGCTCCTGGTCCGGAGGCGACAGAATCGATTGGTTCGCTGGCAATCATCGTTGGCGGGATGTTGGTGTCACCGGCGTAAAGTGTGCCAGCGTCGCTGACTTCACCGGGTTCGAAAGGCGCTCCGGTAAATAGATTCGAGACGCCAAGATCGAAAACATCCGAAGGTGAAAGGGTCAAGGTTCCGTCGGCTGACGGACTGGCGATGGAGATCAGCACGATTTGACCGGGGTTATCCATCGCCGCCTCGGGACCTTGATAGGCACCGTAGTCAGCCGTGAGGATGACCTGAAATCCAAGGTTCGGTTGCGTGATAAAAATTGGCAGCGGTGCTTCGGGAGTCGAATCGGCCGTCGCAGCGGTTGGCAGTGAGGCTGGTGGAGGGACGATAGAGATTGCGGACCGTCCGCCCGTCGATGTTTGCTCGAACGACAAAACATAACTCCCTCGGGCGAGACCCCAATCGGTGGAAACCAAGCTGGAGGTATCGGTATTCGCTTCTGCCAGCGAACCGATGCTGGCAGCGAAGCCGGTTACCAATGCGAACAACGCAGTTGGAATCAGGCGATTGAGAAACATCATAAGGTCATATCCTCGTCTTCAATACGATTCTGCCTGAGGATCCTGCTTAGATGAAGAAAACGTTGGTACCGAAAACTGCACCCGCGTTGTACCGGAACTGGATACAAGGCGGCAACAGTACCAGTTGTTCCAGCGTTCGCGCCGCGCCCCCTGCATACCTGAGCGCAAAGGAACCGGCATGGCGGTTCCGCCAGTAATCCGGTAACAATCGAGCCGGTTCCGTTTTGCGGGTGTTACTGGAGAGGAACCAGCGACACGACCCACGGTGGCGCGACAGCGACATCGCAAGCCCACAGCTCTCCGACAAACTCGAAACTCCAGCGTGAGAGCAGGATAAGCGATGCTGTCCTTCAGCGCCGCGCCTGCGGGCAGCTTCTTCGGATCGAACGTCAGCGTCAGAAACCGCGTGAGCCTTCTCTCGGCCGCTTGCTGCGCGATGCGCTTGCGCACTATAGTGGACCCCATGTTTCGGACAGCGAATCGGAGATTCTTAAGTGGAGTGTAGGGCAAAAGAAAGGACCAGTCTCCCATGCCTCGACCCCGCAAGAATCACCCGCCCAGCCTCAAGGCGAAGGTCGCCTTGGAAGCGCTCAAAGGACTCAAAACGGCCAGCGAAATCGGCCAGTCCTTCAGTGTCCATCCGAACCTGGTGGCGATCTGGAAGAAGCAAGCCACCGATGGTTTCCAATCCCTCTTCGAGAACCCTCGAGAGGACTCATCCAAGCAGCACGAAGCCGACGCCGAACGCGATGCGCTCTATCGCCAAATTGGTCTACTGACAGTCGAACTCGACTGGCTCAAAAAAAATCCGGGCTGGTCCGTTGAGGAGAAGCGTCAATGCGTAGAACCTCAACACCGCCGGATTTCGGTCGCTCGGCAATGCGAGTTGCTCTCGCTCTCGCGGTCCTCTTTCTACTACTCGCCAGCGCGGGAATCGGAAGAGAATTTGCGCCTGCTCCGGTTGCTCGACCAACTCTATCTCGAGCATCCAACGCTCGGCAGCCGCAAGCTAGCCGTAGTGCTTTCCAATATGGTCGGCGAGGAAATCAATCGCAAGCGCATCCAGCGTCTGCGGCGCATTCTCGGACTCGAAGCCTTCTATCCGAAGCCTCGCCTCACCGTGCGCAATCCCGAACACGAGGTCCATCCCTATCTCCTGCGCGACGTCGAGATCGAGGCGCCCAATCACGTCTGGAGTACCGATATTACTTACATTCCCATGAAAAACGGCTTCCTCTATCTGACGGCCGTCATCGACTGGTACAGCCGCTTCATCCTCAGTTGGGAACTGTCCAATTCGTTGGAAGCTACCTTCTGCCGCGATGCACTCAACGATGCCTTTCGCTGGGGCCAGCCGCTCATCTTCAACACCGACCAAGGATCCCAATTCACTTCCGTGGACTTCCTCAAGATCCTCAAGGGCCGTTCCATTCGAATCAGTATGGACGGCCGCGGACGGGCCATCGACAACATCTTGATCGAACGCTTCTGGCGGTCGATCAAGTACGAGCTGATCTATGTTTCGGACTTCGCCGATGGCATCGAGTTGCATCAAGCGATCAGCCGCTACATCGATTACTGCAACTTCGAGCGGCCACATCAGGCGCTCCACTACGCCACACCTGCGCGCTGGTTTCCGCCAGCTCGCGATCGCCAACCGCGGCGATGAATGCTACGGAATTGGGGCTCTGCCCCAAGCCCCGGGATTCATCGCTTTGCGGCCAAACAAAACAGGCCGGCCAGGAGCGGTTTTCGCCGCCGCTCCAACCTGTTCGGCATTCCGCCTGGCGCTCGGTTCGCATCCCTGCGTTGCCCTATCCTCCAGGGAAACGTTTTTCAGTGTGTACAACCGTCACGATCTGTGGCATTCTATCCATGCAGCCAACCCCGGCTCTCCACTTAAGGAATCAATTTTTGCTGTCCAGCGTTTGGGGTCCACCTCATACAGCAGTCTGTCCCCGTCAGCGTTTCCAGTTCACTGATGGATCTGGAAGTCGAGCTTTGATGTGAAAACTTGCCGGTCTTATGTACAGAACCTCTTCATCGGTCTCAGGGCGTTCCCGTGCAATTATCTCGAACACCATAGTAATTTCCTGCTCGGTCGCTCGCGTTGACGGTTCAAAGACCCATCTGCGTGCAGCATCCAAGGCGTCTTTCTGAAGCAAAAGCGGTCCCTTAATAGAGTTCACCTTCAGGATGATCCCGTTTCTAGCAACTAGGACGTTGATCGACACTTCGCCGTTGACGGCACCAGTCCTTGCGAGAACTC
>CAZCPL010000035.1:27822-34057 GCA_964500255.1 uncultured Solibacteraceae bacterium | reverse complement strand
CACCTCGATCCTCATCGATCCACCGAATGGACAGATGCCCGCGATGACGCAAGAGGCAAGAGCACGAGCTATGGCACGCGGACGCATGTCTCGTCCCAATCGCGGCGATGCGTTCTGGATCACCGAGAATATGCCGGTGGGTCCTTATGACGATCCCGAACTGCGTCCGGTTGCCGAGCGATGTCTGATGGGCTTCGGGTCGAGTTCCGGCCCGCCCGCCCTGCCGGTGCTTTACAACAATCTCAAGCAGATTGTGCAGACCAAAGATACGGTCATGATTCTCAATGAAATGGTTCACGATGTGCGGCTCATTCGCATAAACGGCAAGCATGAACCAGAAGATATCCGCCGTTGGCTGGGTGATTCGGTTGGCCGTTGGGAAGGCGATACGCTGGTGGTCGACACCACCAACTTCAAGGATCAGCCCGGGATGTCGGGAGCCAGCCGAAATATGCGAGTGATTGAAAGGTTCAGTCGGATAGACGCGAAAACGCTGCGCTACCACTTCACGGTCGAGGATCCCACGATTTGGACCAAGCCTTTTAGCGGCGAAATGGCATGGCCTGCAACGGACGCACGTATCTACGAGTACGCTTGCCATGAAGGCAATTACTCATTCGGAAACATCCTGCGAGGCGCGCGGCTGCTCGAAGCCGAGACCCTCGCAAAGAAGAACGCGAAGTAGGAGAATAGTTGATATGAAGAAGCGTATTGGATTGGCCGTCGCAGGTGCCGTGGCGTTGCTGTATCTTGGCATGGAAGTGCGAAGTGTCTACGCGCACCACGCGTTCGGTGCCGAGTTCGATCCGAACCGGCCGGTGCTCTTGAAGGGACCCGTGGTGCGTCTGGAATGGATCAACCCACATACCTGGATCCACCTGGAAGTCACCGGCGAAGGCGGCAAGAAGGAAACGTGGATGGTGGAAGGCGGCACGCCGAACAGCCTGCTGCGCCGCGGACTCAAGCGCGACTCGATCAAGATCGGCCAGATGATCATTGTGGACGGGTATCAATCCAAAGACCGGTCGAGCCGGGCCAACGGCCGCGACATTACGCTTCCGGATGGACAGAAGTTCTTTATGGGCTCTTCGGGAACAGGCGCGCCGTACGATGCTCCGGGCAAAGAGCAGCGTAAGTAGCGTCTCTGGCAGTCAAATGCCCTTGTAAGAGCAACATCCGGAGTCGGCTGCCGAGCGCCGTTGACGAAGGGCTCCGGTGTTTCTAGAAGAGCCTCTCCGTCATCTTCGATTTGTACTTAGCTTCAGCCTCCGCTGCATCCACCCGCCTGCCCAGTGCGCGATAGGCGCGACTGAGCGGCAACAGCAGTGTAGGGTCCTGGTTGGCGGCGTGAGCGAGATGCGGAACCGCATCCAGTGGGCGGTCCAGTTCCATCAGCCCCCGCCCAAGGGCACTGCGTGCGGGCAGCAGTTGAGGATCTGCAAGCACGGCTTTTTCGAGCCAGGGGATTCCGACTTCCGCCCCATCCAGGCGCATCAGCGTGTCCCCATACTCAAACAGAAACTCGGCGTTATTCCCGTATCTGGATTCGTGCGCCAGCGACGCGAAGAGTGGCTTGGCGAAATCGTAGCGGTGCGCCATCCGCCAACAGTGAGCGCTTTGCCGAATAAGTCCTGGCTGATTCGGCTTGTCGATTTTCGCGGCCTCTGCGTAGGCTTTCGCTGCGGGTTCCCAGCGTTTGCAGCCCTCGTAAGCATCCGCGAGTTCGGTCCAGCGCGAGACAGGACGCAACGGCCATTGCAACGCGAGTTCCAGCGGCTCGATCGCATCGCAGGGCTGTTCGAGCTTCAGATACGCGACGCCAAGAAACAGGTACGCGGGTCCGGGCTGCGGATTGGCCTTGGTGAACGCCTTGAGTTCCGACACAGCGTCACGATGCTTGTTCGCATAGCTCAGGGCCATGCCCAGGTTGAGCCTCCACTTGGGATCTTTCTCGGCAAGTTCACGATAGATGCCGGCCGCGTCCGCATAGCGCCGCTCGCGCATGGCGCTTTCGGCTGCGCCGTGAAGTGTCGAAAGATCCTGCAGCAAAAGGAGCGTGAAGAGTGGGATCATGGCGCAGCCACTCGCAACTGTCGATTCGCTTTCACCTTTTCGATTCGCTTGCTGCGACCGCCGGGCCAGAAGACTTCGATATTCACTTCCTTGCGACTGCCCAGTCCGAAGTGTTGCGGGCCGGCATTCGACGACGCGTAGCCTGACGCCGACGACACGACGCGCCATTGTGATTCGCCCACGCGGATGCGCGCGCCCGGTTCGCGGACGTCTATCTCAAGCCAGTTCGCCTGTTGACAGGGATTTCGCAGCACCCGCGGCGCCTCCTGCAGAGCGGTCAGGACAACGTCGAGGCAGCCATCGTTGTCAAGGTCGGCAGCCGCCGCACCGCGCCACATCGCGCGAGGCACCGCATCCCAGCCCGCGCCTGCTTCGAACTTTCCATCGCCCCGGTTGCGGAACCACGACGGAGGCTCTTTCACCGAGTCGCCCTTGCCGCCCGTGACCGAAAGCGCATCGCTGCGGGCGGCTAGAATATCGGGGAAGCCATCGTTGTCGAGATCTGCGAAGAGGATGCCCCAGCCCGCCATGAGGCGCGTAAGAATGCCCATACGGGTCTGCGCGGTGGCTTCCACAAAGGACGAACCGGTATTTCGATAGATGGGAAAAGTCTCATCGCGCAGTGCGGAATAGATGAGGTCGGGCTTGCCGTCGCCATTGAAATCCTGCGCGTCGACGCCCATGGACGATGGCGGATTCCCATCGTTCGGCACGGCGACTCCCCAGGCGAATGCGGCTTCCTCGAAACGGCGCCCACGATCGCGATTGAGAAACAGTTGGTTAAAGATGCGATCGTTCGAAACGAAGAGATCGGCAAAGCCGTCGCTATCGAAATCGGCAACCACCACCGACATGCCTTTGCCCGTTTGCGCTGCGATTCCCGATGCGGTCGAAACATCCTCGAAAATCCCGTCGCCTTTGTTTTCGAACAGTGCGTTGGATGTCGGCGGATACTGCTTCGGGTGGCAGAAGTCAGGCTTACCGTCGACGATGCATTGGCGTTCTGTCGCGCCATCCCAACCGACATAGCGGACAACAAACAGATCGAGGTCACCATCGTTATCCTTGTCGAACCAGGCGGCGGCAACGGACCAGCCCTTGAGTTGCCCCAAACCGGCGCGCGCAGTGACGTCGGTGAATACGCCGTCGCCACGATTGCGGTGCAGCGTCACTCCGTGCAGGCCGGCAACGAGGATATCCGTGTGGCCGTCGCGGTCGTAGTCTGCGACGGTCGTGCCAAAGGCGTAGTCAGTGCCGGCGATTCCCGCCCGCGCGGTGACGTCCTCAAAGCGCATGTTCCCGATATTTCGGTAGAGACGGTTGGCGTGTTCGGGCTTGGACTTGCGACCCGCTGGCAGATCGCCTCCATTGGTAAAGAAGATGTCCTGCAACCCGTCGTTGTCGAAATCGAAGAGAGCGAGTCCCCCGGGCATGGTGGCGGGCAGTGGTTTGCGGGCAACGGTTTCTCCGGTGGTGAGGATCATGCCGGGAATCGTATGGATGGTCCAGATGCGAGGGGGAGTGGAGTTGAGGCATGGGGAGACAAGCAGAAGTGCCAGGATCGATCGGGTGGTGGACTCGCGCATGACTCAGTCAGGAGTTTACCCCAAAAGCGATAAGATGGTGGACGCCATGAGCCTGACAAGACGTGATCTCGGAAAAATCGCACTGGCCGCGCTTCCAGCGGCTGGCCTGCCAGCGGCAGCAAAGCCCAACTCGAAGTTCAACGGCGTACAGATCGGTATCAACGCCCCGTATAGCTATCGCGGCATGCCGGGAACGGCCGAAGATGTCCTCAAGTACAACCTGGAAGTTGGCCTGAGTGCGGTGGAGTTGCGTTCGCAACCTGTCGAAGATTATCTCGGCGCACCGAATATCCCAGGCGTGACATCGGGCAGGTTCCGCGGCACTCCGACGCCCGAACAGGCCGCCGCTCTGGCCGATCTCAACAAGTGGCGTTTGGGTCTATCGATGGACAAGTTGAAGACCTTCCGCAAGATGTACGAAGACGCGGGCGTACTCATCCAAATCGTGAAAGTGGATGCCATTGAAACCATGTCCGAGGACATCGTCGACTACTACTTCACGATGGTGAAGGCGCTGGGCGCCAAGGCGCTTTCTTGCGAGATTCCGGTGAGCCGGACGAAGTGGCTGGGCGAGATCGCGGCGAAACACAAGGTGATGGTCGGCTATCATGGCCACGCCAAGGTGAATGATCCGGAGGCGTTTGCCAGCCCCGCAAGTTGGGAACGGGCGATGTCGTTCTCGAAGTACAACGGCATCAATCTGGATATCGGCCATTTTATTGCAGGCAACAACGTCTCGCCGGTGGAGTTCCTGAAGAAGTATCACGACCGCGTTACGCATATTCATTTGAAGGATCGGAAGATGAAGGATGGTCCGAACTTTGTTTGGGGGCAAGGCGAGACGCCGATCGTCGAAGTGCTGCAGTTGCTGAAGAAAGAGAAGTATCCGTTTCAGGCGACGATCGAGTTCGAGTACAAACCGCCAGAGGATTCGACGGTGCTGGCAGAGATCGGCAAGTGCGTACAGTATTGCAAGAAGGCTCTCGCCTAGAGTCTGGACAACTGAAAACGCCCACTGCACTCAACATGCAGCGGGCGTTTTTCATTTGGAAGTTCGGACTCTAGAACAGATACAGCGCCGTGCCCGGAGCTAGTGGCTCGGCATCGTCACCTGCTCCGACGAGAGCTTCCTGCCGAGCCAGCATGCGGAAGAAGATCCCGTTGTCGCTGAGATAGATTTCGAGATCCGAAGGACGAACCAGCGAACCCTGGATGAGTGCCTCGCTCAGTGGATCCTCGATGTACTTCTGCAACGCGCGACGCAGCGGACGAGCGCCGTAGCTGCGATCGGTGAGCGTCTTCTCAATGATGTACTTCGACGCGTCCGGCGTGAGCCGGATCGTGATCTGCTTCGAGACGAGGTTGGTATTGATCTGACCGACCAGCAAGCCGACGATCTGCAGCAGATCCTCATCGTTGAGCGAAGTGAACAGAATCACTTCATCGAGACGGTTCAGGAACTCGGGATTGAAGGCCCGCTTCACTTCGCCCATCACCTGATCTTCGACCTTAGTTGGCAAACCGTTGGTTTGCGGTGCCGAGAAGCCGATTCCCGTCTTTTTGTCGAGGAATCGCGCACCGAGGTTAGAGGTCATGATGATGATGGTGTTCTTGAAGTCCACCGTATTGCCGAGGCCGTCGGTCAACTGGCCGTCTTCGAACACCTGCAGCAGCAGGTTGTACACGTCCGGATGCGCCTTCTCGATTTCGTCCAGCAGGATGATCGAGTAAGGGGCGCGTTTGACGCGTTCGGTCAACTGGCCGCCTTCTTCGTATCCGACGTAGCCGGGAGGCGATCCGATCAGCTTCGAAACCGAATGCTTTTCCATGAACTCCGACATATCGAAGCGGATCAGCGACTTCTCGCTACCGAACAGAAATTCCGCCAGGGCGCGCGCGACTTCGGTTTTGCCGACGCCGGTGGGGCCGAGGAAGAGGAACGATCCAGATGGGCGCTTGGGCGACTTCAAGCCGGCGCGAGAACGACGAATGGCACGAGCCAAAGCCGAAATCGCCTTTTCCTGGCTGACCACGCGCTTGTGCAGTTCCTGCTCGATGCGCAGCAACTTGCTGACTTCTTCTTCGCGGATCGCTGTCATCGGAACACCGGTCCAGCGAGCGACCACATCCTCGATATCGTCTTTGGTGACGATGCCCGTCGAGGTGTCGTCCAGGTTGTACTTTTCGCGCAGATGGCGCAGGTTCTCGCGTTCCTTACGCTCTTCGTCGGAATAGAAGCGGGCCTTTTCGAACTCGTGGTTGGCGATGGCGTTGTCCATGCGATGCACCACAAACTTAATGCGCTTCTGGATCTCGGAAACCTCGCTCGGAAGCGTGGTTTGGCGCAGTTTCACGCGGGCACCGGCTTCATCGATCAGATCGATCGCCTTGTCAGGCAGAAAGCGGTCTGGAATGAATCGTGAGGATGCGTAGACGGCCGATTCAATGGCGTCGTCATGGTAGTTCACCGCGTGAAACTTCTCGTAGCGTTCCTTGATGCCGAATAGGATGCGCACCGCATCGAGTTCGGACGGCGGCGGAACTTTGACCGCTTGGAAGCGGCGTTCCAGCGAGCG
>CAZCPL010000035.1:0-27812 GCA_964500255.1 uncultured Solibacteraceae bacterium | reverse complement strand
CGATCCTTTTCGATCGACTTGCGGAATTCAGCCGGCGTCGTCGCACCGATGCATTGAATCTCGCCGCGAGAGAGCGCAGGCTTGAGTATATTTGCGGCATCCAGCGAACCTTCCGCCGAACCTGCGCCAACCAGCGTATGCAACTCATCGATGAAGATGATGGCATTCTGGTTTTCCATCAGCTCTTTCATGATGGTCTTGAGGCGCTCTTCGAACTGGCCGCGATACTTGGTTCCGGCGACGATCAGCGAAAGATCCAAAGCCAGAATCCGTTTGTCGGCGAGAAACGACGGCACATCGCCGTCAGCAATCTTTTGGGCCAAGCCCTCAACGATTGCGGTCTTGCCAACGCCAGGCTCACCGATCAGTACAGGATTGTTCTTGGTGCGGCGGCACAGGATCTGCACCACCCGCTCGACTTCGAAGTCGCGACCGATCAACGGATCGAGCGACCCATCGATGGCGGCCTGCGTGAGATCGCGGGAAAATTCCGCCAGAAGCGAACTTTCTTTGGGCCTCGTGGTGGACATCTTCTCGCTCGACTGCCGGGCGATCTCTTCGCGCACCTGCGACAATCGCAAACCCCGCTCGTGCAGAATCTCCGCGGCGAACGACTTCTCTTCGCGCAACAAGCCGAGCAAGAGATGTTCTGTACCGATGTGCTTGTGGCTGAGCCGTTCCGCTTCTTCCGCCCCGTAAGCGAGCACGCGTTTGCACTCGTGGCTGAGCGGAAGATCGACGGAAGTCGACACTTTTTCCCGCAAAGTCGTATGCGATTCGATCTGCTTGCGAATGGAATCGATTGCCGCGTGCGACCGCAGGAACCGGTTTGCTAGAGTCTTGTCTTCACGCAGAAGCCCCAGCAACAAGTGCTCGGTCTCGATATGCGGGCTGCCGAATTGGCTCGCCTCGTAGCGCGCAAAGAAGATAACCCGCCGCGCCTTTTCTGTGTAACGCTCAAACATGAGTGCCGCCTCCTTCACTCTTCGGCAACCGGGGCCCAAAAGCCGAGGCTGCCGAACTCGAAGACCGTTGATTCTGGAATATAAATCGTGCGCCCAACGTACCTTTATAGAGATGCAAGGTACGATCGGCGCGACGCGCAAATTCTGAATTATGAGTAATGTAGAGAAAACTGAGCTTGCGTCGGCGTTGAAGGTCCTCTAACAGGCTCATCACCATTTCGCCGGTCTTCGCGTCGAGGTTTCCAGTTGGCTCATCGGCCAAAAGCAGCTTTGGCTCTCCTGCCAAAGCTCTCGCGAGCGCAACACGCTGTTGCTCGCCCCCCGACAATTCGCCCGCCCGATGCGTTTCGCGATTCGACAAGCCTACCTCTTCCAATGCCATTCGCGCCGCACCGGTCGCTTCATGGGGACGCACGCCCCGGATCAGCAGCGGCATCATGACATTCTCAATTGCCGTAAAGTCTTGTAACAACGAGTGGTTCTGCCATACAAACCCAACGCTGCGATTGCGATACACCGCTAGTTCCGCGTCAGACATTCGTGACAATTCTTGCTGACCGAAGTATATCTTACCACTCGAAGGCCTGTCGAGACCGCCCAACAGGTAGAGAATCGTTGACTTCCCAGCCCCGGACTCTCCGGTCACAGAGATGCGTTCCCCCTCTGCGATGAGAAGGTCAAGTCCCTCAAAAACCACCAATTCGCCCCGCCCGGTGGCGTAGCGCTTGGCGAGGCCCTCTACTCGAAGCATCTAAACACTACCGTAACACGCGGTTTCGGATGCGAAGAGGGGCATGAGTCCTAGAGCTTTCGAGATAGGAGGTGGTTTCGTAAGGCTTATTGCCCAGGTGTTAGGAGCTAGCATCAAAACCCAATCAAAAGTTGTGAGCCGAATGGATCGTTGACGTTACAAGGTCTGGAGCCCTGAAAAACAGCCTAAAATCAAAACCCGATCAAACTTTCTCAAGCCCAGTGTGGAACATAGGCCGCCTGCTTCCTATCCGGATCCGCCGGGCGTATTAGCCCACGCTCCAAAGCTTGCCGGATCACTTGCGAGACCTGCGCTGCGTTCCGATCCTCAATTCCGAGGCGCTCCCGTAGCGTACTATTCTTCATCCGATCACCGCTGACATACTTCAGTACGGCATGTTGATAGCAGGCCCGCACTCGCTCGTCCGCCGACATCTCGGCAAATCGGCGGGGAGCGAACAGCACCACGCGGGTCGCGGACTCTTCCACTCGAAAGTCCGGCGGCGGCAACTGGAAGAGTTCTACGAAGGTAACAACCTTGTCGATCCCAGTGCCCTGCTCCTCGCAGATACCCAGCCTTCTCATCAACGAAGCCAAGGTCTCGTTTCGCGATCGTGGAGCGGCATCGATAAACCGATCGGGGTTGATCAGCGGAACTCCAGGATTCGTAATTTCCATGCGGTCCTTGAACAGCTCGATCAGGGGACCAGCCCCGGTAATCGTCATGTCTTAGTGAATCAGTGCGTTCGAAATCAATTCACGAATCGCAATCGGCGGGAAAAGTGGAGTCGCAGTGCGAAGAGCCTTGTCGATATGCTCGTTGCGAGGGAGGAGTCTATCGATGAACGTAATTATTTTCTCGAAGCCGGCCGCGTAGCCGAGCAAGCCATCGTGTCGATGAGTGACTTTGCTCGCCCGGTCCCTTCCATCGTAGGCAACGAAACGAGCTCCTTTCCGGCTGATCCTGGAATCGAACTGGTCGAGTCTTCGAGCAAATAGAAGGGCACCTAGATTGGTAATGTTCCAGTTCCCTCCAACATCGTCGGTTATTAGCCGCTCCGATGACAGTCGATCAAGAATCTCCTGGGCAATCGACGGTTGAGGCTGCCGCGTCAGCGAAAAGTACGCCGGGTAATCCAACTTCGCTAAAACTTGATCTTCCGTTTGGAACTGCTCCGCGATACCACTTTCCCAGACAAACGGGCGCAGTTTATCCCAAAGCGCGCGCTGGCGTTGCGGGTGAGCGGAAAGCTTGGGCGTCGCCGATCCAATCCTCAAATAGGCCACACCGTCGAACTCCACTGGACTCGGAACCGCAGCGGGGATCTCCAGCAGCACAAGCCGTCCTTACGGATGATCCACTACCTTGAACTGAAACGAGACGTCCGGATTTAGCCGGTTGGCAAGCCAGAACTCAAGGGGTTGCTTCTGGCAATTCTCTTTCGCAGGCTCAAAGGCAGTACCAACAATTTGCCGATCACTGTCCCGCACCCCCCACAGCAAATACCCAAACTGCTGGTCGCCAAGCCTCGCCGCATTGGAGAGCGCGGAGACATACTCGCCGATCTTTTCCGGATCGGTGTTGTTCTGCTTAAGCTCCACCCACGGAAGCTCCGCTTTCAGAAGGTCATTTACTAGGGCGAGGGTCCGGGTATCACTCACGAATCAATTCCTAGTTTCTCACGCCATGCCGCATTCAGATTAGGCTATTCGAACGCACCGAATCGGCTGCTAGACTCTAGCAGTGGCAATCACCGCATTCAGACCGCCTAGAGCCAATGTTTGCGTTCGGTCTCGTTTTCATCCCCACCGCCCAAACGGGCCGATGCCCACCCGGTAAAGTCTCTCAAGATTCGGATCTGTCGCACAGGACACCTCTCGAACGTTGATATGGTGGTCAAGCTCACCAAGGCAGTCGCTTCGTCATATGGAAGTAGCCGCATGACGCACCATCGTTGTCCAGCGTCGCCAGCAGCACCGACGTCTTGGCACCGTCGGAAATCTCAAGCATCGCGCCCTCGCCGCCCATTTCCGTCTTCACCCATCCCGGATGCGCGGCATTGACCTTGATGCCTTCGCCTTTGAGCTCGTTGCCCATGGCGACCGTCAGCATATTCAGCGCCGCCTTGGAGGTTTGGTACGCCATACCTTTAAAGGTACTGTATTCCGGATGTTCAGGGTCCGATGCCAGGCCGATCGATCCGAGGATGCTCGATAAGTTCACGACGCGTGCATTGCCAGCGTTGCGCAAAAGGCCGAGGAAAGCCCGCGTCACCCGGAAAGGCCCGTAAAAATTGGTCTCAAAGGTTGTGCGCAGGGTCTCTTCTGTAACTGCAAGGGGCGATACGCCGAAATCGAGCGCGATGCCCGCGTTGTTCACCAGGACATCGAGCTTGCCATACTTCGCTTCCACAGCCTTCGCCGCAGCCTCAACACTGTCTGTGCTCGCGACATCGATTGCAATCGCATCGGCCTGCAAACCTTCGGTTCGAAGTTGCGCGGCGGCCGCTTCGCCCTTCGCGACATCGCGCGCTCCAACGAGTACTGTCATGCCCAATTGCCCGAGTTGCCGGGCAGTCTCCAGACCGATGCCCTTGTTGGCTCCAGTAACCAATACGATTTTGCTCATTTCCATGGGATGCCGATTACTTGCCCGCCGATTCACCGGCCGCTTTCATTTGCCGCAGCCCCTTCTCGAAATCGCCACCGATCATGCTGTCCATGCTCGCAAAGAGGGACATCGCTTTGCCCATGAAGGTGTTGTCGCCGGCCATTTCCCAAGTGACATTGGTCGAACCGGACCCTTCGGGCTTGAGCAGAAAAGTCGTGATCGAATTCGATTCGAACGGCTTGATGAACTCCAGCTTGATCGCCACTCGATCGCTCGGGCTGCTTTCCTGGATCGTCATCCGGCCCTCTCCAACATCGCCATTGCCGATCCAATAATAGATCGCACCCGTACCTTTCGCCGCCCCCGAATAAGTGGTCTTCATATTTGGATCGATCTTGGCCCACGGTGACCATTTTTCCCACCGATGAAAGTCGTCGATGAGCGCGAACACGTCGCTCTGCGAAGCGTTGATGTTGGTGGATCGAACAACCTTGTAGCTGGCAGGTTGCATCAGGATGAGCCCGGTGAGCATCACAAGAATCGCAGCCAAGGCGATGAAGATCTTTTTGACCATCTCGCGATGTTACTCCATTGAGCGGCTGAAACCAACCGCTGTGTATCGGCCTACGATGAAACCAAGCGCAACTTAAGGTCGAATCAGAGCGCCGCGTCAGGCAAAAACTGCGGCTTTAGTACCACGGTCCTGTTCCCAAAGAGCCAGACTTGACCGATAATTCTTATGGGACCACAGTACCGCTGGTTGACGGAGTTGAAATTATGCAGAACGACATTCTTGTTTTGAATCGCGCATTGGCATTGTCTCGCCTTGGCGGCGACGAAGATTTGCTGCGCGAGATCGCTGGGCTTTTTTTGGACGACTATCCCCAGCTTGTCGAAAAGATCAAAGCGGCGCTTGCCGCAAACGACCCGCAAGGCTTGGAACGCGCAAGTCACAGCCTGAAGGGTTCCGTTGCCAACTTCGGCGCAGAGTCCGCCTATCAAGCCTCTCTTGAACTCGAACGCATCGGTCGCTCAAACGATCTGTCTCAGGCCCAAGCCGCCTATCGGCGTCTCGATGAATCGCTTCGCTCGTTGCATCCGGAGCTTACCTCGCTGGCCGCTCAGTAGCTCTGTGGAGCGTTCGCTACTCTACTGGATGCTTCCGGCGGCACGCTGCTCAAAATGGCCGAAGCCCTGGCGACATGAGTTCCGTCAGCCTGCCCGCGCAAGGTCTCGAAGAAGCACGCTCGCCTCAACAACACCATCGCCTCATGCGTGAAGCTGTCTACGCACTGGCGCGTGACTTCGGTTCGTTGGTGGATCGGAGCCAAGTACAGTGAGCCTTTGCCGTCAAAGAGACCTGGCAAGCGACGAATCGTGACGTTGGATCCTCCGATTGTCTAGAGCAGGCTCGATCAGGATCGTCGACCCCGTAAACCAATCGCGGTCGCTGTAGTATGATGGCTCGCAAATGAAACGGCGTCAATTCGTTCAGTATGTGGCCGCCGCAGCCACGACCCTTCCGTCCTTCGCTGCCTCCATCTCAAGGGTGCGCGTGGGCATGCTCGGCACAGGCCACAGCCACTTTATGGGCAAGCTCAACGCGGTGCTCAACAATAGCGATTTCGAGCTCGTGAGCATTGCTGAAAGCAATGCCGAAACCCGGGCAAAGCTCCAAAAGGATCCTAAGCTGGCCAGCCTGAAATGGGTGAGCGAAGCGGAACTGCTCGGAGACAAGTCGATCCACTTGGTCGTCGTAGAATGCCGCGCGTGGGAAGCTGTCCCGTGGGGCAAGAAGGTCATCGCGGCGGGCAAGCATCTGCATCTCGAAAAGCCTCCGGGCAATGCCTACGGGCCCTTCAAGGAACTCGTCGAAGAGGCGCGCAGTAAAAAGCTTCTTCTGCAAACCGGCTATCTGTGGCGCTGGCATGAAGGAGTCTCGGCTGGCATCGAAGCGGCAAAGAAGGGCTGGCTCGGCGAAGTCTTTATGGTGCGCGGAACAATGAATTCGGACCGCGGCCAGGAAGAGCGCGACACGGAAGCCAAGTATGCCGGTGGCGGGTTGTTCGAATTGGGAGGCCATGTCATCGATCGCATGGTCGAAGTGCTCGGGCGCCCCAAGACCGTCAAAAGCTGGCTCCGGCACGACACCAGCGTCAACGACAAGCTCGCGGACAACAATGTTGCCGTCTTCGAATTCGATCGCGCGTTGGGCATTGTGACCCAATCCGCCAAAATGGGGGGCTCGGGCGATCATCGATCCTTCGAAATCCTCGGAACAGACGGTAGCGTCGTGCTAAATCCAGAAGCCAATCCTCCGCGGATGCGTGTCTTCATGAAGAAGGCGCAAGGCCCTTACAAAGCGGGTTGGCAGGATGTCACCGTGGCACCGCAGCCGCGTTTCATCCCCGACTTTGCGGAACTCGCCAAAGCCATTAAGACGGGCCAACCGTTAAAGCAATCCTACGATCACGAACTGCTGTTACAAGAAACGCTACTGCGCGCTTCAGGGGAGATCAAATGAATCGTCGACATTTTGCCATCGTGGCCGCAGCCGCCGTACGCGGATCCGCGGCGAACTCCGCCGTCAACGTCGGCGTGATCGGAACCGGTAATCGCGGAACTTACGTCGCCGCAATGCTGGCAAAGAACACGCCAGGCAAAGTCGTCGCCTTGTGCGATGTCGTTCCAGAACATATGGAAGCCGCCAAGAAAGAGATCGGCGTCGACAATCCACGCCTCTACTCAGACTTCCGGAAGTTGCTCGCCGATCCGGGAATCGACGCCATCATCATCGCCACACCCGTGTTCTTGCACGCCGATCACTTCGAGGCGGCGGTGAAGTCCGGCAAGCACATCTATATCGAGAAACCGGCGTCCATCGATGTCGCCGGATGCAAGCGCATCATGCGCGCCGCCGATGCCGCCGACCGCAAGATCAACATCAACTTCGGCTTCCAACGCCGCTACTCGCAGTTGTATCTCAAAGCCAAAAAACTCGCCGAATCCGGCGACATCGGACCGATTCACTTGGGTTTCGCCCGCTTCATCAAAAGCGAAGGAGTCAAGGCCGCAGCTCCCAAACTGCCTCCGCCCCAGACGGAAATGGAAAAGATTCAGCAGTGGGGCATCTGGAAACAACTCTCCGGCGATCTCATCGTTGAGAACAATGTCCACTCCATCGATGTGTTGAACTGGTTCCTCGGTGGACGCCCGCTGAGCGCCATCGGATCCGGCGGATCCAAAGCCACTCAACAGGGTGACTCGCGAGATCACAACTTCGTCGCCTACGACTATGGCAACGGAGTCGAAGGCCAGCTTTCGGGCATGACCCTCGCACCTCCCGGCTATCGCGATGTCGTCGAGCAATTCTTCGGTCCCAAGGGAATGATCGAGACTTCCGAGAACCACTTCCGCCAATTCAAGGGCCGTGGACAAGACACCACCGAGAAGACCCCGCGCAACAACACGATCGATTCCGTCGCCGCCTTCGTGCAGCGCATCAGCGATGGAAAGCCCGAAAATACAGGCGTTCGCGGCGCGGAAAGCACGCTCACCGCCATTCTCGGACGCATGGCGATGGACGCGCGACGCCTCGTTGCCTGGGACGAGATGATGAAGAGCGCTTGACCATCGCCTTTACCTCCGCCAGCGTTTTCATCACGGGCTTCGAAGGAATGTACTCCATTCCCAAGAAGCCCTTATAGTTTGCCGCTTCGATCGCGCGGAAGACGTTCTCGAATTGAATCTCTCCCGTGCCCGGTTCGTGGCGTCCCGGCACATCCGCCACATGGATGTGCCCAATCGCGGCCATATTCGCGCGGATCGTCTCGATTAGATTCCCTTCCATGATCTGTACGTGATAGAGGTCGTAAAGAATCTTCACAAACGGACTCCCCACCTCGCGAACCATCTCAAACGCCTCAGGACTCCGATCCAAAAAATATCGAGAATGATTGTCGCCCTTAGGATTCAAAGGCTCAATCCTGGCGAGCGTGTTGATCACTTCCACCACAATCGTCACTCCTGCGGACGCAACGATATCGTGCGCGCGCTTCAAGCCTTCGACCATGCTCGCGTGCTGCTGCTCGCGCGTCATCCCGGGAATCTTGAAGCCCGAGAGCACCACCATCTGCTCCGCCTCAAATCGCTTCGCCGCCTCAAGCGACGCGCGAATCTCGGCAAGAAAACCATCCCGCTCGGCCGGATCGCAGAGGCCCATGCCTTTCGGATTCACGCCCTTGTTCCCCACCAAACTCACACAAGTCAGCTTCAGTTTCTTCTTCAGTATCGTGATCGCCGCGGGATCGGATGCTCGCCAATCGCCGAACTCAAAGCCGTCGTATCCCGACGACGCCACGCGTTCCAACTGTTGTGCCAGGGTGAGCGAAGGGAAGAGAGGTTCGACACGGATAGAGAGCCGCACCGCTTCATCTTATACAATGGACGCCGGAATGAAGTTTTCACTGCTGTTCGCCATCGCCGCACTCGCTTCCGCCCAAAACATCCGCGTGGTGAAATTCTCAGAAAGCGATCCCTTCAAGATGGGCGAGGTAACCTCGCGCCGTATCATCCATCCCGGACTCGGTGCCAAGAAGACAACACTCAACCTCTCCGTCTCCAAGCCCGGTAGCGAATTCGCGCAGCATGTACACGACTACTCCGACGACACGATCCTTGTGCTCGATGGCGAAGTGAATCTGCGGCAAGGCGAATCGCTGCGTCTGTTCAAAAGTGGCGAGTGCGCGTTTGTGCCGACGGGCCAGATCCACGGCACGATCACCGCTGGAACAAACGAAGCGACGATGATCAGCTTTCAGAATCCGCCGGATCTGATTCTGTACACTGGCGCGCGCGATTCCAAGCGTCCCGGCGCGGCGCAGCCCAAGGGTGACATCACCCCCGGTGCCGTGAAGTACGTCGATTTCCGCAGCAAAAATGGTGAATTCACAGGCACCGCACAAGCGTCGAACCGCGCCACCGGATCGCATCTCAAGCTCAAAGGCAAACAGTCGTTCAAGGCCTCGGTCGCGCCCGAAGGCGAACAACTGCTCTTCGTCTGGCGCGGATCCTTGACGGTCAACGATGGCACCAAGACCTACACGGCTTCGGAACGCGACACCGTGTTTGTCCAAGGCGCAGCCAAGCTCAAGGTGACCGCGACCTCCGACAATACAGAAGTGATTCAGGTCCAGGCCAAATGACCCGACGTGGGCTGCTCGCGGTGGCAGTGGCATCCACCGCCGTGGCCGCTACAAAGAAGATCCGCGTCGCCATGATTGGCACCGGCCACGGTCACGCACACAGCAAGATCCTCGCGCTGCAGAGCATGCCCGAGTACGACTTCGTTGGCGTCTGCCGCCCAGATCCGCAGGATCCCGCGATTGGGCCTGCCTTCGAGAAAACACGCCGGCTTTCGGAGGCCGAAGCGCTCGACTCAAGCATCGAACTCATCGCTTGTGAATTCGCCGACGCCGAAGCAAACCTCACATTCGCTCAACAGGCCATCGATCGGGGCAAGTTCGTGCATCTTGACAAGCCTCCAGGCGCATCGTTGCCAGGCCTTCGCAAGTTGCTCGAAGACGCACGTACACGCAATCGCATCGTCCAAATGGGATTTCAATGGCGCTACCATCCCGCCATGCAAGCCGCCTTCGAAGCCGCGAAAACAGGCCGTTTGGGACGCATCCACCGCTTCCGCGCCTCCATTGACAAACCGATCCTCGCTGACGAACGCAAGCACTTGGCGAAGTACAAAGGCGGCATGATGTTCTCAGAGGGATGCCATCTCATCGACCGCGCGACCGCCCTCCTCGGCAAGCCCCTCAAAGTCACAGGCATCATTCGCCACCATTCCCCATCCCCCGACGGACTCGCCGACAACAACCTCGTGATACTCGAGTATCGGAACGCCTTCGCCGAAATCTCCCTCGCCGGTTTCGATCCCAACGGCAACGCCCATCGCTATATCGAAATCATCGGCAGCAATGGATCCGCGAAAGTCCAGCCCTTCACCGGGTCGCATCTCACTTTGGAAATCAAAGGCGAACCGCCCCAGACACTGCATCCGCCGGAACCGCCCGGCCGCGCCTACACGCCGGACTTCGCCGAAATGGCCGTCATCATTCGCGATGGCGCAAAACCCTCGTACACCGCGGAACATGATTTGATGACACATGACGTCCTGCTCGAAGCCTGCGGGATGCTCCAAGGAGACAACAGATGAACCGGCGAACACTCATGCAAACGGCGGCCCTCGTGCCACTCCAGGCCGTCCGCGGGTCGGCGCAAAACTCCACTCTCCGCGTTGGCCTGATCGGCGCAGGAAGCCGCGGCACCTACACCGCGACCACTGTCAACAAAGATCCGAACGCGAAGATCGTCGCCGTCTGCGATGTTGTCGAAGAGCAGATGGCCAAAGCCAAGGCAAAGATCGGCGCGCCGGATGCCAAGTCCTATAGCAACTTTCAAGATCTTCTCAACGACAAGAACATCGACGCCGTGATGATCGCGACGCCAGTCTATCTGCATCCCGAACACTTCGAAGCCGCAGTGAAATCAGGCAAGCACATCTACATGGAAAAGCCTGCGGGGCTCGATGTCGCCGGATGCAAACGCGTGATGCGCGCAGCCGATTCCGCAGATCGCAAGATCAACATCACTTTCGGATTTCAGCAGCGCTACGGCGGCGTCTACGTCAAAGCCAAGCAGTTGCTTGAGTCGGGCACGTTGGGCAAAGTGCGCGAAGTGCACGGCGAGTTTCTCAAGTTCGCACTTGCAGGCAACGAGCCGCCCATGCCGCCTCCACGCAACGAGAAAGAGAAGCTCGATCAGTGGAAACTCTGGCGCGCGACCTTCGGCGAAGTGATCGTGGAAACCTACGTCCACAACCTCGACGCGATCAATTGGTTCCTCGGCTCGCATCCGCTTAAAGCCGTTGGAACCGGTGGGCGCACGGTGGAAAAACGCGGCGATCTACTCGATCACTTGAGCGTCACTTACGACTATCCCGATCGCGTCCAGATGACGTTCACCGGCTCGCAGATGACGCCTCGCTGGTACCGTTCGAATCGCGAACGCTACATCTGCGACAAGGGCTACATCGAAACGGCGCGTGAATATTGGAGCTATAGCACTGGCCCCGGACCTCTCACGACAGAGAAATCCACGCAGGACATCACGGTCGATGCCCTCGGCGCATTCGTCCAACGCATCAAAGACGGCAAGCCGGAAAATGTTGGCGTTCGCGCGGCGGAAAGTACACTCACTTCCATCCTCGGCCAAATGGCAATCGATGCAAAACGCGAAGTGACATGGGAAGAGATGATGAAGACGGCTTAAACTGTGATATGATCCCGCCCATGTTGACTCGGGTCATAGCCTCATTCCTTGCCTGTGTATCGCTCGCCTCCGCTCAGAACGTTACCGCTTCTATAACGGGCTCGGTGAAAGACGCCACTGGTGCTGTCATTCCCAACGCCGCGGTGAAAGCAACCAACACCGGAACCAAAACTCAATTCGATGGAACCGCCGATGCGGAGGGCAGCTACCTGCTGCGCAATCTCCCTGTCGGCGTTTACACTCTACGTGTCGAAGCCAAAGGATTCCAATCTTTTGAAGTCCGCGACCTGCGGCTGCAAGTGAACGAAACGGCCCGAGTCGACGCCAGTATGAACGTCGGCGGAACCGCCGAGAGTGTCACTGTATCGAGCAACATCATTAACGTGGATACGACCAGCGCCACGTTGAAAACAGTCATCGATCAACGCCGTATCGAACAACTGCCGCTCAACGGACGCAACGCCACGCAGTTGATGCGGCTCGTCGCTGGCGTCGTTGTGGATCAACGCGCCGACGTTACTTCTGGCACTACGTATCCAGGGACAACGCCTGTCTCCGTCAACGGCGGGCGCGCCAATGCCACCAACTACGTTCTCGACGGTGCGCAGAACAACGACCCCTATTCGAATGCGCCCAACCCCTTTCCCAACCCCGATGCGCTGCAGGAATTCAGCGTCCAGACCAATAACTTCAGCGCCGAGTTCGGACGTCAATCCGGTGGACTCGTCAACGCCGTCACCAAGTCCGGAACCAATCAGTTGCACGGCAGCGCCTTCGAATTCGTCCGCAATCAGGCCTTCAATGCCACGGGATTCTTCGGCCCCGCCGACCCCGCCACTGGCCGCCGTCGCCAGGATGGCCTCAAGCGCAACCAGTTCGGAGGCACCGTTGGCGGCCCTGTCATCAAGGACAAAACCTTCTTCTTCGCTTCCTATCAGGCGACGCTTTTGCGCCAGGTTCCTTCAGAAGTGCAACGCATCGTGCCCACCACGCTGCAGCGCGCAGGCAATTTCTCGCAACTGACCCGCGCACTGCGCGATCCGTTGACAAACGCACCGTTTGCGGGCAATATCATCCCGGTTTCGAGAATCCATCCAGTCAGCCGCGCGATCGTCGATTCGTCTTTGCCGGATGGTGGCGCTTCAGGACGCGTCTCCACCATCGTCGCCACGCCCAGCAACGATCATCAGTTCATGGCTCGCGGCGATCACCAGATCTCACAGAACAATCGCTTTTCGGTGCGTTATTACAAATCATGGGCCGAATCTCCGGCATTCTTGAATCCCAAGAACGTTCTCGAGCAAACCAGCGGAGGACAGTGGTTCAACAACTCCATCTCATTCACCGATACGCATACGTTGAGTCCGACCCTCGTCAATCAGGCACTGTTCAGCGTCAATCGGACTGACGGCAAATTCGTTCCACCGCAGCCGGACAAGAGCTTGGCGAGCCTCGGTCTCAAATACTACAACGACCCCATCATCAAGTGGGACATCGATATCGCCGGCTACTTCCGAATCAATACCGGCGACACGAATGCCTTCCCCCGCCGCGAGTATCAGTATCTCGATACGTTACGTTGGACCAAGGGCAAGCACAGTCTCACGTTCGGAGGCGAGTACGGCCAAGGCGGCAACGACATCATCAACAACTTCCGCGCCAACGGCCAGTGGAGCTTCAATGGCGCGGCCCCGTTCACTTCCGACGGGCTCGCGGACTTTATGCTCGGATCCTTCAACTCGCTGACGCAAGGAATCGGCGAATACAAAGAAACCCGCTTCAAGCGCATTGGGCTCTTCGTGCAGGATTCGTTCAAAGTCACCAAGCGCTTCACGCTCGATGTCGGTGCGCGTTGGGAACCCTTCTTCCCCTTCACCGATACGCTCGATAAGGTCGGTGTCTGGCGACCTGCGGAACAATCGAAGCGCTACATCAATGCACCCAAAGGCGTGATTTACGCAGGAGATCCCGGCGTCTCTCGCGGCACCGTTCCCACAAGTTGGGGAAACATCGGTCCGCGGCTTGGCTTCGCTTGGGACGTGTTTGGCGACGGCAAGACCGCGTTGCGCGGTGCATACGGCGTCTTCTTCGATTCGTTCAACGCCATCGCAACCAACTCGCAAGCCAATCAGGCTCCGTTTGGAACTGTTGTCACTGTCTTCGGATCCAATACCAACAGCTTTTCCGATCCCTGGGCGGGCACGACCAATCCGTTCCCCGCATCCAAGACGCCGCCTTCGAGTGCAGTGTTTCCGCAGTTCACCTCGCAGTTTCTCAATGCTGCGGATTTCCGTAATCCGTACATCCAATCCTGGAACCTCACTCTCGAACGCGAGATCTGGGGCGGCTTTGTGACTCGCGGTGCCTACGCCGCCTCGAAAGGCACGCGACTCATGACTCTGCGTGAACTGAACGCCGCCGTCTATGCGCCCGGCGTGACGACGGCGACGACCAATCAACGCCGCCCCTTCGCGCCGGCCATGGGTATGTCGACGCTCGTGGAAGCTGTCGGCAACTCCACGTATCACGCCTTCCAATGGACCGTCGAACGCCGCTTCCGTCAAGGTTTCACGATTCTTGCGAATTATCAGTTCTCGAAATCCATTGACGATACTTCGGCGAACAAGGGAACCGGACAGGTTCGTACAAACCCCAACAATCAGGCCTTTGACAAGGCACTATCGGACTACAACCGCCCGCATGTGTTCAACTTCTCCGGCCTTTGGGAACTGCCCGTGAAGTTTCAAAAACGCGCTGTGAACTTCGCTCTCGGAGGTTGGAACCTGAACGCCATCATGAATCTCACATCCGGCCAGCCGTTCTCGGTTGGAAGCGGGGTCGACAATGCGCGCTCCGGCACCGGCGGCCAACGTGTCGACTACACCGGCAACGCGATCATCGACGGCAACCGCAGTCGCAACGATATCGTGACCGAGTATCTGCGCAAGTCCGTGTTCCGGCCCAACGCTCTCGGAACCTTCGGAACCATCGGACGCAATACCTACTATGGTCCCGGGCTCGCCAATGTTGATTTCGGCCTTGCTAAAGACTTCCGCGTGAATGAGCGCTTCACTACCACCTTCCGCTTCGAAGCCTTCAATGCGTTGAATCGCGTCAATCTTGGCAATCCGACGAGCGCGCTCAACAACGGCAACTTCATGCGCATCACCGCCGCGAACCCGCCGCGCGTTTTGCAACTCGCACTGAGGATGGTATTTTAGGCGTTGACCATGAAGACTGTCCTGATTGGATTCGCGAGTACTCTCGCGCTTTTGCATGCCGGTGAGCAAGCCGTTGCCAACGCAAAGAACGTAGTTGTCTACAAGACCGCGGGCCGCTATGCGGGTTGGCCTGCGAACCACGGTATCTGGGCCTGGGGTAACGAAATCGTCGTCGGCTTTGAATCCGGAAAGTTCAAAGTCAATCGTTCGATCCACGCCATCGACTACAGCCAGAAAGAAGAGCATCTTCTTGGGCGTAGCAAAGACGGGGGCGAGACTTGGACCATCGAGAAACCCCTGTCATTGTTGCCCCCGCCCGGTGGAAGAATGGCGGGTGTCCCGACAGAAGACGGTGGCAAAGAAGCCGTCGACAATAAGACCGCCATTGACTTCACGCACAAGGATTTCGCGCTTACCGCGCGGATGATGGATAAGGACATCGGCCCGTCGCGCTTCTATTATTCGTACGATCGCGGCAAGAACTGGAACGGGCCATTCAACATCCCGACGTTCGGAACCAAGGGCATCATGGCTCGAACGGATTACATCGTGGACGGTCAGCGCAGCATGACGATGTTCATCACCGCGGCCCTCAACAATGGCAAAGAGGGCGAGGTCTTCTGCATCCGCACGACCGATGGCGGCGTCACTTGGAACAAGATCGGCGTTGCTTCGACGCCCGGGGAAAAGGGCTTTTCGATCATGCCCTCGTCGCTCAGGCTTTCGGCGAAGACCATCGTATCGGCGATTCGCCGTAAAGAAGGCAATGAGAATTTCATCGAGTTCGCGCGTTCCGATGACGATGGCGCAACGTGGAAAACGGTGTCGCGCATCACGCCGCACATCACCGGCAATTCTGGAAATCCCGCCAGTCTTGTGCGCTTGAAAGATGGCCGCCTCTGCGCAGTTTACGGACATCGCGCCGTTCCGTACAGCATTCGCGCGCGAGTGAGCGATGACGAAGGCAAGACGCGGGGCGATGAACTGATCCTGCGCCAAGACGGCGGCGATCGCGATCTCGGCTATACGCGGACCGTGGTGCGCCCCGATGGCAAACTCGTCAGCGCCTACTATTTCAACGACAGCGGAGACAGCGAACGCTACATCGGGGCCACCGTTTGGGAAGTTCCAGCGAAGCGCTGACCGTCGATGAGCACTCTCCGCTTGCCCATGAGCAGGTGATTGCCGCCCTGGTGGATCCCATTGCGGAAGCGTGGAGCAACGGGTTGCCGCAAGAGACACCGGTGTTGATTTTGTGTGCCGATGGCCAGCGGATCATCGCCGATGGACATCACCGCATCGCCGCGGCACGACGTCTTTCGGCTGAGTCTGGGCGGCCCGTACAAGTGCAGGCGATCGTCGCGAAACAATTGCAGATCAGGTCAGCCCACCGTGTGATCCATCGCGCTCCGGCGGGTTGGCTCGAGGGGCTCAAAGAACAACTTGGATTCCGCCGGCCAGTAGGTGGCGCTGGCTTAGGTGTTCGCGAGAATGGCCGCACCGAGCACTACGATTGCGACGGTCTGACGGCTGAACAGCAGATGCGCTTGCTTTGGGATTGCGCGGATTTCACGGCAAAAGGACTGGATTGGAGCATCCACGGCGACGCGGATGCGATTATTTTCGTGCCCGCATTCACTTGTGAAGAAGTGATCGAACTCGCCATCGGCAAACGTCTGCTACCCCCGAGATCCACGAACTTCCAACCCAAACCCGTGCCCGGGTCGATTCGCTCGCCGATTACCTATTGCTGACGGAAGCTTCTTCGAACGTCGCCATGCCATCGTAGAGCGCGAGCGATTGCTCTAAAAGAAGAATGCCCAACGCTGCGCCGGAACCTTCGCCGAGGCGCATCGAAAGCCGCAGTAGAGGCTCCGCGCGAAGCTCCGCAAGCATTCTCGCATGAGCTGGTTCTGCGGATTCATGCGAAAACAATAGATAGTCGAGCACTCCAGTATCGATGCGGCTCGCCACCAACGCGGCCGCGCAAGAGATGAAGCCATCCATCATGACAGGGATGCGCCGCTCGGCGGAACCGAGTAAGAAGCCCGCCATCGTGGCGATTTCGAATCCGCCAACTTGTGCGATTACACCCACGGCATCCTTAGCATCGGGACGATGGAGCGCGAGCGCCTTGCGAATGACCTCCGCTTTCTTCGATACACCGGTCGCCGTTAGCCCCGCTCCAGGGCCTACGGCTTCCACCGGATCCACGTCCGCGAACACGCACAACAGCGCGCTCGCAGAGGTCGTGTTGCCGATGCCCATTTCGCCCACGCCCCGTATATCGTCATCTCCGGTTGCCGCGAGTTTCGCTCCACTCTCGATGGCTCTCAACGCCTCATCACGGCTCATGGCGGATTCCACAACGAAGTTGCGCGTACCCGAACCAATGCGTCTGCCGATCACGCCAGGCACGGGTTCACCATTGATACCTGCATCGACAATAACCGGCGAAATGTTGTTCTGCCTGCACAAAACATTGATCGCCGCGCCACCCGCAACGAAGTTTAGAGCCATCTGCCGCGTCACTTCGCTTGGATACGGGCTCACGCCTTCGGCAGTCACACCGTGATCGCCGCAAAATACATACATGCTCTTGCGGCGCATCGTCGGGCGCGCCAGGCCCCGCTGCAAAGCAAAGCAGCGCACAGCGTCTTCAAGACGCCCAAGCGAACCAGGCGGTTTGGTCAATGAATTCCAACGGGCCGTGATCTCACGATCGAGCCGTTCGTTGGCGATGGGCTGGATATCGAATGGTCTCAACTGAAATCACCTCGCAATGCCCTTGCTGTTTGACCGGTTCGTCACCGGTGGCGAACCGGTACAACACATGATTCACCGCGGCGTGGGCAACCACGGCACAAGGCGACGCGGCCTTCACGACACTGTTCCAGGCGACACGCACTCGCTCTTCGAACTCGCCCCATGTCTCACCACCGGGCCCTTGGATCCCATACCAGTCATCGAGCTTCGCCCTGGCCAATCCAGGCCAACGCGCTTCAATCTGGTTCCACGCAAGGCCGTCCCATTCACCAAGCGTGATTTCCGCCAACTGCGGAACCACAATCGCCTGGCGATCTGGAAACAACTTCGCAGCCGTTTGCGAAGCCCTTTGCAGCGGACTCGTGAACACCGACCGAACATCCAGCCCGGAAGGCTCGATGCTCTGTGGTGCGAGTGCCGAATCAACTTGTCCCAACATCACGCCCGTCAATACAGGACGCCCATGACGAATCAAATGAACTAGCGGCAAGCGAACACCACCATCGCCGCCGCTTCTGCGATCTGGCATTGAAATCCCAGACAATCCCCATTGAATCCGCCCACTCGACGCAGCAACCAAAAACGAATCAAAACGATGGACAAGATCACGACCAGCAACGGCATCCATCCGTTGCAAAAATACGCAACGGCCATGCATTGCAGTGCCACCAACCATGGCGCACTCTTCGGGATGCTGTTGCGAAAGGCTTCGCCCAACCCCTCGGATAGCGAAGGCGTTGAAAACGCCAGCATCACCATCGATCCGCGCGAGCATGCAAAGACGAAGGCGAACTGCGTCCAATCCGGCGACTTCCAAAGCGAAAGCGCATGCCAGCGAACGAGGATCGACAACACAATCGCGATGGCCCCATAAGCGCCGATCCGGCTGTCTTTGAGGATCCGCAGAATCGCCTCACGTGTCCGCCCGGCGCGGATCGCGTCGCAAACATCGGCGAGTCCATCTTCGTGCAGGCCACCCGTAATCACGATCACCAGGACAATCGCCGCCGTTGCCTGCATCGGTGTCCGCCACGCGAGCCAGGCTAGCACGCCGATCATGGCGCCGACGAGCGGATACCACGCGGCGGCAGCCCCAGGCGCAACATGCGGCGCGCCAGGCGCTGGAACGATGGTCAGGAATTGGACAGCGGCGCGCAGCAATGCTTCACTTCACCTTCATGGGGATGCCGAACACTGTCCAATAGACCTCTTGTGCCTCTTCGGCGATGCGCTGATTCAACCATCCCGCAAGATCGCGAAACCGTCGCGCCATTGCGTTTTCTGGTACAATCCCGCAACCGACCTCGTTCGTGACAAGGATGATTGTCGCGCTTGACTGACAAGCGGCAATGACCGGTTCGGCCTGCACCTCGCGATCGCTCAGCATCAGATTGCTCACCCACAGAGTGAGGCAATCCACTACAACCGCATCGCAGCCGGCTTCGACGCTTTTCTGGATCGCTCCAGCTAGATCGACAGGCTCTTCAATGGTTCTGAAATGTTCGCCGCGTTCCTGGCGATGCTTTCGGATTCGATCGCGCATCTCGTCGTCGAAGGCCTGCGCGGTCGCAATGAATCCAGGCTTGCTGCCCTTGCGCTGCGCTAGTTCGAGAGCAAAGCGGCTCTTGCCGCTGCGGCTTCCACCGCCAATCAGTATCAACGCCACTTAGAGGTGGCTCCTTTCCGATCGCAGGATCCAAATCAATCCGGGTCCGCCGATCAACGCAGTGATCACGCCGACTGGGATCTCGGCCGGTCGCAACACCGTGCGCGCGAGCGCATCGCAAGTTGCGAGAAACGCCGCTCCGCAAAAGAGCACCGCAGGAATCAGAACCCGATGGCTGGCGCCTGTCCGATGGCGGACGAGGTGCGGAACGATCAAGCCCACAAACCCAATAGGCCCTGTCAGCGAGACCGTCGCCGCCGTGAGTATCGATCCTGCCAAGCAGGCTTGTACGAGCAAAGTACGAACCGGCACGCCGCGGCCCGCGGCCCAGGCGTCACCCATCGAAAGCAGATCCCAATCAGGGGCCTTCCAAACGATCCACAGCATCAAGGGAACAATGACGGCTGCGTAGAAGGCGAGCGAAGAGTAGGCAAGTGAGTCCACCGATCCAACCAGCCACGTTGTGACTGAGAATGACTTTGCAAATCCTGAGACGCTTTGCAACAGGATGATGAACGATGCGCAAACGCTGTTGACGCTCACACCCGCGAGCACGAGACCTGTCGCGCTGATGCGGCGTTGACGGATGAACATCGATGCGATCAATCCCAGCGCGGCCATCGCGCCAAGGGTTGACCCGGTCCAGATCCAGGCGATGTCGAGGAAGATGACAATGACCGCACCCAACGCTGCTCCGGACGAAACACCGAGGGTGAAAGGGTCGGCGAGAGGATTGCGCAGCACCGCCTGAAACAGGCACCCCGCGATCGACAATGCCGCACCGGCGAGCAAGCCCAACAAGAGGCGAGGTACGCGGAATGTGACGAATATCGACAACTCGTTGGGATCTGCGAGCGCGGATGGCGATACGATTTCCGAGCCAAGCCACGGCGTGAGCGCGATAACCGCCACCATCAGCAGCGGCGGCCAGAAGCGATGATCAGATTTCATAGTGCACTCTCACCGATCCTTCAGCACTCTTTTCAACTCGCACATGGTTGCCAAACACGCGGCGAAACGCATCCCCAGGCAGGGCCTCCGCAGGCGGAGCATCGACCACGACTCGCCCACGATCCAACAATACGATTCTCGTGCAGAACGACGCGGCGAGGTTCAAATCGTGTGTGGCGGTGACGCAAGCGAGATTCTGTTCCAGACAAAGCTGCCGCAACGTTCGGAACATTTGAATCTGATGCGGCAGGTCGACGAACGTCCCCGGCTCATCGAGCAACAGCACTCGCGGCTGTTGCGCCAACACTGCCGCGAACAACACACGTTGTCGTTCACCGCCGCTCAGTTGATTCACAAAGCGATCCCTCAATTCTTCGCAACCAGCCAAATGCATTGCATCAGCGCAGATGCGCACATCTTTCTCGCTCTCGCCCCAGCCTGCGCCGAATGGATAGCGACCCATGCGGACCACTTCGATTCCGGTGAATCGCGCCGCCGGTTCCGCCGACTGTGGAAGGAACGAAACGCTTCGCGCTAGCTCGCGCGGATTCCAGCGCGCGAGTTCGCGGTCGTCGAACTTGCAGGCGCCACCATATCCCGCAAGCAATCCCGCCATGATCTTGAGCAGCGTACTCTTGCCCGCGCCATTCAATCCGCAAAGCGCCACAAACTCACCGGGCGCGACGCTGAGGCTGACCTCGCGAACCACCTCCCCGGCGGCTGCGCGACAGTATCTTACCGATTGCAACGAATACAACGCTGCGGTCATTTCGGCGGTTCACCGTGAATGATGCGGCGGAACTCGCGAGCAGCGTCGACCATTCGCGGACCAGGCACCACAAAGATATCGCTCGCCACCGCCTGTGCGCGGCCCTTGATCTCATTCCGCGCTCGCCACAGCGCTTCGACAGATCTCTTGTGCGCATCCGTTACGCCAACGGTTTCCGCCATGTCGCCCATATCGAGAATCACGTCCGGCTGCAGTCTTACCAGTGATTCCAGTGAGATCTTGGGATAGGTAATCGGAGAGTCCGCAAAGATGTTGGTGCCGCCGGCCTTCTGAATCAGCTCATTCAAGTACGATCCTTTGCCGACAGCGATGATGCCTTCGAGTCTCCCCGGCGTACGGCCGACAATGAACGTCACACGGAGCTTCTTGCGCGATGCAGTGCTCGCTTCGACGGCGGCAAGTTGCGTCGCGATGCGCTTCGACAAAGCAAGACCCGCTTCGGGAAGTTGCACTGCGGTAGCGATGTCTTCGATCATTCTCAGATTCGTGGCGACGTTGCCGGTATCGATTCGTCGCACCCGAAGCCCGGCTGCCTTCAGCTTTTCCAATGCTTGCGGCGCAAGCCGTTCTATGATGACGAGATCCGGTTTGAGCCGGATGATGGCTTCGACATTCGGCTGCAGATACGTGCCGATCTTTGGCTTGGTTGCTGCTTCCGCAGGAAAGTGACAATATGTCGAAACGCCCACCACCCGCGCGCCAACGCCCAAGGCGTAGAGCGTCTCTGTGATGGCAGGAGCCGTGGATACGATGCGCTGCTGCGCCAAGAGAGGCACGCCGCAGAGCGCGATCGCCGCAAGCAGTCTTTTCATGATGTCCATTCCTTGCACAAGCGTTGGTTTTCGGCGCGCGTGCGCACCGCGACACGAACCGCGTTTTCGAATGGAACGCCTGGCCATCCGGAACAATCCCGCACAAGAAGTTTACGCGATTGCAGCTTGCGCACCAATGGCGGCGCGGGTGCGTCAAGAGCCAACAACAGGAAGTTTGCGACGCTCGGCTGTGGATGTACACCCGCGATCGCCCGCAACTCATCGGTCAACCACATGCGCTCTCGTTGCACAAACTCCACCGTACGGCGAGCGTGATCTTTGTCTCCGATCGAAGCGATCACGGCTGCTTCCGCGCAGACATTGACCGTCCACGGCTCAGCGTTCCAATGCGCGAGAGTCTCAGCGGGACCAATCAACGCGCCCACACGCAAACCGGGGATCGCATAGAACTTCGTCAGCGATCGCAGCACAAAAAGGTTGGTGCGGTGTAGAGTCATGACCGACGGCCTGCCAGTGAACTCGATAAACGATTCATCGACCATCACAGGATTCGTCGTCGATCGTAAGTAATCGTCAAGGCCTTCAGGGAAAGCGCCAGTGGGGTTTGCCGGGCGCGTCACAACAACCAAACCTTCCGCAGGCCACCCGCGAACATCGAACGAAACGATCTCAGCAGAAGGGAATGCCCGATGAAACTCTGAAAACACCGGTGCCGCCAATGCGACCGGCGGCATACCAATCGAACGCGCGAACCAATGGATCAACGAGGTCGCTCCGTTGCCTGCGACGATGCGGCCCGCATCCACCTGCCAATGTTCCGCCAGTGCGGTACGCAACGCGAGAGCATCTATTTCGGGATAGTGGACCACACGCTCGAACGCCTGTTCCAACGCAGGTTTAACCAAAGGCGAAGGACCCAGCGGATTGATGCTCGCACTGAAATCCGCGATGTCGCGCCAATCCCAGCCGTTGCGTTGCGCAACCGCGAAGATGTTTCCACCGTGATGATTCATCGCCACCGGATCACCGACACAATGGCGACAGAGAGCAGCGCCACGCTGTACAAAATGAAGCGCACACGCGGAAACACAGTCACATCGAGCGTTCGCGTCGCATCCCCAAGAAAAGCTTTGTTGCTCACAACGCCACCGTAAGCGCTGCTTCCACCAAGCCGGATACCGAGCGCCCCAGCGACCGCAGCCTCAGGCCAGCCAGAGTTGGGACTCGGTTGCGAACCACCATCGCGCAGCGTAATGCGGATCGATTCGCGCAGCGAGAAACCGGGCGCAAGGCTGACAAGCCAAATCAACAAGGCCGTGAGGCGCGCGGGTATCCAGTTCGCCCAATCATCGGCGCGTGCCGAAAACCAACCAAGATCGCGATACTTCTCATTGCGGTATCCAACCATGCTGTCGAGTGTGTTCACGGCCTTGTATGCCGCCATCGCAGCGGGTCCGCCAATGGCGAGAAAGAACAGCGGTGCGACGATGCCATCGCCTAGGTTTTCGCCAACCGTTTCAATCACCGCGCGAATGACCTCCGGAGCCTCAAGCCTCGCCGTGTCGCGGCCGACGATCCATGAAAGATGTTCGCGCGCGAGGCCGATTTCATTGGCTCTGAGCGCGTCGATGACTCTTGTTGCGTGCCGATCCAAATCGCGTATCGCGAGAAATGAGAAGATCCAGTAGATCGCACTCAACGGCATCCACCAAGTGGATGCTGAGACCAGTGCCGCCACCGGCACGACGGTTCCGAACCAAAACAGCACGCCTGCGAATCGCAATCCGATCGACGTGCGACGCAAAATAGCTTCTTGTTTCGAGATCCATAGTCCGATCGCCCGCACCGGATGCGGCAACCAGCGCGGATCTCCGATTGCGATATCAAGCGCCGCGGCGGCGAGCACATCCATCATAGAAACTGTTCCTCAAACAGCTTGCGGTCGGCGTTCTGTTCGAACCATGCGGCAAGGCGATAGTAAGGTTGCGCCGTTTCATCGAGAACGTTGCCGCATCCAAAGAACGCCGAAGCCAAGGCAAAGTTCTCAAAGACCCCATGCAAATATGTGCCAAAAGTTCTTTTGATGATTGCGCCGTCGACTCCGTCGTCGAGTTTCGCAAACGGAGGCAGATCGCACGATGTCTCGCCCAGATGGATCTCATAAGCCCCGCCGTAGACGCCGCCAACTTCCGCGCGAACCACGCGCACAACCTTTTGTGGTTGCAGCACTGTTCTCGCGGGCAGCAAGCCCAACCCCGCGACGGTGCGCGGCGTGGAATGTTCCATCGCATGCGGATCCTCTATCGATTCCCCAAGCATTTGAAATCCCCCGCAAACGCCAAGCACTTTGGCCCCGCGCGCATGTTGTGCGAGTATCCATCGATCCAGACCGCGCGATCGCATCCACTCCAGCGCGCCAATCGTATTCTTCGCGCCAGGAACGATGATCCATTCGAATTCGCGTTCCACTGGATGCGAGATCCAATTCGCGCGCAATAAGCGAAAGTCGGTGAAGTTCGAAATCTGCGGCAATCGGATGATCGCGATCGCACACGAGGAAACGCCCACATTCTCGTCCAGTGCCACGCTGTCTTCTTCTTGCAACGGGATGTCGTCGACGCGAGGAAAGACGCCAAGGCAGGCGCATCCAGACCTCGCTTCCAGGATCTTTACACCATCGGCGAACAGCGCCGGATCGCCGCGAAACCGGTTTACGGCAAAACCTCGAACCAGTGCGCGTTCTTCTGGTTCGAGAAGATCCAGCGTGCCCAAAATCGCAGCGAACACGCCGCCCCGTTCGATATCCGCAACCAGCAATGCACGTGCTTCAGCGGCTTTCGCCATCGAAAGATTGACGTAGTCTCGCTGCTTGAGATTCAGTTCCGCGATGCTGCCCGCGCCTTCGATCACAATATACTCGAACCGTTTCGACAGCCTGTCGTAAGCATCGAGCGCGGTCTGCCGCAAGAAGCTGCTTTGCGCGAAGTAATCGCGGCTCGAAAGCGACTTCCAAACCTTGCCGTTCACAATGATTTGGCTGCCCATGTTCGAGTTCGGCTTGAGCAACACCGGATTCATGTCAGGCTCGGGATCGAGCCCGCAGGCCTCGGCTTGAGCCACTTGCGCGCGGCCAATCTCACCCCCGTTCGAGCAGGGGAACGAGTTATTCGACATATTCTGCGCTTTGAAAGGAGCCACCCGGAACCCGCGATCTCGCAGGTGACGGCAGATCGCTGTGGACATCCAACTCTTGCCCACATGCGACGCGGTTCCTCCAACGAAAATCGCTCGCGCTCTCACGGTCGGAACTCCCGCAGCCACTCTTCCACGCCCTTATGCACGGCCTCACGGACGTGCTTTCCGATGAGATGCCCAAGCTCAGTATGCTTGCCGCAATAGAGCTCTGCGCCAAGACCGCCAGGATGTGCGATGACAACGCAATCCGTTCCCGTTCCGGTCGCGTCGATACCGGAAACGATACTAGGGATCCGCGCATCGCGAACCGCAGCCGTGCGGGCTTCCGCAGCCAAAGCCAACGCTTCGAGCTCGGCTTCCGGGGTCAGTGAAACCGAAATTACGCACAGAATATTGATCGTGCCCGAATGCGGAGGACCTGCAGGAGGATCGCCCGCTGCCAGCGCATTGCTCATCCCAACCGTCGCTACGGCATGGCATCGCGTACCCGCGCCGGATTCCACATAGCGATGCAAACGTCGGCTGGTGAGCAAGCCCACCGCGTGTTCGAGCCCGTCTTTCGAAAGACGATCGCGGAACCATTGCCGGATGTCGCCGCACTCTTCGATCTCGTCGATTTCGAGAAACAGCCACGCCACCGTGTCGGTGACCGCGACACCCCCGTTGATCACAGCCCAACTCACACAGCGGTAAGGCTGCGGAAATGTCACCGTCATCCAACGCGAAAAACAGCGGATCATTACCAGGCTCTCGACCACCTCGGTCCGGCGTTGGTTCGCAGCTTGGAATCAAGCCCCAAACGCACCTCCACAACGCGTCCGAACAGCCACAGCAGATCGGACAATCGATTGATGTAAGCAAGCGCGTTCGGTTGAATCTCCACCCCGCTCTCGATCAAGCCAACCACGAGCCGTTCGGTTCTGCGGCAGATCGTCCGAGCCACGTCATAGGCCGCGGAACACGCGTCTTCACCGGGAATCGACCAGTCGCCCAACACGCCTTCGATCGCCTCGAGACGGTGGACCTCGGCAGTCAGCCGTTCCACCATCTCGAGGCCAATTTCAGGAACGCCCTTGCGGGTGTCAGGCGGAGTGGCGATCGCCGAACCCACCTTGAACAGTTCGCGCTGCAGCTCTTTGGTGAGCACGCGGAGGTCCTCATCCGGGCAGATGGCGCGTGCGAATCCCATCGACGAGATGAGTTCGTCAACGGTTCCGTAGGCGTCGACGCGCGCGTCCGATTTCGACACACGCGTACCACCCGGAAGCGCAGTCTGGCCGGTATCGCCTCGTTTGGTTGCAATCGACATAAATGAATGACCCCTTAGAAGGAAAGCCGCAAGCCAGCCACAGCCCAGCGGCCGGGCGTGCGGAAGCCGTCTTCGTAGTAGTTTTGTCCGAGCATGTTTTCGACACGCCCAAAGAGTTCCGGTTTGAACCGCTCGCCGATCTTCAACTTATAGCTTGCCGTCGCATCGAGGCGGCGAGGCCCTGCCCAGGAAACCGCCCGTCCCGAGATCACCCCGATGAACTCCGGAGACCCGAGAAAGTTCGCGGTCAGTGTGACGCGGCGCAATGTTTGGGATGCTGCGATGGCGACCGTGTGTTCGTAAATTCGCGGCGTCTTCAAGGTGCCAGCCGCAATCATGCGCCGCTCGAGCGTCCTCGTGTGCGTGTAGGCTCCAGTAATCTGGAAACCCCGCCACAGCGCCGCTTGCGTCTCAACTTCGACGCCGCGGGCAAGACCGCCGTTGGTGCTGTAGTATCCCGACGAACGGCCGAAAGGATCCGTTGTGCGGTTCACCAGGCCTGAAAAATCGAACCCCACAACCGACCGCAGCGATGTGTAAAAGTAGGTCGCCGACACCCGCAGACGCCGCCCGGCGATGTATTGATCGATACCCGCGTCGCCACCCATCGAGCGTTCTGGGGCAAGACGAGGATCGCCATAGGGAGTGAAAGTCCCGCCAAAAAATCCAGTGCCATAACGTTCGTACAGCGACGGTGCGCGGAAGGCATTTCCAACATGAGCGCGAAGCTTAGTGTTGGTCTTCTCAAAGCGATACATCGCCGAAACGTCGCCGGTGAACGCGTTCGGAGGCGAAGGAACCTCCGCCGTCAAATAGGCAGGCAGGCTTCCTGAAACCATTGGCCTGCGCAAGTCAAAAGTCTGCGCGCGACCAGACAGCGTGATCTGCAACTTCGACGCCAGCAGCCGAATCCGATCTTCCGCAAACACCGCCATCGAACGTTGCGACACCTGTGCGCGGTAACCCGAGTTCGCGGCCGGATTCGCGGCCAGCGTCAGACCGCCATTGTCGAATGCTTCGCGTTCCCACTCGAAGCCGCTCGAAAGCAAGTTGCGATTCCCGGTGTGATTCATGCGAACCTGGGCGGTATCGATTCGTCCGTTGAATGTGGATTCATCGCGGATGAGCGGCTGGAATCCGATGCCGCCAGGGCCGTTGGGAAAGCTGCGGCGCGTGTCCACGATCTGATAGGCCGCGCGATAGTTGAGCCTGGGCGAGAGCTGATGGTCCATCGCAAACAAGCCCGATGTGAACCACGAGGCGCGCCGACTGTCCGGATCGTTGGCTGCCGGAAAGACAGTGGCATCGCCGAGCGTGAAAGGCAATCCGCGCTGGCGCTTCGCGGTCTCCTCCGGGTCCGGTCCGCTGGCGATCGCCTCTTCCTCGTCGTCGTCGCCGTCGTCGGCCTCCTCGTCTTCCGTCTCTGACGCTTCCTTGCGCACCACGGTCTTCGGGTTCTGCGGCTGTGCAATCT
>CAZCPL010000034.1:0-34670 GCA_964500255.1 uncultured Solibacteraceae bacterium | reverse complement strand
AAAGCGGTGGTCGCGATGAACTATCGTATCGTCGATTCCGAATCCGGTGAAATCATCCAAACGGGCGAGGCGCGCGGCGAATCCAAGCGGCAGAGCAAAGCTGGCGGTTTGGCTCTGCTGGTCGGCGGCTTCCGGTTGGGTGCCGCATCCGACATGACCTCTTCGAACTTTGCCGAAACGATCATCGGCGAGGCGGTTATGGATTGTGTCGATAAGCTTGCCGATCAGGTGAATCAACAAAGCGCAGGCATTGGAGCGAAGCAGATCGAGATTTCCGCGAACGTCGCCAGCGTGAGTGGATCGACGGTATACATCAACGCGGGAACCAACGCCGGCGTGCAGGTGGGCGACCGCTTCGACGTCTCGCGCTTGGGCAAAGCGATCAAAGATCCTGCAACGGGTGAAGTGCTCGATCAGGAATCGAACCTGATTGGAACGCTCACCATCGGCACTGTGCGCGAAAAGATCGCGATCGGTTCGTACAGCGGAACCATAGCTCCACAGGCCGGCGACCGCGCGGAGAAGAAGTAGTGCCCGCGCTGGTATGGCTGGCGATGTTGGCCTTCACCGGTGCGCCGAGCGACCGCGAAGTGAAATCCGAATTCGACGATGTTGCCGCGCGGGCGACGGCAATTTTCCAGACGGTTTCGAACATAGAAGCCCGGGTCAAAGAGGATGGCCATGTGCTGCATCCAGAGATCAAGGGACGCTCGCTGCGGGTGGAAATGGCGCTCGACGATGCCGAAGCGGCGATCAAAGAGAGCCGCTGGAGCGATGCGCGCAAATGGACGAAGCGCGCATCCGGGCATCTCGAGCGCCTAGAGAAAGCGCTCACGGGGAGATAAGAGATGGATCATGCCAAGCTTCGGCAAGTATATGAACAGGCCAAGGCACGTCCACCGCGGGAACGAGCGGCGTTCTTGCTTTTCAATTGCGGTGGGGATGACGCGATGCGCACGGAGATCCAGGCGCTGTTGGATTCAGGCCGCGAGCCCGACGATGCGGACAAAGCTCGTCGCGAACGGATGCGCGTCATCTTCGATGAAGCGATGAATCTCTCCGCTGGTCAACGCGCTTCGTATGTCCGCGAGCAGTGCGGTGGTGACGAGGCGATGTATCGGGAGATCGCCAAACATCTGCCTTGGGATCGCGCGTCATATGTCCGCGAGGCATTCGCGCAGGCGTTGAATCTTTCGCAAGAACAGCGTGACCCCTGGCTGCGGCAAGCCTGCCGTGACGATGAGGCGATGCGAAGCGAGATCCTCAGAATGCTGCAGGCTTACGAGCAACCGGCGAAGCCCGATCGCGGTGCGGTGATGCGGGAAATCTTCGCCCGCACGATGACGCTGCCGGGGGAGGATCGGGCGGAGTATGCGAAGCAATCCTGTTCGGGCGACGACTCGATGTATGAGGAGATCGCACGGGCTTTGCCTAAATCCGAACCCCAGCCAGACCGCGGGGCAACGTTGCAGCGGATCTTCGATGCCGCGAAAACAAAGCCTGTCGAACAACGCGACGTCTTTGTGCGCGATGCCTGCGCGAACGATATGGGGATGCGGGTCGAGATCCTGCGGATGCTGGAAAGAGTCGCAGAGCCCACGGCTCCATCCGTAGATCGTTTCGCCATGATGCGAAAGATCTTCGATTCCGCGATGACCAAGCCGGTTGAACAGCGGGATGCGTTTCTGAAGTTCGCCTGCGGCAAAGACGAATCGATGCGAGCCGAACTCAATGCGCTCGTGCAGGCGCAGGCGGATGCCGGGACTTTTCTGCAAACTCCCGCCCAAGCGCAGGCGCAATCCACGCAGATGATCGGACCCTATCGCGTGATCCGCGAACTTGGCCGCGGTGGTATGGGGATTGTCTATCTGGGGATGCGCGATGACGGTGCTTTCCGCAAGGCCGTCGCGCTGAAGGTGCTGCGCGGCGATCAGGTCACGCAAGATTTTCTGCGCCGCTTTCGCGAAGAGCGCCAAACACTCGCGAACCTCGATCATCCTTTCATTGCCCGCATTCTCGATGGCGGCGATCTGCCGGATGGCATGCCGTACTATGTGATGGACTTTATCGAAGGCCTTCCGCTCGATGACTATTGCGACAAGAATAAGCTCGCCATCACAGACCGCATCAAACTCTTTCAGAAGATGTGCGAAGCCGTCGATTACCTGCACACCAATCGCGTTGTGCACCGCGATCTCAAGCCCGCCAACATCCTCGTCACCAACGATGGAACTCCAAAGTTGCTCGATTTCGGCATCGCAAAACAACAAGGCAATCCAGAACTGACAGCTGCGCAGGAGCGGCTGCTCACCCCTGGCTATGCAAGTCCGGAACAGATCTATGGCGGACAAGTCACCGGCTCCTCTGACATCTATACGCTAGGCGTGATCCTCTACTTCCTGCTGACGGGACAGTTGCCCTATGACGATCCGCATGCCAAGGTGGCGAACATCATGGCGGGCATCGATCCGCCGAAGCCCAGCACGCGAATCCGTGAGGATCTGCAACGCACGCCCGAAACCACACAGCAGCTTCGCAAGCGCATCATTGGCGATCTCGACAACATCGTGTTGATGGCATTGCAGCGCGATCCAACAGAGCGCTACGCCACGGCGAAAGAGCTTGCAGACGACTTACAGCGCTTTTTGGATGGCCGCTCTGTCCTTGCGCGCAAAGATTCGCTGGTCGAAAGAGGATTGAAATTTGTGAAGAGAAATCGTATAGCGGTCAGCACCGCCGCCGTGTTGGTGCTCGCTGTCGGATTCGGCGCGTGGCAGACGCTCGAAGCGCGTATGCTGTCGAACAAGGCGGAGGATCGAGAGGCACAGATCCGGTCGCTACTCGATATACTCGACACCGGCGGCAAGGCGGGCGGCCGCACACAGAGCGTGGCAGCAACGGGACGCAATCCCAATGCCGGTGGACGTCTCGATCAGGTACGTCAACTGCGCCGGGCATTTGAAACCGACTTTGCCGCGGCCTGGTCTATCCGCCCAGGCTTCACACCGGGACGCCAACAGTTGATGGACCGAAGTATCCGTTACCTCGATGGCATGCGGCCGCATTGCGACCAGGATGCCGCATTGGCGGTCGAGGTCGCCGGTGCCTATCAGCAAATCGGTATCTTCCAGGACAACCCGCAATATGGAAATCGCAATGCCGCATTGGGGACTTTCAACAACGCGATCATTCTCTTGAATGGTGTGGCGGGAGGCAATCCCAACGATCCGCGTGTGCAGGGCCAGATGATGTTCCTTGCGGGACGCGTCCGCGCTCTGGGCGGATCGATTCCTGTCTATGCGAGCATCCCTCTCAACGGCGGCATGCAACAACAACAGCAGCAGGAAACCCGCCGTGCGCCGATTGAAGTCCCGCCACCGCGCGAACGCGCGCAGGAATTCACCATGCCAGCGGCACCTTCGGCGAACACGCCGGCCGCGCGCCAGGAATACGACGAGTTGAAGGAACGCCTCATCTCCGTGACATCGAAGATTCAGATCGCTGAAGATACGATCGCGCCGATCAGGCAGAACGTCGCGCAGCAAGGGCACACGCTGCATCCAGATGTCCTGGCCGCGATGACGCGCATGCACATGGCTCTCGACACCGCGAAGAAAGAAATCGCTCAGAGCGATTGGGAATCCGCCAAGACCAGCCTCAACATTGCCGAGGCGAATGCGAATCGTGTTTTGAAGTTCGTTGGCCGCTAGACGGCTCGCACGAACAAGAAAGGATCGTCGAAATGCATCCTCAAGCTGCACCCTTCCCGCCTCCAGCCGCGCAGGTCTTCGGACCTCGCCGCAACCCCCTCTTGTTTCTCTATCCGGTTCTGGATTCGCTCAACACCGGCGGTTTCATCCGCAAGGTGGTCGCAACGGCGATCCAGATCACGGGCGCCTTTTTCCTCTTGGCGGGCTTGATCGCCTGCTTCGGCGTCATGTCGATGGCTTTCAAAGGCGAACCAAAATCCGCCTTTGGATTGATCCTCTTTGCTGTGATCTTGCTCGCTGGCTTGGCGGCGGTCGCTCAGATTTTCTGGTATCGCGCCGCCGCGATCAAAGCAATCGACAACTCGAGCGGCTTCGTGATCATGCCAATTGTTTCGCAGCTCTTCCGGCTCACCGGTGAAGTTTACGCGACGCTGATGGTCTGCCTCGGCGTTGGCGGATGTCTCGCCATGTGGTTCGCGGACATCAATCCAATGGCTGCCCTGGGCGGTTTCGGGCCCTCGCTTCCCATGATGGGCCGTTCGTCTTTCGGTGGCGGGGAAGCTGGCTTTATGGGCGGACTCTCACTCGGCGTGATGGGCTGCCTTGGCGGTTTCGCCGCGCTTGTGTTCTTTTACTTTCTCGCGGAACTAAGCGTCGTCACAGCGTCGATGGCCCGCGACATGCGCGCCCTCGCCGCCAAAGTTGGCGCGTAGTTCCGTTCGGTGGATATGGCAGGATGGCGGTGACTTCGGTCACCGCTTCGCCATTCACATCGATGCGAAACTCCACCCCAGTGCCGACTAGGCGCCATGTACGAGGACAGCAGCCTGTAGCTGCGCTTGAGGAAGCCAGGGCGGTTCTCACCGGTACGCGATGGGGATCCTCCTCGACGAGAATCTGCCTGGCAAGGGCGGATCCCCGATGCCACGACCGCGAAACCTCTCAAATTCCTCGAATAGCTCGTGAGCTCTCATTTCGTCGCTGGTGTTGTCGAGCCTCGCCCACTTAACAACGCACCCATTGACTTTGTCGGCCCTGACGGTGCGGTCGCGTTTCCATTGTTCACCGTTCTGATTGCGCCCATACCGGTGTTTCCATCCATGCCGATCGAGGCTTGATGATTCGTTGGCATTCTTTAGATACTCGACATTCGGAGCCTGAAGCACCAGCGCGCGGACCCATGTCTGGGCAGCGCATGCGAAGTCTGCTGTGCCATTGCGAATGCGGGGTTTAGCGGCAAAGTGATGGCCTCGCGAGCCGTTGCTGAGGTCAACGCCGTAGCAGGAATTGCGACGGTCCATGTCCGAGCACACGACCGAGGAATTGCGTCGAGCTTTGGATCGGGCGTATAGCAGTCCCTGATAGACCGAAGGTTCAGAGGTCCTCCATGAAACGCGAAACCGTCATCGTGAATTGGATGAGTTCCTCGACAACTTCCCTTCCGTCAGCCGCGAGACCGCAGTCGCCGCACTCGAAGAAGCCAAGGCACTCCTGAGCGCTCGCCATACGCATGGCGGTCAACTTGCCGCCATCGACACGCAGTGGAGGAAAGCGTCCGTCACGTGCGGAGAACTTCGCTCCCAACTGCGAGAACGGATTCATGACGCGATCCATCGGGCGGCTCGACAGCGATTCGTCGCAGAACATCGTGGTCGAAAACGGCTGCGCCGCGAGAATGCCCGAGAGCATACGCATTGTGGATCCGGAGTTGCCGCAGTCGAGATCGGACGTGGAGGCCCTCGAGTAATTCACCGTGCCGGGGCAATGGACTTTGCATGAGATTGAACCTCTATCGCGATTGAGGCCGCCGCCCCTCAATAGATGGCTGCCATCGACAAATCGGTTGATCGAGACGGGTGTGCGCGGAGAAAAAGGGCCCTTCGATACGCCCCGAACAGGGGATGCGGAGGAGCCCTTCGAGGACACACTCTCGCCGCGCGGTTTTCGGCGGATCGCGGTGAGGACTCAAAGTCCTCGCACATCGGTAAAGGCGTCAAGGGCTGGAAAACGGGTTCATTCTTCGGTGTGGATCCGATTTGAGTCAGGCTTATTTCGCCACCAAGGGCCGAGCCAGAGGATCAGTGCCGCGCAAGATCGGCGCTTATCGGCTGACCGACTCAAGTAGCGAAGCGTCCGCCGAGCGCAGAGCCCGGACATCACAAATCGGTGGCTGGCCGAAGTATCGACTATATTCCCGTTGAAGTGGCAAGAGCACTCGTGCACAACCGCCGTCGACGGCCTCAGGTGCTTTCTCTCGCGGTCCCGATTCTAAAGCTCGAAATACGCGGCAACATCCGCACCGCGCATTCGGACTCCGACAAAGAACGCGCCGAACTCGCCATACCAGACGCTCGCTTCGTCAAAGCGCATCTCGTAAATGAGTTGCTTGAATACCAGCGGAGTATCGCTGAACAAATCGACGCCCCATTCCCAATCGTCAAAACCGATCGAACCGGAAATGATCTGCCGCACCGTACCCGCATAGCGCCGCCCGATCTCACCGTGATCGGCCATCTGCCGTTGGCGATCCTGAATCGGAAGTGCGTACCAGTTCTTGTGTTCGCCGCGATGCCGATTCATGGGATAGAAGCAGACGTATTTTGCCCCCGGAATTTCGGGAAACAAACGCGTATGCATTGCCGCCCGCTGCCGCTTCATGTTCTCCTCGATCTCCGCATCCCATTCCGGCGTGTGGGGCTTCAGACCGCGCGTCGTGAGTGAGTCATAGAGCTTGACCGTCGATTCATAGAGCCCCAACTCGACGACCGAGACGTACGAATTCACAATGTCCGCGATACCGGCCAGAGCCTTCGAAACCTGTACGTCAACACGATCCAGTTCGTCCATTGACGAACGGAAGTGAACGAAGAGCAGATCGCCCTTGTGACCCAGCATCGAGAACACGCCGCTGTTTTTCGATTCCAAAGCGGCGATGAGTTGCTCAATGCGCGCAGCCGAACCTTCCGGCAGCCTGTCCCAACGGATTCGCGCCATCTGGTGTAAGAGCCAGGAACCTTCCATCGTTAATGGAACGGGAGGAAGCGGTGTAAAGGATGAAGTCATGGGTGGGAACACTTTCAATGTAGCCCGTTTGAGTAGTACGATGAAGGGGTTCCGGCCAGATCTTTCCATTCTGCCGGATCGCGACTTTCGAGAGGAGATTGCATCACCGATGTGGAACCGGCGCAAAGAAGAAGACCCAGCACCGAGAACAATGAACCCGGTGCCCGCGCCATCGGATTTATCGCGGGAAGGGATCCCAATGTCGACACTCAGCAGCCGCGGTGAGACCTCGCACACGGATACGCACCGCGTGGCATCGTCTGCCGTCATCGGCAAGTCGGTGGTGATCAAAGGCCAGATTTACTCGCGTGAAGATCTGGTGATCGACGGCGAAGTGGAAGGTTCGGTCGAAGCCAACGAAAACAAGATTGTCGTCGGTCCCAATGGGCGCGTCAATGCCGGTGTCAAAGCCCGCGAAGTCGTGGTGCATGGTTCCATCAAAGGCAATGTGGAAGCCGGTGAAAAGATCGACATTCGCCGCGAAGCCAAACTCGTCGGCGATATCAAGACCCAGCGCATCGTGATCGAAGATGGCGCCTATTTCAAGGGCAGTGTGGATATTCAGCGTCCGGAGGTGGCGAAAGCGGCAGCCGTTGCCGGTGGCCCCGGTGCCGCTGCCGCACAGCAGCATGCCGCACGTGTGCCAGTGGGCGGGTCGATTCCCGTCGCCGGCGCACCGCAGCAACAGACCTTGAATCCGGATCTGAAGAAGTAGCTTCTTCCAGACCGAGGCCACCCGCAGGAGATGCATCCAACACCGCCGCCAGATCGTAGGCTCAGCAACGGAATCGACCAGTTCTTTCATGGATTGCGCGACCGCCAGGGATTGAGAATCCTCGACCTGGCGGGGGGTAGTCAGGCGAATATTCAGTACGTCGCCGAGCAGGGTCACAAGCCTACGCAAGACGGTTTGCTGCACGCGTTGGACGAGTGCTTCGGCTCCGGCGGCGACTTTTTCGGCAACCAATCGGATGACAAGCGTGTCGCGCAGTTTTGCTCGATGACGCTCGATCATCCCGATGGTTCGTTTCAGGGGATCCTCGGGTGGGACGCGTTGCAATATCTGGTTCCGCCACTGCTCGATGACGTGGTGTCGCAGTTGCATCGCATCACCGAACCCGGCGGATTATTGCTTCTGTATTTTCATGCCGACGAACGCGTCACGGAATTGCCTTCAGTGACTTATCACATCGCGGATCGCAAGAACGTGACCGTAGCGCAACGCGGACGGACCCGCCCGGCTAAGTTCCTCAGCAACCGCCAGATTGAGCAGTTGTTTTCGGGCTTCACCGCGATCAAGTTTTTTGTCACTCGGGATCACTTGCGGGAAGTGATTGTGCGGCGTTAACGCCGAGTGCAATGATTGCGCGCGACGGTCACGAGGGCGCTATAGCAGGTCCAAACTCGTGGTTCGCTGGATGCTTCGCAACGCATCTCGCGCCGGGAATCTTCAACACCGCGCGGCTATCGTCGCTCAGTTGCGCGTTGTCGGAGCCAGCATTGATTTCCGAGAGTCCGAGGAAAGCGACCATCCACTCGCCGATGCTTCCGCCCCAGCAGGAGGCCTGATCTTACGGGGATCCAAAGACTCGATCGGGAGCCTCGAGATGTTTTGCTTCGACGAACCCCAGTCACACCTGCCGGGCATCGAGACTTTGCAGCCATCGCTGTCATAGAATGACTGGAGGATAGAATCCCAACCATGAACCGCCGTAACTTCCTCAAGACTGCTGCGATAGTGCCCGCAGCAGCAGTGGCCGTCCGTAACGACGCGCTCGCCGCCGTCGGACCCAACGACAAAATCAAGGTCACCAAGATCGAATCGTTCGTTCTGAAGAACTCCTGGGTCTTCGTCAAGGTCTCTACCGACGCAGGCATCACGGGCTGGGGCGAGATGCTCAAAGACGATGCCAAGGCCTGCGCCGCGGGCGCGCTTGAGGTCAGCCACTACCTCGTCGGGCAAGATCCCACGCGGATCCAATTCCATTGGCAGGCGATCCAGCGCGGTGCGTTCTATCGCGGCGGACCTATCAAGTCCGCGATCCAAAGCGGCATCGATCAGGCGCTGTGGGACATCACCGGCAAGGTACACGGCGTGCCCGTCTGGAAGCTGCTCGGAGGCAATACCCGCGACAAGGTACGCGTCTACGGCACCCCCAACTCGAAGACCGGCGTCACCGCTATGAAGGTGATTCTCAGCAATGCCAAGGGCCGCAATGCGTTCAAGTACAACGAAGGCGAACTCTTCGTTGGCGAGGTTTGCGAACGGTTCAAGGCTTTGCGTGAGAAGAACCCCGGCGTTGACATCGGCGTCGAGTTCCATGGTGCAGTGCAGCCTCCAACGGCGATGCGGTTGATGAAGGCATTGGAACCGTACAATCCCTGGTTCTACGAAGAGATCGCCCAGGCGTTGAATGTGGATGTGATGGCCGAGATGGCCCGCAAGACGCACATCCCGATCGCCACCGGTGAGCGCATCTTTTTGAAGTGGGGCTTCCGTGAAATCCTGGAAAAACGGGCCGCCCACATTCTGCAGCCGGATGTCTGCTACGCGGGCGGCATCAGCGAACTGCGCAATATCGCAGCGATGGCGGAGGCATACTATTCGCCGATTGCGCCGCACAATCCGCAGGGTCCGTGTTCGCTGGCGGCGAGCTTGCAGGTTGCAGCCGCAGTTCCGAACTTCCTCATCCAGGAACGCGGCGACAATGAGCATAGCGATCTCTTGGCGAAGCCGCTGCCACCCGTTGTGGGCGGATATCGGCCGATTTTGACAGACCCGGGGCTCGGCATCACCATCGACGAAGACAAGCTGAAAGCGCAAGTCGGCGAACCGCGGCCCTACAGCGTCCGGATCGACGAAGAAGACGGATCGGTCGTCGACTGGTAGACTTCCCACCCGAGATACTCGCCGCCAGACTCAGCGGCGAGTTTTACCAGTGGATGCGTCAACAGATCGATCGTCTCCAAATCGATCACGTCGGCGCGAACGATTGAAACCACATCTCCCTCACGTGCCACCTCGCGGAAACCGCGTGCAACGGCCTCAGCGATGAACTCCGCATTCACACCTGCAACGCGATGCAGCAGGTCCAATGCAGCAGTAGGAAGCACCTCCCAGCGCGCGCACTGATCGCGATTCAACATCGAGCGCAGCGTCAACACATCGGGATAGAGAAACTCGCAGTAAGTCATCCACTCGGCATCTTCCTGCACAAAAGCCGTGTGTTTGTGAAACGGATAGAGATCGCGAAAGACGGGCGCGACGAGGTCGACACGCGATTCGTCGTCGCAATAGAAAATGATGGTGCGGACTTTGTTGACCGTATAGCGGCCTGCAAGCCCAGCGCACGACCCAAGAGCCGATTCCAACGCGCTCTCGATCTCACCCAGCGTCTGCGCCTCTTCGTCAGAACTCAGTCCGTCTTCGCGCGGATCGATCATCCGGATGCGGATGCGCAACACATAAGGCCTCGTCCGAATCGGAGCTTGCGCGAGCAGATCCAGATCCAACACGAACGATGCAGTGGATCCATCGATCTCGCAGAAGTATTGATCCCAGCGGCTCACAGCGCGGGCAGTGTCGCCTTCAGCAAACGCACGAAAGTATCGCGCACCTGCAGGCCGACGGCGAGCACTTCCTCGTGATCGAGCTTCTGCGGCAGGACGCCTGCAGCCATATTGGTGACGCAGGAAATACCGAGGCATTCGATGCCCATGTGGTTTGCCGCGATCACTTCGCCGACGGTGGACATGCCAACCAGATCGGCACCGATCGCGCGCAGATAGCGGATCTCGGCCGGAGTCTCATACGAAGGTCCCATCAGACCCGCATAAACGCCTTCGAACAGATGAATGCCCTCGCTGCCGGCAGCATCCGCCACAATGCCGCGCATCCGCGGCGCATACGCTTCGCTCATGTCCGGAAAGCGATGGCCCAGGGATTCGTCGTTCGGTCCGCACAACGGGTTCGCACCTTGCAGGTTGATGTGGTCGGTAATCGTCACCAGCGCGCCTTGGCCATACGATAGATTGATGCCGCCCGCGGCGTTGGTGAACACCATTTTGCGGACTCCCAACTTGCCCAGCACGCGCACGCCGAAGACAGCCTGTTGCGGCGTGTAGCCTTCGTAAAGATGCGCACGTCCGGCCATCAATACGACTTTCAGATCGCCAAGGCTTCCAAAGACGAGCTTGCCTGCGTGGCCGATGGCAGTCGAAACGGGCCAGCCCGGAATCTCGCCATAGGGAATGGCGATGGCGTTGGTGAGCTCTTCGGCGAAAGCGCCGAGTCCGCTACCGAGGACGACGGCGACGGATGGCGTCCCGGAGACGCGCGACTTCAATACATCAACAGCGGCTTGATAGGACATTAGAGCAGCATCCCCGCAATGCAGGCGGACATGAAATTGGCCATGGTTCCGGCAGCGACGGCGCGCAGACCCATGCGGGCCAGATCGCTCTTGCGCGTCGGTGCAAGGGCGCCGATACCGCCGATTTGAATGGCGATGGAACTGAGGTTCGCGAAGCCACAGAGCGCATAGGTCGCGATCGTGAACGACTTGGGATCGAGCGTTGCTTTGATCTTGCCGAGATCAACAAAAGCCACGAATTCATTGAGGATGACGCGCGTGCCGAGCAGGTTGCCGATGGTGGCGCAGTCATCGTATTTCACGCCAAGCAGCCAGGCGATGGGCGCAAACAGTTTGCCCAGGATCCCTTGCATTGAGCCGGGCATCCAAGAGAGAAACGAGAAGTCATGCAGCCATCCCAGGATGCCGTTGACCAGCGCAATGAGACCGAGGAAGGCGATCAACATCGCGCCGATGTTCAGGGCGAGTTGCAAGCCATCGCCCGCACCGCGCGCAGCAGCGTCGATCACGTTGACCCCGGGCTTTTCCACTTCCACTTTCACAGAACCCAATGTTTCCGGCACTTCGGTTTCCGGCATGAACATCTTGGCCAGCAGGATTGTGGCGGGCGCCGTCATGATGACCGCAGTCAATAAGTGTCGGATCTCGACACCGGCGATAATCACATACGCGGCCATCACCGCGCCCGAAACGTGCGCCATGCCGGAAGTCATGATCGTGAACAATTCCGACTGGGTGAGATTCGCGAGAAACGGTTTGATGGTGAGTGGCGCTTCGGTCTGACCCATGAAGATGGAGGCGGCCACGTTGGTGGATTCCGCGCCAGACGTACCCATGACCTTCTGCATCACCACGGCCATCGAGCGGACAAAGATCTGCATCACGCCGAAGTAATAGAGGATCGAAAACAGCGAGGCGATGAAGATCACGATGGGCAAGACCTGGAAAGCGAAGACCACGCCGAACATGTCCGTCTTTACGCCCAGCTTGTCTCCGAAGACGAACTTCGAGCCTTCGAAGGCGTACTCGATCAGGTGGTTCACCGCGACGCTCGCACCCTGAAAGAGCAATCCCGCATCGGTTCGCAACACCAGAAATGCAAAAACGAACTGTAGCCCCAATCCCCACAGCAGAATGCGCGGTTGAATCGCTTTGCGGTTCGAAGAGAGCGCGTAGGCCGTGGCGAGGATCACGACGAGTCCGAGGATTCCGGTGTATTTTTCCATCTACGTGAGTTTACCCCACCTAGCGGAGTTAGGGCGTTGCGAGAAGAGTGTTGACGGAAACAGAAAATCCGGGGAGAAGGGGGGATTCGAGGAGTTGCTCGCCGCGCAGCAGGCGGATGCCCGCTTCGGTTTGGACGAGGATTTCGCCGTTTTCGTAGTCGAGTTGCCACACTTCCTCAGATCCGGCGGCGATGTACTGCAAGGCTTTGCGATGGACCTCAACCGCGAGATCGTCGGGCAGGAGTACATCGACCGCAATGTCGGGAGCGAAAATTAGCTGGGAACTCTTCCAGTCCATGATCTTCCACGTCGACAGGATAATGCTGATTTCGGGCCGTCAAACCTGATCCGGGGATAATCCGCAGTAGATTCTACTCAAGACGCCGCCAGCCCGAGTTTGATCAAACCAACACTTCAATCGATGCTCCAGACGTCCGCGGATCAGCGCCTGCAATAGGGTTCCATGCACTTCGGGCATTTTTCCAGAGTAACTACTGCCTTGAGACGCGAGATAATGCTCATACCAGATCATGAACCGCCGTCAATTCCTACCCACGTTGCTTGGCGCATCCGCCGCTGCCCAGACCTACACCGGCACCTCGCAAACCACCATCGGATTCAAAGCCGACACCGTCCCCCAAAGATCCGAATCCGCCACCGGAGCGCTGATGCCCTGGGCCGACGCGCTCTGGGTGGTGACTTACAACAGCCACAAAAAAGGCACCGGCATGGGCCTCGGACTCTATCGCGTCGATGAATCGCTCAAGAGCGAACGGATGCATATCCACGATGGCACGCACGCCAATCGACTCATCCACAAAGAGTCGAACCAATGTTTTATTGGTCCGTATGTGGTCGATGCCAAGGGCAACTGGAAGCACATCCCCGAACTCGACAACTACCGCCTCACGTCCACCATGCGGCATCTCACAGACCCGGCCAATCGCGTCTACTATCAGGGCATGGAAGGCGAATTCATTGAGATGGACGTCAACGATCTCAAGCCTCGCGTGATCACCGATCTTGTTAAAGAAATGAGGATCGCCACGCGGCCGCACTTCAAGGGCGGATACACGGCGCAAGGCCGCGTCGTGGTCACCAACAACGGCTTTTACAAGTTCGGCGATACGCAGGCCGGGCTCTTTGAATACGACGGCAAAGCGTGGAGGCGGCTTTCGGACAAGCCACACATGGACGTCGCGGCGCGCCAGGATATGGACTCTGTGCTGTTCGCCACTGGCTGGGATGAGGCGTCCGTGTTGCTGTGGGCGCTAGTGGAAGGCAAGTGGCAGCGCTATCGTTTGCCGAAGGCGACTCATGCGATGAGCCATGCGTGGCAGACCGAGTGGATGCGGATCCGCGAGGTGGAAACGGAACACTACCTGATGGACATCCAGGGCATGTTCTATGAGCTGCAGCCAATCGCGTTTGAAGGCCGCATCTGGGGCGTGAAGCCGATCTGCCAGCATCTGCGGATCATCCCGGATTACTGTGCGTTTCGCGGCTTGTTTGCGGTGGGTGGGAATCAATCCACGCCCAATCGCGACAACAACGCGCTGGTGGGACAGGCGCAATCCGGACTATGGTTCGGCAAGACCGACGATCTGTGGCAATGGGGGCGTCCGCAGGGCTGGGGCGGGCCATGGTGGAAGTCCGCGATCAGCAAGAATATGGCTTCGGATCCTTTTTTGATGACGGGCTTCGGACACAAGATGCTGCATCTGACTGCGGATCGCGCGGTGGCGTTCGATGTGGAAATCGACTTCATGGGCAACGGTACGTGGCACAAGTACGAACGAGTTTCCGTGCCAACCGAAGGCTACGCGAAGCACATCTTCCCGGAAGGATTCTCCGCGCACTGGGTGCGGCTGGTGCCTACTGCGGATTGCACGGCGACGGCGCAGTTTTTCTATAGCTAGTCGGCGGCTTCCTCGAGGATCCGCTGCGCCAAGACCTGGAACTCGCGGTAGCAGTCGCGAACGGCGGCGACGTGCGCACCGATTGCGCCATTGGCCGGCTTCAAGAAAAACATCGGCTTGCGCGCTTCCATCGCGAGGGGCATCAGGCTTCGATAGTGTTTGAGTGTTGCGAGGCAATGTTCAGGGGAGGTTGCATCGGAATCGAGCACCGATGCACTGTACTCCGCCGGGATGCGTCCAATCCATCGTTGATAGGCGCGTACGGGTCGATCCTGACGGACCGCATGCTGCATCAGAACGTATCCGAGGGGAACGATCTCTCCTTTCGGCAGAGAAAGTTCAGGATCTGGGCTTTTCGTGCGTAGTTCCGCCCAGGATGCACGCCACTCTCGAAGCTGCGGCCCTAGATTTCGCAACCCTTGCAGCGAGAACAGGTCGGGCGCAAGCGGAATCACGACATGATCGGCGGCAATCAGTGCAGAGCGATTGATGGCGCCGAGATTCGGACCAACATCGATGAGCACCAGATCCGCCTGCCATTCGTCGCTGGCTGCGAGCATCGCACGGTGAAAGGCGGTCATTGTGCGGAACGCGGCCTCATCCCTGTTGTGGCAGCGAGGCCATGCCTCCGAGAGCTTATCCTCGAATTTCGAAAGGCCCAGATCGCCAACTATCAAACCGAGTTGGTCAGTGATCCGCTCGACGTAAGGCTTGGCGATGTCTCCGGTTCCCCGGACGATTGGCTCGAGCACGCCTTGGATTGTTTGCGGATGTTTTCCGTTCGGCCACAACGCTTCCAGCCGGTCTTCCTCCAGGAACATGCTGCTCAGGTTCGATTGCGGATCCAAGTCTGCTACGACCACACGCTTACCTTGCTCGGCGAACATCCAGGCCAAGTGATAAGCGAGTGCGGTCTTGCCCACTCCGCCTTTGTTGTTGAAAAAGGCGATGGAGTTCATGAGGGCCTGAGCGTGGCAAGCACGTAGTGTGTATCGAACTTGAATTCGGCCGCCGGATTGCCGTTCTTTTGCAATGCCGCCTGCGCGCGCGTCACACCACTGCCGAATCGATTGGCGAATCCTAAGACCTTCATAGCTTCAGCGACAACGGGATTTCGATAGCTGCTCTGGTTCGGAAAGTTTTCCTGATTCGCATCGCCATACAACCCGCCCGGATTCTGAATCTCGATCCGGTCCGAGAACCAATAGAAGCGGACCGGGCTATTCGATTTGTAAGAACGATGCAGAACCGCGTTCACAAGTAGTTCATGCAGAGCAATGAAAGGATAGGTGGACACCATTCGCTCTCGCATGGTCTCGTCCCGGACGGGCCGGGACTCGATCATCAAATGGGCGAGTGAGTCCGCTTCCCGAAGAACAGTCAGCAGGTCACCAGACAGCCGTTTTTCCTGAAGGACCGCGTCGCCTAGCGACGTTCCGTCCACTTCGAGGAATTGAATGTATGCGCCTGGCAGCCAATAAAGTGGATTCTTGGCGAGTAACAAAATACCGGCGTTGGTTGGGCATCCGAGTTTGGAATTCCACAGTCGAAGCGAAGCGAGTTGCGTCGCAAGGTCGCGGTGATTCTCTTCGATGACTTCAGAGGACACTGCATTGGGCAAGTAGCTGAGTTGGAAGAGATCGAGCGCCAGCGAATTCATCTCGCTCTCAAGACACGGACTCGCGTCGAATGACCGGGCAGCGGCGATGCGTTTTTCCGTAAGAATCCGTTCTTCTTGCTCCGTGGCAATTGACTTTCGAGGTCCAACCCGGACATGGACTCTTTGCTTGTAGCGGACTGGCGGAAGGTCGGAGGGTTGGACTTCGACTACGGCGACCTCTCCCCCGTCGAGCGAGAACTTCTTGACGGCAATGGCAGGAAGCGGTTGGATGTTCCCGTCAGATCGGAGACCGGCGAGGTTTAGAAGCAGTTTGTCCGAAACCCGCAATTCTGACAGCGTGCCATCGTCTTTGACTCCGATGAGAAGGTAGCCGGGTTGGCGATGATTCGGAAGATCGTTGGCGAATGAAGTGATGGCTTGGGCGAACTTATCAGTGTCGGTGACCGAGACGGTTCGCTCGATGCGATCCGTCTCTTCCGAATTCAATAGGTTTCGTAGCTGGTGTTCGTCAATCATGACACCAACGGATGAACTAGCCGACGACTTCGAGGATGATATCTCGTTCTTCGGGCGCAGTGGCCGAAATACGGAACGCGTCTTCGATCATTTCCGCGGCTTCTTCCAAGCGCTCTTCCTTGGTGTGGTAGATGCGGCACAACACGCCGCCCGGTTCCACCTTCTGGCCGACCTTCACTTCGAGAATCACGCCGACGGCGAGGTCGATGGTATCTTCCTTCGTGTCGCGTCCCGCGCCGATCATGGTGGAAGCCTGGCCGATGTACAGCGCGTCGATCGCGCTGACGTATCCACCGCGCGGCGAGGAAATCTCGCGCACACCGGTGGCGTTCGGCAGCAACTCGAACCGGTCGAGCACCTGCGGGTTTCCGCCCTGGGCCTGAATGACCTGCTTGAACTTGTGATAGCCGCCGCCGTCGAGCAGCTTTTTCTGAGCAAGCTCGCGAGCTTCTTCGATGGTCTTTACGATCTTTGCGAGAAAGATCATGCGCGCAGCGAGTTCCAGAGACAACCGGGTCAAATCCGTCGGACCCGCATTCTGCAGCGTTTGCGAGACTTCCATCACTTCAAGAGCGTTGCCAACGGCGTAGCCGAGCGGCTGGCTCATATCGGTGATGAGGGCGGTGACGCGCTTGTCGAGACGGCGACCGATGCCAACCATCATCTGGGCCAAGCGACGGGCATCCACCTGCTTCTTCATGAAAGCACCGGAACCGACCTTGACGTCGAGCACAAGCGCGTCGAGCCCGACAGCCACCTTCTTCGACATGATCGAAGAAGCGATGAGAGGGATCGATTCGACGGTGGCCGTGGCATCGCGCAGCGAATAGAGCTTGCCGTCGGCAGGAGCGATTTCAGGCGTCTGGCCGATGAAGGCGAGACCAAGTTTGGCAACCTGCGCCTTAAATTCGTCGATAGTGAGATTGGTGCGAAAGCCGGGAATAGCTTCGAGTTTGTCCAGCGTGCCGCCGGTGTGACCGAGTCCACGGCCCGAAATCATCGGCACCATGACGCCCGCGGCAGCCGCAATCGGAGCCGCAATCAGGCTGGTCTTATCGCCGACGCCACCGGTGGAATGTTTGTCGACTTTAAGACCGGGGATATCGGAAAGGTCGACACGTTCACCGGAAGCGATCATGATGTCGGTGAGCGTGCTCACTTCGCGATCGGTCATTCCGGCAAAATACACGGCCATCAGGAAGGCGGCCATTTGATAATCGGGAATCCCGCTCTCGGTGTAACCCTCGATCAGAAACGATATCTCTTCGGCGGACAGCTCTTCGCCGTCACGCTTCCGTTGAATGAGATCCAAAGTGCGCATTGGTAAACCTTCAGAATAACACTATAAAGCAGCGGAACGTAAAGCTATGCCTAGACTTAGCGGTTCATGACGAAGGTTTGCGCAGGATCGAACCAGAAGGGATTGACGATTCCAGCGAGATTTGACAGAGGTAGAACGCCAGGCTGCAAATGGATTCCCAGCCCGTCCCGCAGGTAACTTCGGCGTGCGAGGCATCGCCTGTAACAATCAGGATACAGCGTCTCGAGGCGGTTGAGAAGGGCCTCATCCGCAAGGGCGAACGTATCTTCCATCCGCAACGAAGATCCATAGATTTTCGAACCCGGTATGATGTCGGATTGTAGAAGCATTCCCGAATGCAGCGTGACCTTCGAACCGGCGTAGATCGGCGAACTCAGCCACTCTTCGTTATGGATGAGATGTCCGGCGTTGAGGTAGACGCCAAAGGCCTCGAACGGCAGTTGCTGCGCGATGAAATCGTGCAGATCCGCACCTGAAGCACCAACGGACAAGCGCTCGAGCCAGCCAACGGACGCAGCGAAATAGGGAGCGGCGAAATCCTGCAGATAGCCACTCACGCGATCCGGCAGGTCAGACTCTTTCGCCACCGTCCAACCCGCCCGGCAACAGTTGGAACTCCAGTACGCGATGTTCGCCGATATCGGATACCCCGCCTCGACCGTCAGACCTCGCGGACTCGACAAGCTCACGCGTTTCGGGCCTGTTTTCAGACCCCAATAGCAACTCTGCGGCAAGCCGTTGTAAGGAACCTGGGAGAGCAGATCGAATTCGCTGGCACCGGCCTTGGCGGCCCGTATCAGCCGCTTCATACCTTCGGAGGCGAGATAATTGGTGTATTCCGAGAACGCGATCTCTCGCTCGTTGGCGAAGCTGCGGAACCCGTAACCGGCATGCATCAGCAGATCGGTTGCGTTGACGATGTCGTAAACGGCGCGCTGACGCAGGGTTTGGCGGATATAAGAAGGAATGTCGACGACGGACTGGTCCTGATAGTACTTCCAGCCGATACAGCCAATGCGCGAGGATCCGCCTATGCCTTCGGTCATGAAAATGTCATGCAGGTCGCGGCTGGCCTCGCGGGGCTGATCGAGCAATGAGAACCATTGATAGCGTTCGTGGCGGATGGCACCATTGCGGTAAAGTTCGCTGATCCGCAGATAGGACTCGCACTCGTTTCCGACCAGCATCAGCGGCGCGATGTCCGGGTCGGCGTGCACGATGAGCAGGGCTTCTTCGAAGCGCGGATCGAAGCCGGTGAGCCAATGGAGATTGCCGAAGTGTTCGCGATCGGCGTAGACGAGCAGGTGGGTGAGCTCGCTTGCGATCATGGCGTGACGGGCGCGATCCAGATTGCCCTGCAATTCGTCCGCGTTCGGGCCTGAAACAAAATCCGGGGCGTCGTAGACGGGCCAGTCTAAAGCGATAAGGGCAACCATTTTAGTAATGCCCGTAGGTTAGCTCACCGGCCTCGATCCGTGTCTGCAAACGGTTCTGTTTGGGAGGCAGCGGGCATGTCGCATACGGCGTGAAGGCGCATGGAGGATTGTGCGCCTTGTTGAAATCGAGGATGACTTTGCCGTTGACAGGCATCTCTGAATAGAGGAACCGCCCGGCCGGGTACGTCTGCTTGCCCGCTGTCATGTCTTTGAAGATGTAGAACAACTCCTGCCCTTCGACCACTGGCTCAAGGGTATGCTCTTTGCCATTGAGTTGGAAGATCGCGTAGCCAAGGCTTTTCTGTTCCTCGATTTGATTAAGTACGTTCGGAATGGCGATTGCCTTGGGCTGCGCATAGGCAACCCACTTCGCCTCAATCCGATAGCTTTCCTTCACCGGGAACCAATGCAACCCTTTGAATTCGCGCCTCATCTTGCTCTTTGTGTCGCGCAAGCGGATGCCTAACCGGTCGCCTCGTTTGATCACAAACAGCGTGAGGTCACGGAATCGCAACAAGTCGGGAGTTTCGCCGCCGCCGTCGGACTTCATCGCGATCTCCGGGCCGCCGGGCGTCGTGAAAATGCCACTGGCGGATTTGAAAACAACCTCTTCGCCTTTGCGATCGAAAGATCCGAAGACTTTGGGATAGCCGTCTGGAAGGCGCACGGGATTCTCGTCTTCCGATCCAGTCTTATTTGAGCCGGGTTCGAGCCAGAAGAGTCCGGCGACAGTGAGCCAACCATCGTCGGCCTTCAGCTTCGCCTCGCGGGTCTGCCGCCACTGTTGCACGGTTTCGGAATAAGAAATCGCAGAAGCGATCGGTACCGAAGTCAGAACCAGCAAGGTCCAGAACAGCGCGGCATTGGTCATTCTGCCATTGTAGACGGCGGGGTTACGGTTTGTGGCGCTGCATCTGCTTCCAGTCGCCAGTGGATCCGCCGTTCGGATTCGCATTCGGATCGTGTCGGTCAACCCAGAAGTATTGTTGCGATACTGCGAGGCGTTGCGGGCGTCCGTCCCGCGACAGTGCGTGGGCTTGGCCTACGCCGTGGAGTTTTGGAGATTCTGCGCCATGATGCCGCGCATTCCGAACGCTGCCCGGTTCAGCGCGGACACCGGATCGGCGATCAGCGGCAGCCAGGACTCGCACGAGTTCCATCGACGGGATATTGTAGGCCGGCGCGACATGGCATTTCACCGTTCTGAAGCACGGAACGCCTTGTACCGCGTACTGCGCATCGAACCGAGACGGGTTCGGCGAATCCGGCTGGCGCTGTTGCATTTCGTTGCGGGCCGATCTGAAGGTTGTCCATCTGAATCGCCCCGAGATTTTGAAAAACGAACTGCGCGGGGTTCCTAGGCATCCCTGTTGTCGGGCGCGACAAGAGTGAGAGTAAACTGGGCATCTTCACCGATCCGCCAACCTTCTGGCATGGCGTAAGTGAAAAACTGGGACTTGCGAATCTCCATTCGAAAATGACTCCGGTCGTGGAATATTCAGTGAGAGGTCCGCGCCCTTCGAACCACTATCTGTATGGATGCGTCTCCGCGAACCCCTTCTCCTACCGGTCCTTGCTCTTGCTAGCGGCATTTCCCTAGACTATTTTTTCGCTCTCGACATGCGCGTACTCACCTTTGCCGCCGCCGCGTTCGCGTTTCTGTTCGCACTCGCCGCGTCCCGAAAATATTGGCCGCTGGCGCTTACCTGCGGATCGCTGGCGCTTGCCGCAATTGGGGCGTCGCGCCATGCGGAGATACGGCAGCGGCCTGTTCCGGTGATCGAAGCAGAATCCCGAGAGATGCTGGTGCTCAGCGGCTGCGTGGTGGACCCACCGGTGCTGCATGCCCCGCGTGATCGCACACGGTTCCTGCTGGAATTCGAGCCGGGTGCGATCGCGCATGTCTCGCTCTATCCTCGCAATGACGAGGTTCCGCCGGTCATCCACTACGGCGAACGCATCGAGTTTGAGGGCCGCCTGCGCCCCGTACGCAATTTTCGCAATCCCGGTGGGTTCGACTTCGTCCACTATATGGCTCGGCGAGGCATCCACTGGACGGCATCGGCGCGAGTGGACACGCGGATTGAGCGGCAGGGATCGTGCGGGAATCCGCTCAGTGCCGCCATCTTTCGTCTGCGCGGCATCGTCGAAGAGCGAATCGAAAGCCTGTTGGTCGGCGACACCTACGCCAGCACAATGCTCTCTGCGATTCTCATCGGGCAAACCGAAGGGCTGGAACGCTCGCAAACCGAAGACTTCCGCCGCACCGGAACCTATCACGCCCTGGTGGTCTCCGGCATGCACTTTACGGCGCTATCGTTTCTGATGGGGCTGGGATTCCAGCTGTTTTCCATCAGGCCATCTTTGCGGCTCGTCCTGGGAATCGGCGCAGGCTGGATGTACACCGCTTTGTGCGGCTTCAGCGCCCCCGTGGTGCGAGCGGCTGGCGCGTTGACCTTGTATCTGATCGGACGCTGGATGTTCCGGCGGGTGCGGTTGCTGAACGCGCTGGCCGCCGTGGCGATCGGTTATTTGCTGTGGGATCCGGAACAGCTTTTCGAAGCCTCATTTCAATTGTCTTTCGCCGCCGTCGCCGCTCTTGGGGCCTTTGTGGAACCGTGGATGGCGGCGACCACCGGCGTCTATGCCGACGCGCTCCGCCTGCTCGACAAGCTTGGGCGCGACTTCAGACTGCCGCCCGCCGCCGCGGAGTTCCGAGTGGAACTGAGGCTGTTGGCCGAAACTTTATCGCTTCTGACAAGAATCCCGGGAAAGTGGACACTCGCCTTTGCTGGATTCCTTGGGCGGTGCGTGTTTGTAGTTTGGGAGACGATGTCGATCTCTTTTCTGATGCAGGTGGCATTGCTCATCCCGATGGCGATCTACTTTCATCGAGTGAACCGGAGCGGACTGTCGGCCAATCTCATCGTGACGCCTTTGCTGACCTTCGTTGTGCCGCTGGGCTTCGCAGCCATCGCCACCGGATCGGGATTCCTGGCGGCTTTTGCGCGCTACTTGCTGGACATCTCGGCCGGAGTTGCGCGGTGGCATCTTCAGGCCACACCGTGGCTAGACCGCCGCATTCCGGATGCCCCCATTTGGGCTGTAATTGGGGTCGCCTGCGCGCTGGGGTTCAGCGCTCTGTTGTTCCGAATGCTGCCACGTTGGCGCTGGGCAGGGTTCGCTGTTGCCTTCGCGTCGGCGATGGCGTTGACCACGGTGAGCTTTCCTCCGGCGGAAACCGAACGGGACATGCTGGAACTGACCATGATCGACGTCGGGCAAGGCGACGGTTTACTTGCCGTGTTTCCAAACGGGCAGCGAATGTTGGTGGACGGCGGCGGCATCGTGAGCTTTGACAAACGCCGCAAGCCGCAATTGGATACGGGTGAAGATGTCGTTTCGCCGTATCTCTGGCGGAGGAGGTTCGAGAGGGTCGATATCATTGCAAGTACCCACGCGCACGACGACCACATCGGCGGCCTGCCTGCTCTGATCGAGAACTTTCGGCCCCGTGAGGTCTGGACTGGCGCCCTTCCCACCAGGCCCTCGGAATCGTGGCTGCGGGTGTTAGCCGCAGCGCGCCTCGTCGGTGCCCGCGTCATCGAGTTGCGCGACGACGCTGCGATTCGCGAGATTGGCGGGGCTCACATTGCGGTGCTCTCGCCACCGGCGGACTATGAACCTTCTGAGAGCGCGCGCAACAACGATTCCCTCGTGCTGTCGGTTCGCTTCGGCGAACGGGCGTTTCTGCTGACGGGCGATCTGGAAAAACAAATGGAAGCCCGGCTGGTGGAATCCGGGCGTCTGGGCGGTTTCGATGTGCTGAAGGTAGGCCATCACGGCAGCCGGACGTCGTCGACACCCGAGTTTCTGGAAGCCGCACGGCCGCGGCTGGCCCTGATTTCGGTCGGCGTTGAAAACACGTTCCGGCATCCGCATCCGACGGTTGTGCGGACACTTGAGGAGCATGGGATCACAGTCTTTCGGACCGATGTGCACGGAATGGTGCAGGTGATAACGGACGGAAAGCGGCTGGAGGTGCATACTCCCGCAGCTTTACACTGAACGGAGTCCTCGCCCTTTCGACTCCATTTTCATAAACTTGTGGCAAGCCTTCGGATCCGCGACTGTCAAGGAACGAACATGCTCAACCCGCTCCAGAAATTCCACGTAACCACTAACATCAACCGTTGGAATGGCCGATTGCGATGTAGTGGGTCTAACAACTGAGAACGCACACATTTTCAGAGCCGGTGATCCGGCTCTCGGAATGGACGACGCCGTCGGCGCCATCCGTCAGTTCATGAGCGGGTTCGCCTACGAAGAATCCGGCGACGCGGACGACCGTGTCTTCACCCTGTTGGAGCACCCCTCATGGCTATCGATTTACGACACCGAAACCGGCTTGCTCGACGATCTGGTCCGGTCGCTTTCGAAGACGCTCGGGGCGCACGTAGCGGCAATTCGCGTTGAGGACAGTGACAAGTACTCAGCTCGTCTCTGCCGCGCAGGGCGCTGGGTGGACAAGATCAGCGCCAGCGTACTGCGCAAGAAGGGCTCGGGAAAGCCTGATTTGTGGGCCGATGTGCTCGCGGCTGGGAGTCGGGCGACATTTCGCGCGCCATGCAAGGCGGTGGCACGTTTGCCGAGGAACCGCTGCGCCATCTGTGCCGAGCCGTGGGCCTGCCGGAAGGCGCTGCGCTGGGCACGCCCGAGGAAATGAGCGTTGCGCCACCGGAAGGATCTCGCGTGCTGAGGTACCGCTCGACGCACCGAAAATCAATCGAGGGTCCGCCGGTGCTTGCGCTGGTGAACAGTGGTTCAGTACCGGCTCTCAAAGGGCAGATGCTGCAACAGCTGTTCCTGGGTGTAGGCAACGACGGCCCTACAACGACGGGCGTACGGGTGCATCTCGGCGGGGACGCGCTCACGCATGGCCTCATCGTTCCCGTTGAACTGCATGTGATTACGATCCTTCAATTGGGCGGTGGCAGCGTGGGCGACCGGAAGATCCATCCGCTCGACCGGGATGAGCAAGGCTGGTTCGCCGACCTGCCCGAACTGGAACTGAAATCCCGCGTCGACCAGCGTCAACTGCCGTCCGGCGCAGGTATGCTCAAGGCGTTGAAGGATTATCACCGCAGTGCTGTTTACTTCCAGGTGTCGGCGCAGGCGGCGCGGGCTGGTTCGGCGCCGTGATCTGAAAGCTTCCATTCCGGCTCGTAGCGACCTCACGGCTCGAATAGGGACGGGGGCCGATGCCAACTGCCCGGACCAGCGGAAGTATGTGGGTCTTCGCGACGGGATGCGTGATCTTGCCATGGATCTCTGCAGATCTCTCAGGCGGCAACTCCACATTGCCCTGTGCCGGACTCTGGGCGAAGCCTTGGATACCAAACCCCAATAGAAGCAAGCTGGCCAAACCAGACGGTCGGATCGCTACGGCACAAAGCTTGCTGGGGGGGGAACTCAGCGATTTAAACAAATCAGTGACCTCGAAAGTTAATCCAACAACAACAGAAACTAGGTATTCACCCAAATCGCCACCCAAGTCAATAGAAAACTCGTCCGCAAGACAAAACGAGCAAAACCAGTGTCAGACTCCCAGGCTGGTTCACTCGCGCCAACAAAATTATCACCAACTCAATCAACAACATCCGGTCCCTGCCTTGTAAGACGCTTGGAACGCAATGCTACCGTAATAATAGAGAGTGAATCACTCCACCAAAGCGCCCCGTTGGAGGGCGCTTTTTCCATTTACTGAAAGGAGTCCCCAACAATGTCCGCCGCGAAAATCGAAGCCAATCGCCAGAAGCCACTTTTCTTCACAGGATCCGCCTCGGTGGAAGACAAAGCAGTCTCCTCCCGCAGCGTCCTCTTCCGTCACGGGCTCTGCGCCAGCACTTTCTCGCTCACCAACGCGCATCCGAGGATACTGACCAAGCTCCTGACCACGAAATTCAGCGACACACGCCCACAGTGCGTCAACTCATCGTCGAAATGGCCCATGCCGACGTCGCAGGCGAACAGAAAATCGCCGAGACCAAACACCCGAAGCAGGACGCATACAAACCAAAAAACATCGAAAAACGAAAGAACGAACCTGAGCAGCGAACAAAAGGAGAATAGCTAATGCTACAGAAATTCGATCCAACCCGCTTCACTCTCCGTCAGGATCGGCCTAACGGAACCCAAGCCCCGGAAGTCACCTCGCCGCAGGTCTCCTTCGGCCACCTCGCCGCCCTCCTCGCCAGCGATCCCATCCTCCGCGAGCAGGTCCTGCCGTCGCTCAAAGACAAGACCAGCAACCGTTCGGAGCCACGAGCGTCAGCAAATGGGCAGTCAGCGAATGCGCAGCCGTCCCCGCGGACGGAATCAACCTCCTATCCCGCGTAAACAAAGAAAGGAGCCACAACAATGACCAAGAAGAACAAGACGACGAAAACATCCGCCTCGCCGCCGATGTCGCCTACTTCGGTTACCGGAAGTGTGGCTTCCGGTGCGACCCCCGACAGCACAATATCTTCCGCCGCTCCAACAAACGCGTCATCCTCAACTGCTCACGCCAAACCGGCAAATCCACCACCGCCGCGCTCATCGCCGTCCACACCGCGTACCTCCAACCAAAGTCCACCATCGTCATCACCGCCCCCACCAAACAACAAATCCGCGAATTCATTAGCAAAGTGCGCGATTTCGCCGCCCTCGCCTCCACCTCCTCCCGAGGAGGCCGCTTCAAAGACGAAGTCTATTTCGCGCTCCCGCCCCTGCTCGCCGTCAGCAACGCAGCCATTTGGCTCCTCAGCGCCCCCAAAGGCCAACGCGGCTTCTTCCACTCCGAGTGGGCCGACGCCTGTTCACGAGTGCGAAAGAATTCCTAAACATTCCCTGCACCTACAAAGAATCCGCCTCGGCGAACGCCGTTTCGCCCAGGAGTACGAATGCACCTTCGTCGACACCAGGCACAACGTTTTCCACCCGGAGGCCACCAGAAACGCCTTCCGGGATGACATCAAGCCCTTCAACCTCTGACCGGACGGGGCGAATCAACCGACGGAGCCTCGCCCGAAAGAGTGAGTGCGGTCGCTACTGTCAGCACCAGCTAGCACGTAAGGGTGTGCGAGTCCAGCAACTTCGCGTGCGGAAGGCCAAAACGAATGAACCACGCAAGCCGCCGAACGGACCTCAGTGCACTTTCACGAACAGCCCTGAGTAAGCGGTAGCCTTTCGATCCGCGCCAGGGCCGCAGGCAGGACTTCTCAACCGCCGTACAGATCTTTGAAAATCGAATATGGGTTCACCACCAGCCACGCCAACAAACCGGCCGCTTCGCTCTCCGCTTCCAGCTAGGACAAACCAGCCAGCCCGAGCGACGGCGGCCGGAAGTACCTACTCCGGCAACGGTACCCGAAAATATGTAGCTTGCCCGCATCGGCAAGAACTGCCTGCAGGGAGTCGAACTCAACGTCAATTCGCAGATTCCCTCAGTCGTTGCCGCATCGAGGGTATCCCGGAGGCCAAATGAATCGGACCTGATCGGCGCCGATCAGTCCTTGTTCGCCTCGGGTTCAGGTTCCCTCTCCGACAATGCATCCACAAGTTTTTCACAAAACATTCTTGACAACGATTGTTTTGGAGTAAACTATGAAGTGAGGTACTGTTCATGAAACACTCTCTATTCGCCCTTGCGGCGTCTCTCCTGGTTCTCGCCCCCAGCGGCTCGGCCAATGCTTCGCTCAAGACTGTGCAAAAAGTTTTCATCGAGAAGATGGAAACCGAATTCGATAACGATTTGCGTGTCCAGATCACGCGCCAGTTCAAGGGCCGAGTCAATGTCGTGCTCGATCGGGACATGGCGGACGCGATCCTCATCGGCGTGAACAAGGACGACAAGGCCAGCGGTGGCAAGGCAACGCTGCGCTACCTCGGTCTCGATTCCGCCACCGGCGGCACCCTCACGCTGTTCGACAAGAGCGGCAAAGTTGTATTGTGGGCCGATGAAGCGGGCGACCGCGCTCCTTGGTTCAGCACGAGCGGCGTCGTTCCCACAATCCGAAAGACGATTGCCGAACGCCTCGTGCGCAAGATGCGCCGGGCCTTCGACACACAAAAGTAGGAGCTGCCCGGGAATGGCATGGGAATTGCTCCTTTACTTCAGCGTCGCGATACCCTTGTCCGTATGATCCCTTCGATGCAGCCCCGTGCCGGATTGGCCTGCGCACTCGCTATTCTTGCCAGTGCGCCAGCCCTTGCCGCAGTCACAGCGGACGGCTGGCGATCCGCCGGACCTTTTGGTGCGAGCGTGGAATCGGTCGTATTTTCCGGCAACGATGACCGGAATCTGCTGGCGATCACCCGCAACGCCTTTCTCTACAAAACCTCCGACGGCGGCGACAACTGCGCACTCATCCGCTTTCCAGCCCAACACGTCGCACTCGCCCACGCCCTCACGTTGGAGCCCCACCGAATCGGCGGATTCCTTGTCAGCGTCTCATCCTCGAACAGCAGCTACGCGGGACTGTACCAGACGCGAGACAATGGCCAAACCTGGAAACATACACTCAAGGGTATCGCCGTGTTCTCGGCAGCGTACGCCGCTTCGGACACTAGCATCATCGCGGCAGGCACCCGCGACGGCGTTTACTTGAGCCGCGACGCCGGTGAATCCTGGCAACGCATCTCCCCCATCGCCAACAAAGAACTGCAACCGATCATGTCGCTGGGATTCGACCCTCGCAACGCTAGCGTCCTCTATGCGGGAACCCCACACCTGCCTTGGAAGACAACCGACTCCGGTGCCACCTGGACTTCGATTCACCACGGCATGATCGACGATTCAGACATCCTCGCGCTCACCGTCAACCAGCAGAAACCCGCACAGCTCTTCATCGGAGCCTGTAGCGGCATCTACCGTTCCGACAACTCAGCCGGACGCTGGACCAAGCTCCTCGGTATCACCGGCGCAGGCTTTCGCACTTATTCCGTCTCACTCGACCCATCCCGCGAAGGCGTCGTCTATTCGGGAACCAAAGACGGACTCTGGCGATCCAAAGACCTCGGCAAATCCTGGCAGAAACTCGCGCCCAACATTATCAAAGCAACTGCAATTGCCCGGAGTGATTCCAAGGTTCTCTTTCTCGCCACTGAGGACGCGGGTATCCTTCGCAGCCGCAATGGTGGCGAAACTTTTGAAGATGCCTCGAACGGTTTGGTCGACCGGAGAATGGTTCGGATGTCCCTGCCGGCCGGGCAGAATGTCTTCGTGACACTCGGCCACGACGGATCCACAGTCCGGGCTTCACTTGCCGATCTCGCAGGCCCACAAGCAACCTCATGGAAGCGCGTGGCACTGCCTGTCGCCCTCAAAACCACTTCACTGGAACTCGCCTCTCCTGCGGATACTCTCTACGCGTACGGCGCGGCAGGCGTTTGGAAATCGCTCGACAAGGGCATTTCCTGGCAGGCATTGCCGCCGCTTCCCGCAAATGCCTCGGCTGGATCCGGGGTTTCGCAGATCCCCCTTGCAGCCTCAGCGAAAACCGTCCACCGCATCGCCGACAACGGTCTGTCCTGGGTTCCTTCCACCTCGCTAGGGGTGTCCGCAGGGCCAATCCGGAAGTTGTGGACAACCAAGTCTGGCAGGGGCCCGGCATGGATTGAGGCGGGCAACGGCACCACCTGGATCAGCCTCGACGGCGGCAAGGCCTGGACTATCGGATCCCTGCCCACACGCGGCAGTGAGATTTATGAGCTGGAAGCGGCTGGCGAACGGATCTGGGCGGCAACGGCCAGAGGGCTCTACCGGTCACTGGACAACGGCAAGAGCTGGAAACTATGCGATAAAGGAATTGACGGTGGATCCACTACGCCCGCTGTGGCGGTGGATGCCACAAGTCCCCTCGTGGCGTTCGCGGCGCAGTTCAGTCGCATCTTCCAGACCACCGATGGCGGTGAAACCTGGATCGAGATTCAGGTGGACGCGATGCAGGGAGCATCGATTGCGTCCTTGGCTGTCGCTCCCGGTCGGCTCATCGCTCTCACGTCAGCCCGCGGCATCTTCTTGCAGAACCTCAGCCTCGACACGAACGCCGCAGCTTCGGTCAACACTACGAACACAGACAATGCATCACGGTCTAAGGATTAAAACAAACATGATTCGATCCCTTTATTCGAATATCGCCCGGACAGGACGGCTCTTCAGCGCGCTTGCCCTTGGCGCCTCGCTCCTGTGCGCCCAGAACTTCAACGCTTCCAAGGTTGAAGTCGACCTCGGTATCGGCGGAGCGGGCTTCCACAAACGGCCCGATCCTCTGCAGACGAAGCTCACTAACTCAGGGTTGATTAACTTCCACCTCACCGAGAACCTCTGGAACCACTGGAGCCTGGAGCAGAGCTACACCTCGACCATCGGCGCAGATCTGCTGCTGAGCCGCGTCCCCGGCGTCAACTTCATGCGTCAGGATTTCAATCAGCGCACGAGCACCTTCATGTTCAATCCGGTGTATCACTTCACCGACAACGGCTCGCGCATCCGGCCGTTCGTCACCATGGGTCTCGGCGCGATCTCGTATTCGCCGACGAAGGATGCAAAAAAGGTCGCCACCGCACTGCTGCCCTTTCCGGCTGCCAACCTCGACACATCCACGAGATTCGGCGTTAACTATGGTGGCGGGGTCAAGGCCCGCCTGACCAATCTCATCTCGCTGCGTTTCGATATCCGCGGCCTCACCTCGGGCGCGCCTACGTTCGGCCTCCCTGCCACCGGCCCCACGGGATCGTTCTTCATCCCTGCCGGCGGACGCGCACACAGCATCCAGACCACGGGCGGCATAGGCTTCCACTTCGGCGGCGACAGGTCCAGCGGCGGTGGCGTTTCGACGGCTTCTTCGCGGACCTACCGTCTGGATCCCATCGCGGCGAACCCGCCCGGACCGATCAAGACAGGCAGCCCGTCGATCCTGACGACTAAACTCACTGATTCCAAGAACAGCGACAAGAGTGTTTGGGAATGGACCGTAAATGGCGTGCCGCAACCGAATGCGAAGGGCCCTGAGTTCCGCTTCGACCCCGTCGCTCCAGGCAGCTACGCGATCAAGGTCACGGCTACCGATGGCAAGATGTCCGCAAGCGAGAGCTACACGATGGCGGTCGTCGATCCGGTGTCACGTGAATTCAAACTGACTCCAATTACGTCGCGTCCGTCCGGTGCGATTTTCGCCGGCCAGTACGCCGACCTCAGCACCACGCTCAACGATACGGCGAAGGCGACTACGACGGTTTATGAGTGGACTGTCAATGGAGTCAGGCAGGAAGGTGCCAACGGGCCGGACTTCAAGTTCACGCCCCCCGGCCCTGGAACCTACACGATCACGGTGACCGCAAAGGACGGCGCATTCACATCCACCGAGACGATTGTCATCGTGGTGAAAGAAGCCCCGCCGCTTACGATCACGTCGTCCGTGGACAAGAACGAGATCAAGGCTGGCGATACCGCGCGACTCACTGCACAAGGCAGCCAGTCGGACTACTCGGGCAAGCTGACCTATAACTGGAAGGCCTCTGACGGTGCGGTTTCCGGCGGCGGATCCAGTGGTTCGGGCACGTTCGACAGCAGGCAGGTGCAGTTCGATCCGGCGGGGCAGTTCCGTCAGCAGAACAAGACCGTCACGTTCACAGCCAGCGTTACGGACGAGCGCGGACGCTCCGCCACGGCGGCACCCGTCACCGTTCGCGTGACCCGCGATCCACAGGCGATGCGCCTCGACGACGTGATCTTCGGCAGCGGTAGCAGCCGGGTGAACAACTGTGGCAAGCGCATCCTGATCGACGAGCTTTCGGCGATCGTGAATAACAATCCGGATGTCGAAGTGCTGCTGATCGGGCACAAGGACGAAGCTGAGCATGGCTCGACTCGCCGACTGAAGAACGGCAAGCGCGTGGCTATCGCCAATGGCGTCGACCGCGAGCGCGTGCTGAACGTCGCCGCTGTGATTAGCGCCGGCAAAGGCATCTGCGGCACTTGCGCGTTGGATCGCATCAAGGTGGATTGGGTGGGAACCGACCAGACGTCCGAGCATCGCGCGGGCTTCTGCGGAACCTCCAGCCGGAACAAGAGCGAAGAGCGCAAGTCGGATGAGGTCGCAGCCGACGACGCGGCTGCCAAGAACCGCCGGGTGGAAATCTGGATCGTGCCCAAGGGTATGTCAATGCCCGGCGCGGCCAAGGCTCCGAAGCCGGCGCCCGTGAAGGCGATTCAGTTGCGCGGTTGCCCCAAGTAGCCTTGATGTGAGAGCGGTCTTCGTAAGCGTGTCGAAGGCTTGTCGCAATACCCATCGGTGAAACCGCTCTAGCGATGCAAACAATGGAAGGCGTCCTGCCGAACCGGCTTGGACGCCTTTCGTGCGTTCACGGGGCGTCTGCCAACCAACCGAGATCTTTCGGTTTCTGGTAAGCGCGGATGCTTCGGCTTCTGCCAGGGCTTGGCAGTTTCACGCCGTGGGCAATGGAGACGGCGTCGCAGATCTCGGACGCGTTCGTGATGCTGGGAATAAATCATTCCGCCACGGAAGTGTCGTAGATGGCTACTTCTTAACGGAACGAGACATCTTTGCTTGCCTGTCGTGAGGGTGCCGCGCACCCTTTCCGGGCTAGTGAGTACGAATGGTCTTCGGATCGGCCTCGAAGCGATAGTCGAAGTGACAGCCTTGGCAGGCTTCGAACAGCACGCCGCCCTGCGTAAATACTCCGGAAACATCTTTCGCGACAGCCGCTTTGTGCACCGCGGCACCGGCTTCGCGCAGGGCCCGAGCACGGTCCATCCACTTTCCGGAATCCTTGGCGCGGCCTTCCATCATCAGCAGATTGCCCGCCTCGGTGAGAGTCGTGGCGCTGGCTTCGACGGCGAGCCATTCGTTCTCATTTTTTGGCATCCGCTCCTCAACACCCTTGACCGTATAGATGGTTCCGGATGCTTCCCATACGACTTCCGCGTTGGGAATCACCATGCCGTGCATCACCTCTTCGAGCGTGGCCACGGCTTTGATTGGCGCAGCCACGGGCTTGCTGGCAGTGGATCCGCCACAACCGGAAAGGACGAGTGACGCAAAGATTGTGAGGAGCAACGTTGTCTTCATATAGCAGTGCTCGACATTCTAACAGAACCGACAGCCAAACCCTGATAGACTTTGCAGACTGAATGAATCTCGATCCGTTCCTGCAGTGGCTTGAGGCCACACCCGGAAGCCTGTACATCCGCGAATCGACGTTGCTGTATCCGATCGTCGAGACGACCCATGTCCTCGCGCTTTGCGTATTTCTCGGATTGATCGCGCTGCTCGACCTTCGCCTCACCGGCCTGGGACTTCGCAGCATCCCCGTTTCCGCGATCGCCGGAAAGCTTTTGCCCTGGGCGCTATTTGGCTTTGTGCTGATGGCCGTCAGCGGCGCGCTGCTTTTCTATTCCGGCCCCATCAAGGCCGCCGCGAACATTTTCTTTCGCATCAAGATGGTCATGATTGCGTTGACCGGCGTGAACGCGCTGCTGTTCCACTTCACAATCTTTCGTAAGATCAACGATTGGGATAGCGCCCCTGTGCCGCCCGCACGCGCCAGAATGGCCGGGATGGTGTCGCTTGTGCTCTGGTGCGGTGTCGTTATCTGCGGTCGCATGCAAGCCTATAACTGGTTTACCCACTAATGGATTTTCTGCCCCTATTTCAATGGTTCGAAGCCACCGCGCCGGGCACGATCGTGCGCGAATCGATCTGGATGTTTCCGGTGATTCAATGCTTTCATCTACTGGCTCTATCTCTGCTCGGGGGGAGTGTGCTCGCCGTGGATATGCGAATGCTTGGATTCGGTCTCACAACGACGCCGCTTGCGGAACTCGGCCGCAGGTTGCATCCCTGGATGGTGCTGTCACTCGTCGCCATCAACGTCACCGGAATTCTGATGTTTCTCTCCGAGGCGATCAAGTGCTTTTACAGCCCCCCGTTCTTTTACAAGATCAGCTTTCTAGTGATCGCGATTATTTATACCTTCACACTGTGGCGCAGAGTCGTCGAATCGGAACCAGGCAGCTTCTCCGCTTCGCGCAACCGCATCGCTGCGCTGCTATCGCTCGCGCTCTGGTTCGGCGTGGGATTCTCGGGCCGCTGGATCGCTTTCTACTAAAGCTGTGGACTATGACTATCTACTTCGCGATTGACAAGAAAGTGCACCTGATACGATGAGGCCCGTGGCAAAAAGACTGTTGTTCGTAACCATCGCCTTCGCAGGCATCGCGTTGTCTCAACCGAGACCAGCCGCGAGCCCTGCGATTCCCCGCCTTGCTGGCGGCAAACCTGATTTCAATGGCATCTGGCAGGCGATTGGATCCGCCAACTACGATATCGAGCGCCATATGGCGAGGCCCTCGCTGATGTTGCGCAAAGGTCCGCATGGGCCGTTGCCGGCGATTCCGCTACTGCGCCTCGGCGCAGTCGGCTCCGTGCCGGGCGGCATGGGCATCGTCGAAGGTGGCAAGATTCCCTATAAGCCCGAGGCGGAAACGAAACGTCAGGAAAACCGCGACAATTGGATCGATCGCGACCCCGAAGTGCGCTGCTACATGCCGGGGATTCCGCGGGCCAACTACATGCCGTTTCCATTCCAGATTATCCAGAACCCCAAGCAGTTCTTCATCGCATACGAGTATGCGGGCGCGACACGCGACATCTATTTCAAAGATCCCGGGCCTCCGGAAACCGATTCCTGGATGGGGCAGTCGTTCGGAAAGTGGGAAGGCGACACGCTTGTGGTCGACGTCACCGGACAGATGGATCAGACTTGGTTCGACCGTTCGGGTACGCATCATACCAACCAACTGCGCGTCGTCGAACGCTATACGATGACCTCTCCGAATCACATCCGCTACGAGGCCACGATGACCGATCCGGAGGTGTTCACGGGGCCGTGGAAGATTTCGCTTCCGCTCTACCGTCGCATGGAAGCAGACGCGCGGATCATGGACTTCAAGTGCGTGGAGTTTGTCGAGGAACTCATGTTCGGCGAGTTTCGCCGCAAGCCGCTTCCACGGCACGAACAGCCCACTCAACCGAAGCAGGAGCAGCCAAAATGATTGTGCTGCCCATCGCGCTATTGCTGTTTCAAGGGGCGACAGCGCTGCCTCGCACAGCGGGCGGGGAGCCGGACTTATCGGGTACTTACGATATCGCGACGCTCACTCCCTTGACCCGCCCTGGCAACGTCAAAGACCGTCTGTCGCTGACCGATGAAGAAGCGAAGGCTCTCGCAAAGGCCACGGCCGATCAAATGGCGCAGAAGAGTTTGGCCAGCGATCCGAATCGCAAGGCACCGCCTGCTGGCGGCGACGGATCGGAGGGTGCCGCAGGCAACGTTGGCGGATATAACGCCGTCTGGGTCGACAACGGCACGGGTGCCTTCAAGCTGGATGGTAAGTGGCGCACCTCGATCCTCATCGT
>CAZCPL010000033.1:23591-34934 GCA_964500255.1 uncultured Solibacteraceae bacterium | reverse complement strand
ATCCAAGTGGCAGGCGCCAGCCTGACATGGCGGCGAAGCCGCCCGAAAAAGTTTTCAGCTTTTCGCAGTCCGCACCGCTGGCGGCGGCAGTCTCCTCAAGGGAAACGAGAGCGGGCGATCTGAAGGCCGTCGTGCGACACTACCGGCAAGCGGGCAATGCAGCGGAACTTGCGGGGGCGCGACGGGCGGTTGAAGGGGATGTGGATGAGCGGGCGGCGGTATTCATGGGTCGCGGGCAGTACAGCGAGAGCTTGCAGTTGGTTGACGGGTGGCTGATAGCGGCTGCGGGTGAAAATTGAACGGGGGCGCGCTTCGCAGTAAAAGGGGTGCGCAGGGGTGCGCGCCATGAAAGGGAGGAAGGTAAGCAGCGGCCGATCGCGTTCCCGGGCTGGAACGGTGGCGCAAATGTGGCGTCATCTTCATCCTGCAGGCGACCTGCTTCGACTTGCGCCGCGCGAAACGGAATTGACCCTCATCTTATCACTTGCCATGAGAATACGTCCCTTAAGGGGGCGATTCGCGCCAATCTGGATCGCGGTGAAATCAGATGAACTGCCCCACTTTCCCACTATAGTAACCTTAGCCGACGGTGAAAAACTGACGCCGCCGGTTTGCTAGTGCGGGCTTTTCTTCTGTCCGAAAGTTTTGCATCATCGCCGGAAGGCCCGTAAACAAAGGGGCCGGCATGTTGCAAATGTCCAGTTGCAAAAGGGAAAGCGTTAAGCACGGCTCAGCCCATCCGCACACATCCGCAGCCGAGGCTGAAATTCGTGACAGCCGGCCGCATATGTTTTATGCTGAACCAGCTAAGATGAAACTGAAGGAGTTTGGCAATGGCAACAACGCTTGATTGGTCGCAATGCCCCGCCGTGGAGAGCATCCCCGGCAAGGTTAGCTTAGCGGCGCATGGGTCTTCAAGAACACGCGAACGCCGGTTTCGACGGTGTTTGAAAATCTACAAGATATGGGCGTTGACGAACTGATGGAAGAATTCGGCGTCACACGCGAGCAAGTACAAGCTGTTCTTCAATTCGCGGCGCACAGCGCTGAAGCCCCCGCGCCCGCCCATAATGCTGGTTCTGTTCGATAACAGCACGCCACGCACGCTGGCCTTCTATCTGATTGGGCACCACACGGTCACGGAAGCCCGCGCCCGTGGTTGGGAGGAATTGGAAAACGGCGACTTGCTGGCCAAAGCGGAAGCAGCCGGCCCAGTAGACCAGCATACGGAACGCGACGGCGTTTTCATTGGTCGCCTGAAATTCGACGTGTTGAATTACTCCTTTTCAGGCGAATTCCTTACGAACTATTCGAAAGTTTCTTCGAGCGAGTTGGCCCGGAGTACGCGGCGCGCCCAGCGATTCACTTGTTCCGCTGCCGCGTCGCGCACGCGTTCGATGGACGATGCCGGCAAGGGGCCGAATATCTCGGTGAGAAGATCGATAAGCTGATCCTGGCGGCCCTTCTGGCGGCCTTCTTGCCGACCTTCCTGGCGACCCTCCTGCCAGCCTTCTTCCATCAAAGGACGGATGACGGCACTCTCTCTGAGGTCTATCGTGAGCATCGGAATCTCCTTCAGCTTCTGAGCCAGTAGCTCGTCTAGCGTCAGTATAAGTGAAAGCGCGGTTAGTTCGGCGAGGGCGGATTCCAGTTCCTCCCCTGTCATGACCTTCAGCTTCGACAGAATTTCTCCCAGAACCACTGCCCGGTCTCCTTTGGCGCGCTTCAGCACTCTCAATGACCAGGATCAAGAGATTGCCGAGATGATTCGCCAGGAGCGTCCGATCGAGGATTCTGAGCAAACTTCGCGGCTCGAAGCGATTATTTTTCCCAAGCTGCGGCCGGTTTTCGACATCCGAAACGACAGTTACAAATCCAATCTGCCAGCACCGTGGGGCGCATTGAATCCCGAGCCGAAGCGCGCGCAGATGAAACAGGTCATCCGCGCCATTGGCCGCGTCAATATTCTCAACCATCCGCGCCTGGATTACGGCGGAACGGGATTTGTGGTGGGAAAGAACCTGCTACTGACCAACCGCCACGTTGCCGCGATCTTCACCAGCGGTGTGGGGGCGGAACGCAACCTTTCGCTCACGTTTCGTTCTTCCATTGACCTGAAGGAGGAGGCCGGTTCGGACACCGAGATTCTCCTGCGCGTCGTGAAGACAAGCCTGATTCATCCGCACTGGGATGCCGCCGTGTTGACGGTGACGGGGCTTCCAGTCGATCTTAAGCCTCTGACATTGGCCTCCGACGGGGTGCCCGCCAATGGCAGCCGGATGATCGCAGTGGTTGGGTATCCGGCGTTTGACCCGCGCAACAATCCAGAGGAGCAGCGCGAAGTGTTTCAGAACCTTTTCGAGAAGAAGCGGCTGCAGCCCGGCTATTGGAAGCCAACGCGCGCGATCGAATCGTTTGGACACAGGGTCGAGGCTTCCACACATGACGCGTCCACCTTGGGCGGCAATTCGGGGTCGGCGGTGATCGATGTGCAGACCGGGCAGATTGTGGGGCTGCATTTTGCGGGTGTTTATCTGGACACCAACTATGCCGTGCCTGCCTGGGAACTAGCCCGTGATCAGAAGCTGGTTGACCTGGGCGTTCAGTTTGCGAAGCGTCCGGCGGACGCGCCGGTTCTGCCCAAGCCAGCTTGGCTTTCTGCCTGGAATACACGGGAAAACATAGCCGTGAAACCGCAGAGCGCTTCGCCAGGGCTGCAATTGCAGGCGCCCGGTGGCAGCACCGGTGCTGAGGATGACAGTTGCACGTGGACGATTCCACTGCAAGTCACGATCCGAATCGGGGCGGCGAGCCGGACTGCTTCGGTAGACGTCATCCCTGCGGTAGCGGTAGCGGGAGCGGTAGCGGGAGCAACACCGGCGGCGGACACGGAACCACTCGATCAACTTACGGCGTATCGGGCGAAAATTGCGGAAGCTCCGGGCGAGTATTATCCTGAGGCCAGGGACGCTCAGGCTGCGACTACTTATTATTCGGATGTGAGTCCAACGTATGAGGAGTTGTCTGCTCTTTTGCAGTCCACCCACAAGAAGGTCATGCCTTACAAGCCGACCCAGCATCTTTATCCGATTGTGGATCTGCATCCGGATGGCGACATGGTGAGCATCTACTCGGAAGCCGCGATGGACCCTGCTGAACTCATCCGGATCGAGACAGCGATCGAAGCCGCGATGGAGAGCCTGGAGGCCGCCGGTGCCGCCGAATCTGTGCTGGAGGCGATTGCGACCAATAGCGCTGAGCATGTGGTTCCGCAGTCCTGGTTTCAGAAGAAACAGCCGATGCGTGGCGACCTGCATCACTTGTTCGCTTGTGAGCAGAAGTGCAATTCCTTCCGCGGCAATACACCCTATTTCGAATTTCAGGAGGAGGCGGTGATGGTGGACTGTGGCCGGAATGAGAAGAACGCGAAGAAGTTCGAGCCCCTGGGAGGCAAGGGCGCGGTTGCGCGGGCGACTCTGTATTTTCTAGTGCGCTATCCGGGCGAGATCGCTGAGAACCGACTGGGGGATCGGTTGGAAATCCTGCTCAAGTGGCATCGCGAAAATGAAGTGGGCATTTATGAGAAGCATCGCAACCGTGAGATCTTTCTGAAGCAGGGGAATCGGAATCCGTTCATCGATCATCCGGAATGGGCGGATGTTGTTGAGTTCGCCCAGGGGTTGGGTTAGGCTCACCCAATGAAGGACGTGTGCCCGCTCTCCGACACCGGCTGTCAGCTAGATTTCGGAAAGTAATCCAGGATTTGCGGAAGGGGTTGACGGTTCCGGCACCGCCGACGGAGGTGGCGCGTTCAAGACTTTCTGTGGAACACGCGGGCAACGGAGGCCGCCGCGATTGTTCCTGATTGTACTTGCGGCTTGCTCCGTAACGACCTGTAATAATGAGACCTGCACGTCGTCCTTAGAGTGACCGGATCAGACGATCCGGCGAATAGGGGGCGAAAGTGTTGTTAGCACTCAGACAGGATCCGCACTTTCCAGTGAGTCCACCACTACCGGCGACCGATCAGGATTTTCAACGCCTCTATGAGGCGCATCACAACATGGTGTTTCGCACCGCCTTTCGCGTCACGGGCAATGCCAGCGACGCCGAAGACGTGATGCAAACCGTCTTCATGCGCCTCATGAAGCGCGAGACCAACCCGGTCGAAAACCCTGCAAGCTACCTGCGCCGCGCTGCGGTCAACGCGTCGATCGATTTGATCCGCGAGCGGCAAAAAGCCAACAGCGTTCCGCTGGACGAAGCGTTCACGCCATCCGTCAAACCGGAAATGGGTGAGTTGAAAGACTCGCTTCGCAAGGCTCTCGCGCAACTCGATGAGAGACAGTCTGTAATGTTCACGATGCGCTTCTTCGATGGCTATTCGAACCAGGAGATCGCGAAGATGATGGGCATGTCGCAAGTGCATGTCGCCGTGATTTTGCACCGTGTCAAAGCAAAACTGCAGAAAGAACTGAAGTAAGGGGGACGCCATGAACCAAGATATCGATAACATCCTCGACAGTATCCGCTCCGAAGAGCCGACCGCGGAACAGATCGAACAGGCCGCCGCCCGTGTGCGGCAGAATCTGTTTGGCGCTGGCAGCAGCGACATTCAGCGCATCACCGGATGCGCCGACTACCGCTCGCTGTTCCGCGCCTACATCGACAAATCCCTCTCTGACGCGCGCCGCATGCTGGTGGACGATCATATCCGCGAGTGCGGCTCCTGCCGTAAGGCCTTTGACGAGGCGCGCGGTGTACGTCCCAAAGTTGTGCCGTTTGTGGCACCCGCGCCCCGGAAATCCAACGGACCGATGTTTCAGAAGTGGGCGATCGCCGCTGGATTGTTCGCCGCCGTGGGAACCTCAAGCTGGGGCATCATGAAGTGGCTGTTCCCCAGTGCGAGCAGCAGTTCGCAGGTCGCATCCATTCAGAACATCAACGGTGGAATGCTCTATCAGGGCAACCTGCCTGTTACTGAGGGTCGCGAGATTGGCGCGGGCGAATCGATCCGCACTCCCGCAGGCACTCGCACGGTCGTGAAGCTGCACGACGGCTCACTGATCGAAGTGAACGAGCGGACTGAGCTTTCGGTATCGCGTGGTTGGGACGGCACGACCATCCGCTTGGATCGCGGCAACATCATTGTGCAGGCCGCGAAGCAACGCTCTGGAAGCCTGATGGTTTCCACCAGCGATGCGTTGGTTTCGGTAAAGGGAACCATCTTCGCCGTCAATCGTGGGGTCAAGGGATCTCGCGTTTCGGTTGTGGAAGGTTCGGTGCAGGTGGAACAGAAGGCGCGCAATGGCGCTGAAATGTTGAAGCCCGGCGATCAGACCACCACCGATGCGTCGCTTGGCAAGAACTCCGTGGCCGATGAAGTTTCATGGAGCAAAGATTCTGTCCGCTATCTGGCGATGTTGTCGGAACTGAACGCTCTCGGCAAGAAGCTCGACCAGATTCCAGGCCCCGGGCTGCGGTATTCCTCGAAGCTACTGCCGCTGATGCCTCGCGGCACGGTGGTTTATGCAGCGATTCCTAACATCGGCAATACGATTGGCCAAGCGAAGAGCGTGTTCGATGAGCATTTGAAGGAAAGTCCTGCACTGCGCGGCTGGTGGGAACAATCTTCCAACGCGTCGAATCGTGAGCAGGTGGATGAGATCATTCGCGCCATTCAACAGTTCACCAGCTTCATCGGCGATGAGGTTGTGGTGACGCTCAGCGGCACGGGAAAGCACCCGGTGGCGTTCGCCGAAGTTCGTAAAGACGGACTCGAAGCGTTCATCGGAAATCAGGTGCAGAAGATGGGTGGGACGCGGATTCCTGTGCAAGGCAAAGACTATCTGATCCACAAGAACACGCTGATTTTCTCGGATAACGCCGCATCGTTGGCTGAAATGAAGACGGTTGTCGATCAGGGCGGAGCAGTGAGCGGCGCGTTCAGTGAACGCATAGCGCAGGCCTATCGGGGCGGCGCGGGCTGGTTGTTGTGCGCCGATATGGAAGCCGTGGTTCGCGATACCAAGGTGGGAACGAAGTCCACCAAGGGCAATTTCGACTTCGGCGTGGACAACGCGAAGTTCCTGGTGATTGAGCGCAAAGAGATCGCAGGCAGGACGCAGAACATCGCTTCGTTGAGCTTCACCGAAGAGCGGCATGGAGTGATGTCGTGGCTCGCTGCGCCTTCGTCGATGTCTACACTGGACTTCGTTTCGCCCGATGCCGGCATGGCAGCGGCAGCGGTTGTCAAGAATCCGAGGTTGGTTGTGGAAGAGCTGTTCGCCGCGGCGAATGGCGGGCGTTTCGACGTGAATCTACAGGAAATCGAAGCGAGAACAGGGTTGAAGATTATCGACGATCTCGCCGCGCCGATCGGTTCGGAGTTCGCGATTGCATCCGACGGGCCGGTGTTGCAGAGCCTGAGCTGGAAGCTGGCGGCGGAGATGTATTCGCCGCAGCGTTTTCAGAGCAGCGTCGAGAAACTGGTGGAAGCATTCAATCGGGAAACCAGGAACAAGCTGACTTTGAGCACCTCTGCACTCGACAAGCGGACGTTCTACGCGCTCAAGATGGATGGCGTGCCGTTTGAGATCCACTACACTTATGTCGACGGCTATCTGCTCGCTGGCGCCAACCGGGCGCTGCTCGCCACCGCGATTTTGAACCGCCAAAACGGCCACGTTCTGACTCGCAGTGAAAAATTCCGCTCACAACTGCCATATGGTGCGAACCCAAACTTCTCCGCTGTCGTTTATCACAATGTGGGTTCGGCGCTGGCTCCGGTGGCGGAACAGTTGAAGAGTACGGGATATGGCACGGATGAGTTCCGCAAGGGGCTCGACGGTGTGAAGGACATGCATCCCGGCGTCATTGCGATCTACGGTGAACCCACGCGAATCACGGCCGCCACTCACGGTGACTTTTTCGGAGTACCCTTCGGAGATCTGTCACTCGCCGGTATGGACAAAGGCGGGTTCGGATTGTTGCAGTTGTTGGGCAACACCAAAAAGGACAAATGACGCCAGTCATCCAGCTAGAAAACTTGTCGGTGAGGTTGGGAAATCGCGACATTCTGCGAAACCTCACCGGCACATTGACGGGCCGCTCCTTGGGGCTTCTCGGTCCCAACGGAGCCGGCAAATCGACACTGATCAATACGCTGCTCGGTTTCTATCCGCCCCTCACGGGCACGGCCCGGATTCTCGGCAACGACATCCGCACCAACGCCAATGAGATTCGCCGCATCGTTGGCTACATGCCCGAAAACGACACCTTCATCGGCTCGATGACTGCGGTGTCGTTTGTGCGTATGATGGCCGAACTATCCGGCCTGCCTGCCGAAGCGGCTCTTGAACGCGCCCATGAGGCGCTCTTTTACGTGGGCTTGGGCGAAGCGCGTTACCGCCAAGTGGGTACGTATTCGTTGGGCATGAAGCAGCTTGCGAAGCTCGCGCAGGCGATCGTACACGGGCCCAAGCTGGTGATTTTAGATGAGCCTACCAATGGCTTGGATCCGCCCGCGCGCCAGCGGATGCTCAAACTCATTAAGGAAATGCGCGATTCCGGCACCATGAACATCGTTCTGTGCTCGCATCTTTTGCGCGATGTCGAGGATACCTGCGAAGAGGTGATGATTCTCAAGCAGGGTGAATTGGTCTATTCGGCGAACCTCGAAGAAGAGCGAAAGTTGAACCGGCGCTTTCTAGAGCTCGAAACATACGGCATTCAAAATGGTTTTGTGGAAGCGGCCGAGGCGATCGGCTGCGAGTGCGCGTCTCTCGCCGGTGGGCGTGTGAAGTTGATCTTGGGAGACGGTGTCGAAATCCGCGATATCTACAAGCTCGCCGCTGAACGCGACCTGCAGCTCAGGCGGCTTAGCTATCGACGCGACACACTCGAGGACATCTTCTTGAAGGCCATGGAATTCAAAGGGGCCGCTCAATAATGGCCGTCTACAAAAGAACTTACAAAGGCTACGAAGGGGCGTTGACACCCGAATGGTCGCGGTTTCTGATTCTGCCGCGCTATGCCTGGGCTTCGTTGTTCAAGCAGCGCTTCCTGCTCATCCTTTATGTCGTCTGCTTCTTCTATCCCATCGGATGCGCGGTCTTCCTTTACCTGAACGCCAACCTGGGGGCTCTCGCGAGTCTCATACCTGGCTCCTCGACAATGAAAGGACTCGATGTTGGCGGAACCTTCTTCAACATCTTCACCGCAACTCAAGGGTCGCTGGCGTTCATCCTGACATCGTTCATCGGCCCGGGGCTCATCTCTCCCGATCTCGCAAACAACGCGCTCCCACTCTATTTCTGCAGGCCATTTTCGCGAACCGAATACGTACTCGGCAAGCTCGGCGTGGTGGCGATACTGTTGTCGTCGATCACCTGGATCCCTGGTCTGCTGCTGTTTCTCATGCAGTGGAGCCTAGCCGACGCCAAGTGGTTCGAGCAGAATTCGTGGCTGGCTTGGTCGATCTTTCTCGGCAATATCATCTGGATTCTGCTCATCTCGCTACTCGCGCTGGCGATTTCGGCATGGGTGCGTTGGAAGGTGATCGCCGGTTCCGCGCTGCTGTTAATCTTCTTTCTCGGAACCGGACTCTCGGCCGCGATCAACGCCGTGTTGCGAACCGCCAAGGGCGAGTGGATCGACATCGGTGCCAACATCAATCGCGTCTGGGCGGAATTGTTCCGGCTGAAGTTGGGCGATGGCGACATGATTAGCGTCGAAGAGGCGTGGGTCTCGCTGTTCTGCACTCTGGCCCTTTGTTTGTGGTTGCTATGGAAAAAGATCCGGGCTTACGAGGTGGTCCGCTAATGAGTGCTGCTCCGCCTCCCATCGCGCAAAGCGTGATCGCCTTCAACGATGTCTCGAAGTTCTATGGCGAAGTGCTGGGTGTCAACAAAATCAACCTCACGATTCCACCGGGAATCACGAGTCTTGTGGGTCCCAACGGCAGCGGCAAGACCACGCTCATGAATCTCATGACCGGTCTGCTACAGCCCTCGCGCGGAACGATCGAAGTCTGCGGAATGTCGACCAACGATCCGGAAACGTTCTTCCGCGCCGTCGGTTATTGCACGCAGTTCGATTCGTATCCCAAAGGCTTCACCGGTTTCGAATTCGTCTACTCGTTTCTGCGTCTCTTCGGTTGGGACCATGCCGAAAGCGAGCAGCGCGCGTGGAAGGCGATTGAGCGCGTCAACCTGGTGGAAGCCGCGAAGCGCAAAGTCGCTGGATACTCGAAAGGCATGCGGCAGCGCATCCGTCTCGCGCAGTCGATCAGCCACGATCCGCGGGTGCTCATTCTCGATGAACCTCTCAACGGACTCGATCCCCTGGTGCGCGCCGAAACCATCGGCCTGTTCCGCGAGTTCGCGAGTGAAGGTCGCCACGTGTTGATCTCCAGCCACGTGCTGCATGAGGTGGACATCATCTCCGATCAGGTGATCCTGATGTCGAACGGCTATGTGGTGGCCGAAGGCCAGATCAAAGGCGTTCGCGATGAGATCGAAGAGCATCCCATTCAAGTGCTGATCCGCTGCAATAAGCCGCAAATGCTGGCCTCGAAGATCTTCGAGTCAGAGCATGTGGTCGAAGCGAAGGTCCACGTCGATGGCGGTGGTTTGTTGGTGAAGACGCGCAATGCCGGCGAGTTCTATCTGATGATGAACCGCATCGCGACGATGAATGGCATCGAAGTGGAAACTGTCGCGCCGGTGGATGACGATGTGCAATCGCTGTATGAGTATCTGATTGGCGGGGACGAGGGCGGCAGCAAATGATCATGAATCAGATAATGGCGGTGTTGCGGTTGGAAATCCGCAAGTCGTTCTTCGCCCGCCGCGGACTTTGGATCTATCTTCTGGCGGCGCTTCCACTGCTGATGTGGGGCGCGCGCGCGATCCAGTTGCAGTATCGGAAGGAGCGGATTCGAAATAGCATCAGCCAAGGCGCAACGCGTGAGAAGTTGATGTCAATCAAGCCTGGCATGACTCGAGAGCAAGTGCTGGATATTCTGCCGAGTCCATCGGAGCGGAATTCGTTCCGTCGGCGCGATGGCATTCGCCGGGAGCGGCTGTCGTACAGCGATGGCACGCTGCAAATCAACGCGATGCTCGAAGACGACAAGGTGACGCGCGTATCGACCGATCACGGCAGTGCCGACGTCACTGAGGATACGGTGGTCTTTGCCGCTATTTTTCAGTTCTTCTACATGCGGCTGGCGATCTTTTTCGGCTGCATGTTTGTGTTCATGAATCTGTTTCGAGGCGAGATGCTCGACCGCAGCCTTCATTATTACTTTCTCGCACCGATCCGGCGCGACATACTGGTGGTGGGTAAATACCTTGCGGGCCTTGTGGCGACGGTGGTCATCTTCTGTGGCAGCACGTTTTTGCAATGGTGGGCCCTGTTGATGAGTTTCGCACCGCAGGGTCGTGCCGAGTATCTGGATCATGGCAATGGTTACGGACATCTGTTCGCCTATCTTGGTGTGACGGCGCTCGCCTGCCTCGGCTACGGCAGCGTGTTTCTCGCGGCGGGCATTGTGATTCGCAATCCGCTGGTGACGGCGGCGACGGTTCTGTTGTGGGAATCGATCAACGGCATCCTGCCTGCCACGCTGCGCAAGATCAGCGTGATCTACTATCTGAAATCGCTCTGCCCGGTGGAAGTCCCGATGCAGAAGGGCGTGCCTCCGCCCATCGCGATGCTGGCGTTGAATGTGGACGGCGCGACTCCTGTGGTGGCGATCGTCGGGCTATTGGCGCTTTCGGCGGTGGTGGTGTTCATCGCCACGCGGCGCATCAAGCGGATGGAGATCAACTACAGCACCGACCAGTAAACCGTATAGAATCGAGTTCTATGATTCGGATCCTGTTGTTCTCCCTGTCGATGACGGGCGTGTTCGCTCAAGTCCCCACTGCGGCGGATATCGAGAAGCTCGACGATCGCTGGGGCAAGGCGATCGTGGCGCACGATGTGGCAACACTCGAGAAGCTACTGGCAGACGATCTCATTTATGGGCATGCTTCGGGCGTGCTCGACACCAAGGAAAAGTACATCGCCAAGATCCAATCCGGCAAGCAGGTGTACGCGGCGCTGGAGCGCAAGAATGTTCAGGTGCGGATCCTCGACGCCAACAATGCTGTCACCCATTCCTGGAGTCACGTCACTGGCACCAACCAGGATGGCAAGTTTGACGACAAGCTCATGATGTTGCACATCTGGACCAGGCGCAAAGGCGCGTGGCAACTCGTCGGCCATCAAACGGCGCGCGTGCAAGCGTTGCCTTAAACAAGCGTTGCCTTAAACAAGCGTTGCCTTAAACAAGCG
>CAZCPL010000033.1:0-23491 GCA_964500255.1 uncultured Solibacteraceae bacterium | reverse complement strand
GCAAGCGTTGCCTTAAACAAGCGTTGCCTTAAACAAGCGTTGCCTTAAACAAGCGATACCTTAAAGAAGTATGGACTTTCGCAAAGACTTGATCCTCCGCTGGCCTGACCCGCAAGCGGCGCACATCCCCATCCTTAAGAAGGGCGGGATTCAGGCGATCTTGTTGGGCGAGGCCCATGCCGGGTTCGCCGCCGCCTGTAAAACAGCGGGCATCGAGACAGCGCTGCAATCCAGCATCAAGAGCTACAACAAGCTTGCGGAACTCCCCACCACCGACCCACAAACTTATATCGCGCTCGCTGCGGGACTCTGGCCCGGCATCGCCCGAGGACCCGCCAAACCCAACTCCCCCAACGATGAAGTCGCCAGCGCCAGCAGCGAACCTTGGATCGATGCCAACGCCTACCGCATACCTTATTTGAAAGCGTTGTATCCGAAGTCCGCGCCAGTGTTGGCTTATGAAGCGAACAAAGCATCGGGCCTGCGCGAAGGCCGCGTCGTCGGATTCGAAACTCTCGAGATTGCCTACTCAGAGGCGCGCGCGGCCGGCGGCAACTACATTCTGTCGATGGAAGCCAGCTATCGGGACGCGTTGTTGAAGGGTGACCCGAAAGCCACCGCGGCATGGGTCAGCCTTGGCACGACGGCCCATTGGTTTAGCCAGAACGATGCGCTGTTCGGCATCGCCGCGCAGCCCACGATCACGGCGTTGGTCGATACCGGAACCCAGACCGCTGAGTTCGCGAACCTCTTGTTCCGCCGCAATGCCTCTCCAACGCTGGCGGCCGCGGTGCCGGAGCCTTCGCCTTCGATCCACGCGCTGGTGACGGTTGGCATGCGAACTCCTGCACCGAACATCGCGGCCAAGATACTCGCCCACGCCGAACGCGGTGCGACCGTGATCACCGACGATCCCGCTCCGCAGGCTTGGTGGCGCACCGCCAAGGGCCTTAGGGAAACCAAACAGCAAGAAGATCGTGTTTTCTATGCACTCGGCAGAGGCACATTGGTCACCTACAAAGAACGGGTCATGAATCCGAGTGAACTGGCGCTCGACGTGATCGATGTGGTGACACATCCGAAGCGGCCTGTTCGCATTTGGAATACGTTCACCGTGATCGCACTCGCAGGCACCGGCGGCGTGTTGCATTTATTGAATTATGCGTCGGTAACGCCAGGGCCCAGAAGACGGGGCGGTGGCGGCAATGGGTCGGAAATCCAGGTGCGAATGCAGGGCCTGTTCGCCAAGGCGCGGCTGCTGCAGCCGGGTGCGCCACCCAAGCAGTTGGAAACGGCCCGCCGCGGATCGACGACTGAGGTCTGGGTTCCGACGTTTGACCGTGTGGCTACCGTGGTGTTCAGTTAGAGAGTGCAGACGCCGTATCTTTGGACGCAATCTGGGCATACACTTTAAGTCTGCGGTTCAATGTATACTTCGCTAGCGGGTACGGTATCGTCCTGCGCGTCTTCATAGACGGAGCGAAGCCTCCCGATTTGAGACAACGCTTCTACTCGAGGCCAATGAGCATCTCAACGGTGCTGCAACGAGACTGGCTGAAAACTAGGTCCGCCTTTGGGCGCGTAGCACAGCAGGAGATCGACACTGTCTCAAAAGAAACCCCCTGCGGTTCGCGGTGATAGCACCGCGAGTGAATCTGGCGAACAACTCGTAGAGGCACGGTCTGAGACCGTCCGTGTCAGTTCTGGACCGATCCCTCAGGGCTCGGGAGGGTGATCGTTGATGCCTTTCAGTCTGAAATCCAAAGCGGTCAGTACTTGGAAAAGATTGCGATGGAGGGTGATATTGAGGCAATGCGCCTGTCACATGACGTCAAACGGGGTCAGTTGCCGGGTCTTGCCATTTCGATATTCGGCCTTTTTTGCGGGACCGTTTTGGTCTATCTTGGACATGACCGGGCAGGCTCTGTGACCGGTGCTGGAGGCTTAGCTTCAGTTTTGGCGGCGTACTTCAAGAGTGATCCCACAACGCCTAAGGCTGAGTAAGTTAGGCTGGTAGCAACAGTTCGGCTAGAATAAAATCACCGGAGGCCTCACCCTTGTACTCTTCACGCCGTGATTTTCTGCGAGCCGCATCCTTAGCGCCGCTTGCTGCAACAGGCTTGGCGCAGGCAGCACCCCGTGCTCCGAAGGCATTCTTTGGCCTGCACCCTTTCATCGAAAAGAATCCACATGCGGTCTTCATTCGCCGCACCCGCGTGCCGGAAAAGCTGCATGAAGAGTCGAAACGTCAAGAAGGACTCAAACTCTCTCGCGAGATCTTTGTACCCATGGATGGCAAGCCGGGCATCCCGGTCACCCATCGCATCGTGCTCAAGCCAAACGTCACCAGCGTGCGCGAGCGTACGCGTCCGAACGCCGAAAACTGGGGCACCGGAACCGATCCACAATTCTACGAAGGCATGGTGATGGGCATGCAGGAAGTGGGCCTAAAGAAGTTCCACTTCATCGAAGCCAACAACTTCCAGGCCTGGAATCATCGCGGATTCGTCGATATCAACGAGCGTCTCGGCATTCAGATGAACGAGCCGGAACGCCGCATCCGCAACTTTAAAGAAGAGTACGAGATGAATTGGACCAAGGTCCATGACGCCGTGGTTTACGATCGCATCCCGCATTACGCGCCGGTGAACGAGCCGGACACGTTTCTGGTCAACATCTCCAAGTGGAAGTCGCACGGCATGTGCATGACGCTTTCGGTGAAGAACGAGCAAGGCCTGGTGGTGAAGCCTTACGTCCGCTTCTGCCCGGGTTGGGCGATGGTGACCGGTGCGCCGGAATTCATGCAGCCCAACATCAACAAGCAGGTTGAGGCACGCGTGAACCGCTACTTCGAGAGCCACAAGAAGATGGGCTATTCGCGTTACGAGAGCGGCGCGACGCTCGGCCCGATGCATCAGGAAATCTGGGCGCATAAGACTTGCGACAACATGAGCGCTTTGAATACAGGCCTCGCCATGATCGAAGGCATCTATGCGCGCGACGGCAATGGATTCGGTATCGGCAAAGACTTTCTCACCAACATCGTGATGTTCAGCAAAGACAAGTTCCGGCTGGACATGATCGGGATGTATCTGGGCGGCCATGAGCCGGGCAACATCAATTTGTTCCGCATCGCGAAAGAACGCGGGCTTACGGATACGTTCAATCCCTGGGATGTGCCGGTATATGAGTGGATCGATGGCGAACCGATGCCTCGCAAACTGAGCGACTTTCAGCGGACGAACCTTGTGACCTACTATCTCGCCAAGGCCGGCGAGCCTGAATATCATCTGGTGAACGAGCCGTTCAACTACGACAAAATCAGGCTGTAGCCGGGTTTCTCGAAGCCGATGTCCCTGACGAAAACTCTCCTCGTAGACGTCCTCAAGCGCGCGGAACTGTACATCGAACAGCGCAACGAACGTCATGTCGGGCCCCGCGCCGAAGCCATCGAAGCCCTTGCTGGCTTCCGCCAGCCGTTTCCGCAAAAAGGTCTGGCCCCGCTGGAAGTCATCGAGAAACTCGATACTCTCGGATCCCCGGCCACGGTCTGCGTCACCGGTCCGCGCTATTTCGGCTTCGTCACTGGCGGCACTCTGCCGACGGCTCTCGCCGCCAACTGGCTATCCACGGTCTGGGATCAGAATGCCGCGATGCACATCATGTCTCCAGTGGCGAGCGTGCTCGAAGACATCGCGCTCGATTGGATGTTGGATGCGCTCGGGCTTCCGGCTGGATCCGCCGCGACATTCACCACCGGCGCGACCATGGCCAACTTCACGGGACTTGCGGCCGGGCGTCACGCGGTGCTCGCAGAAACCGGCTGGGATGTCGAATCGAAAGGCCTCTTCGGTGCGCCGGAAATCACGGTCATCGTCGGAGCCGAAGCGCATGCGGCCTTGTACAAATCGCTGGCGATGCTCGGCCTGGGGCGCGATCGCGTGGTGAAGGTTCCCACTGACAGTCAGGGCCGGATGCTCGCTGGCGCACTGCCGGAGATCACGGGTCCGACGATTCTTTGTCTGCAAGCCGGCAATGTGAATACCGGCGCGTTCGATCCTGCCGCGGAGATCATCCCGCCGGTCAAGGGCAAAGCCTGGATCCACGTGGACGGTGCCTTCGGACTCTGGGCCATGGCGTCGCCCCGCTTGCGGGAACTGGCACGAGGATACGAGTTGGCGAATTCCTGGGCCACCGATGGACACAAGTGGCTCAACGTCTCCTACGATTGCGGCATTGCGTTTGTGCGTGATCGCGCCCCGTTGAAGGATGCGATGTCCGCGCCCGCGCCCTATCTGACCCCAAGCCCGCATCGCGACGGCATGAACTTCGGTCCTGAATCGTCGCGCCGCGCTCGCGGCATCGAAGCCTGGGCAGCGATGTTGTCGTTGGGGCGCGACGGCTTGGCGGACATGATCGAGCGTTGCGTGCAGCTCGCACAGCGGTTCGCAGTGCAACTGCAAGCGGCCGGTTGCGAAGTGCTCAACGAAGTTGTACTCAACCAAGTCGTTGTCTCATTCGGATCCGCCGAACGGACACGCGAAGTCATCCAAAAAGTGCAGGCACAAGGCGACTGTTGGTGCGGTGGAACCGTCTGGCTCGGGCACCCGGCGATGCGCATCAGTGTGTTCTCATGGGCCACAACCGAGGCCGACGTCGACCGTAGCGTGCAAGTGATTCTCAGAGCCTCGGCTTAACTTGTTGGCTAGATTCTGCAATAAGCAGGCCGCATCGAACAAACACTGAACAAAAGCCGTACCGGCGGATTCTAGACTTATGGCCCGTCTCACAGCCCTTGCCGTTCTTTGTTGCAGCATCGGCTTCGCCCAAGCAACCCTCAACGTCACCGTGAAGGATTCTTCCGGCGCCCCTATCCCAAAAGCCACAGGATCCGTAGAAAACCTCGCAACCGCAGCAAAACAGCCCTTCCACACAGACGGCCAAGGCACCCGCTCGCTGACCCTCAGCCCGGGACGCTACCGCCTGCAAATCGCCAAAGACGGCTTCGCCACGCACTCCTCCCTCGTCGATCTTTCCAGGGACAGCGTCTCACTCGAAGTCGCACTCAAGATCGGCATCGCGAACTTCGCCGTCAACGTCGCCAGCGTCACCCCCCTGCCGGGCGCCGATCACAGCCTCGACGAGATCGCCGCCCCCGTGCAAGCGGCCACCCAAAAAGACATCGAAGCCAGCGGCGCTCTCGATCTGTCCAGCTTCCTCAACCTGCGTATGAACGGTGTCTTCCTCAACGAGATCCACGGCAACCCCTTGCAACCCGATCTCAACTATCGCGGATTCACGGCCTCACCGCTGCTCGGAACCCCGCAAGGCATGTCGATCTACATGGATGGCGTCCGCCTCAATCAACCGTTCGGAGACATCGTCAGTTGGGACCTCATTCCGCGCATCGCTATCGCTGAAGTCGCGCTCATCCCCGGCTCGAATCCTCTCTTTGGCTTGAATACCTTGGGCGGCGCTCTCTCGATGCGCACCAAAGACGGCGCTTCCCAACCCGGCGCGACGCTGCAATTGAGCGGCGGCAGTTTCGGACGCAAGGTGGCGGACTTCGAATACGGAGGCGCACACAAATCCCTCGACTGGTACACCGCCAGCAATTTGTTCTTCGAAGACGGCTGGCGCGAAACCTCGCAATCGAACGTCCGGCAGTTTTTCGGCAAGCTCGGATGGCGCGGCGACAAGTCCTTTCTCGGGTTGACGGCCGCCTACGCCAACAATTCGCTCGCCGGCAACGGACTCCAGGAGTTCCAGTTTCTCGAACGCAACTTCAACAGCGTTTACACCAAGCCGGACATCACATCGAACCGCTCGCCGTTTCTGAATCTCCAGGCTCGACGCATCGTCACGCCGCGCATCGCGTTCTCAGGCAATGCGTATTTTCGCTACATCCGCACCATCACGATGAATGGCGATATCAATGAGGAATCGCTCAATCAAGCGCTCTATCAGCCCAACGCCGCGGAACGCACCGCACTCACCGCCGCCGGTCTTTCCGGATTTCCCGTCGCTGGCGAAAACGCCGCAAACACCCCTTTCCCCCGCTGGCGCTGCATCGCCAATGTGCTCCTCGGCGATGAACCCGCTGAAAAGTGCAATGGCCTCATCAATCGCGGAATCACGCATCAACGCAACTACGGTCTCGCCGGACAAATGACTTGGAACACCGGCAGAAATCAGCTCATCGCCGGCGCGGCCTACGATGGCAATCGCGTCGGATTCCTCCAATCCACCGAACTCGGCTACTTGAATCCCGACCGCACGGTCACCGGACTCGGAGCCTATGGCGACGGCATCACCGGCGGTGACACCGATGGAGAGCCTTACGACACGCAAGTCAATCTTTCCGGGCGTATTCACAGCGCAAGCCTGTTTGCGACCAATACCTATTCCGGCAATCGCTGGAACCTCACCGTTTCCGGACGCTTCAATCGCACCACCGTCGACAATCGTGACCAGTTACGTCCCCAGGCGGGCACAGGTTCGTTGACCGGACTCCATGATTTCCACCGCTTCAATCCCGCGATAGGCGCGACGTTCCGCGGCCTCTACGCCGGATACACAGAGGGCAATCGCGCACCGACCTCAATTGAACTCGGCTGCGCAGATCCAGAAGCGCCCTGCAAGCTTCCCAATGCGATGGCCGGCGATCCGCCTCTGCAACAAGTCGTCGCGCGGACGTTCGAAACAGGCTACCGTAGCGGTGGTTCTGACAGCCGTTTGCGCTGGAACCTGGGCTGGTTCCAAACTGCCAACCGCAACGATATTCTGTTTGTTGCCTCTGAACAGTCTGGCTTTGGATACTTCAAGAACTTCGATCGCACCCTGCGGCAGGGCATCGAAACCGGCGTCAATGCGCGCTTCGGACGCGTCACGTTTGGCGGCGGCTATACCTTCTTGCACGCGACATTCGAGAGCGCGGAAGAGGTCAATGGAACCGGCAACAGCACCAACGAAGTGGCGCTCGACGGAGCACCCGGGTTTGAAGGCACGATCGAAATCGACAAAGGGAATCGTATTCCGCTCATTCCCGCCCATCTGTTCAAGGCCTATGCGGATCTTCAGGTGACTTCGAAATTGCAGGTGGATCTAGGTCTGCTCGGCGTGTCGAGTTCCTATGCGCGAGGTAACGAAAACAACCAGCACAAGCCCGATGGCACCTACTATCTGGGATCGGGGGAATCGCCCGGCTACGGATTGGTCAATCTCGGTGCGCGTTATCAAGTGCATCCGCGTGTGCAGTTCTTTGTTCAAGCCAATAACCTGCTCGACAAACGCTACTATTCCGGCGCGCAACTAGGCCCATCGGGATTCACCAATACAGGCGCGTTTGTCGCCAGACCATTTGCCGTTCGCAACGGAGAATACGCCGTGCGGCAATCGACATTCTTTGCGCCCGGCTCACCGCGCGGAGCCTGGGCAGGTGTCCGGGTGCGGTTTTAGTGGACGCGGTTGACCGCGGAATCCCCGTCGAGAGATGCTGTTGTCTTTACCGGGGACTCATTCTCCAGCGCACGAGCCATTGCTGCCAAAGAACTCGTAGCCGTCTCCGTTGACGAAACACGATCGATCCCTCGATTGCTGACCATCTCCCTCAGACTCTCGCTCTTCAAATGTGGACCATCGATCATCTCGAGCAGCACTGCCTCGCCTTCCCTGCAATCGGACGCCATCGTCTCGCCATGCATCAGCTCACGGCACGATAGCTGCCCCTTTAACAGCGGAATCGCCAGATAGATCCCCTCTTCCGTCAGAGCCTCACCAGCCTTCAATGAGCGCTTCGCATACACCCCGCGCACCAGCGAATCCAGGTATTTGATCTCCTTCTCCGGCGGAAGACGCTTCTGCGTACCCGGAGCACCGCACATGCGCGACGCCCGATGAAAGGCCTTAAACCACTCGTCCACCTGTTGCGGCAGCGAGCAATACGGCGACACTTTCACACCATCCAACTCGACATCGATATGACGCTCGAAAGTCCGCGCACCCTTCGCGTAAGCGATGAGCATCGAGTCCTTCCAATCGTGATACTCGTGCGTCGAGAATCCAACCACGATATCCGGATAACGATCTAGCAGAAAATCGATCTGGTTCAGTTCCAACTCGCTGTCTTCAGACGGATAAATCGACACACAGTGATTGATCGCCAACGGAATGCTGCGATTGGCGAAAAACGTCACCACATCGTCGATGTCTTTGAGCGAACTCCCCCCCGTCGACGCGATCACCGGCTTGCGCAAAGTCGCAATCTTCTCAATCAGCATCCAATCGTTGATGTCCGAACTCGCAATCTTGATGATGGGGATGTCGAATTCCTGGCACAGATCCACGCTGCGTTCGTCGAACGGCGTCGCCATCGGGATGCAACTTCCCTCGATCACCCCATCCACAAGCGCACGAAGCTGCTCTTTGGGCAGCGCCGTCGCCATTGTTTTCGCCACATAGCGGATATCTTTGCGCTCCCGGTAATCGCGATGCACAAAGCTTTCCACATCGCGAAACTGTAGCTTGATCGCCGCCCGCACGTTGTTGAACCGAACCATGCGCGAATGCTCGCCAATGATCCGCAAACCGCGATCCAAGCTGCCCAAATGGTTGTTGGCAAGCTCCAGAACGAACAGATCTTCGAAAAATGCCTTACCGGCGGCAATCGACGAACCCACTGGATTCTTATACTTACGTCCCACTACGCGATTCTGTATAGGCATGGCGAACTCCCGAGAACGGGTCAACCAGACCCTTCTCTTCTATCGGTTCACCGGAGATCGTCCTTTAGCGGACCAACCACAGTCGCTAGTATTCCGTCACTCCGCCCGGCGGCCCTTTCTGCCAATAGGTGCTTCCGTTCGTAAAGATAAACTGCGTCATGTTCATGCTCGAATAGTAGTAGACGCTCAGAATCTCCGGCTCAGGCGGGGCAGGTTCGAAGATCAGCTTGCCGGGCTTCTCGGGTGGCGGTGGATCGAATTGTAGTTTGCCGCCAGTCGCCGCCGGTGGATACTGGGTGCCATCTGCGAAAACATAGGTGACCAACTTGCCGAGGGTCGTCCAAACCGTTTTCATGTTCACCACTTGCTTGCCGCCGCTGGCATTGTAAGGACTGGATTTTGGGCTGGGATTGAGCGGCACCGACTGGGGCAGATTCTGGTAAGCACCCGGGTTGATCCGACGCAATTCCGCGCTCATCGCCAAAATGGTGTATCTCGTCTTCGAAACAGTGGAGATCTGCGCCAACCCACGGTCGATTCGACCGTCGGCCAATACGTTGAGCCCTTTCGCATTCGCATCGTTCTGGAAGCGTTCAATCCAGGATATGGTCACCGGGCCAATATATCCATCCACCTTCAGCCCGAATGCCGTCTGGCCATAGATGTTCCGCAGCATGTATTGGACGAGCTTCACGTCTCCCGGAGCATTCGTGCCTGTTTTGCCCACTGCCTGTTCAAGGTTATACGCCGTGCCCGCCTTCAAGCTTGGCCCTTGGTGTAAATATGCCATCTCGATGATCCCTTCACCCAACAAGCGTAGAATCGGGGGAAAGTTTTCATCGGATGTGCAAGAATCTTCGAAGGTCAACTGTGGGTGAGCAATTCCCGCTCAATGCGCCGGTCCGGAACGACCCACAGCAAAGCCACGAATACATTCAATACATGCGAAATCCAAGGATTGTAAAACGCCATCGGAATCGCCACCAGATAAACGAGAGGAGACAGCTTCCCCTTCCAATCCCGACCAAGCGCCGCCGCCAGGACAGATCCCGCACCCTGCTGCGCTATGATCGCCACTTGCAGCGTATAGTAAGCAATCGCCGACATCAGCAGCACCCCGCCATACAGCGCCGCAGGAGCCGCAGCTTCATGATTCTGCCCCACCCACGCCGTGCAAAACGGCAGCAGCGATAGCCAGAACAACAGGTGCAAATTCGCCCACAGAATCCCCGCGCTCACGTCCTTTACCGCGTGCAGCAGATGGTGATGATTGTTCCAGTAAATACCCACGTAACAGAAGCTCACCAGATAGCTCAGCAGCACCGGCGAAAGCTTCATCACCGCCGCCCATTCCGTCGACTGCGGCGCCTTCAGTTCCAGCACCATGATCGTGATGATGATCGCCAACACCCCGTCGCTGAAAGCTTCCACCCGGTTCTTCCGCATCGCTAAACCGCCAGCAGCTCAGCTAGCAGATCCTCTTTTCCACCCGTCGTCGAATCGAGCAACCTCAACCGCCGCGATGCCACAAACGAACCCGCGTCGTGGTCGGCATTGATCAGGATACCGCCCATCAACGCCACATACCGGCAAGGATACTGTGTCCGCGAAACCAGCAGATCGATTCGCTCTTCAATCGCCTCGTACATCACCTCGGTCGCTTCGACGATCGGATTCGCAGCGTCGAGAATCCGCTGCCGCCGCCACAGAAAGATCTGCTCAATCACGTTCTGCTGATAGTCGAGATCCGTCACCCGGCCCGGTTCGATCTCATTCGCCCGCAACCGTCCTAAAGCTGCTTGCGCCGCACCGCAGCAGGACGAGGGCTTCGCCTGCCCCGGCCGCAGCACATCGCCCGCCACGCCGCATCGCGAAATCCCAATATGCGGACCGTAAAACACTAAAACAATGCCATCCGCCGGCACGTGATGCGCGAACGCACCCATGCCTGTCAGGCCAGTGAAAGGGAACCCGTTGAGTCCCCCCATCTTGAAAGGACCCAGCATCTCGTAGGCCCGCTTCGGATACTCGATGTGGTTCAAATCGTCGCTACACACACTATCGGCGAGCATAATCTGCGCAGGTGCTATACCCAACCGCGTTGCCATCAATCTCAAAAACCCCTCGACGTTTTCATTCGTCCCAACCGCGTTGGGATAAAACCCGCGAATCGTTTCCAGGTAGGATTCCATAGTCCTCTCTACATCAAAATCTGATTCTCCGCCTGCAGCGCCGCAGGCAACTCCGGCTCGCCCAACATCTCACGCAAGTCGATCTCGATCCCGCGGCTCATCGCCGTGATCGGAACATCGTTCGGACTGCCCTCAAACGGATTCTCACTGCTTTCCCCGATCTTATCCATCGTGTGAAAAACCCAAGCCACGATCGTGCCCGCCGGAATCGTAAGCCAGACAAACCCATCGCCAGCTTTTTGGAACTCCTGCAGCAGCCCCAGCGGCGTCAGCACAATAAACAGCCAGATAAAGAAGTGATTCAGCGTCGCATACTGGCGCGGATACGGAAAGTTCTTGATGCGCTCGCACTTGCCTTGCGCATCGATCAGCGTGGCCAGCAGGCGCTGGAACTCTAGCCGCCGGAACTCACTTTCGATCGCCAACGTACGCAGATCGCGCGATTGCAGATCGAGCAAATGCAGTGCGCGATTCTTCTTCGACAACGCGTACCGCAGGTCGCCTTCGCCAAGCACCTTCGCCAACTCTTCATCGAGCCGGCCATCCCATTCCGCCACCTTATAGTTCCTTTGATACTCCGTGTTGTGCGCCTGGCGCATACTTTCCCACGTTCGCGGCTCTCGCAATTGATATCGCAGGGCAGTCAACCATGCGAAATGGCGGTAGAGCAGGCGCTGCCGGATCTGCACGTCGGCAACCGAATCGATCGTCAGCATCGCGAACGCCCGGCTGCCGTTGACGATTGCACCCCAGATCTGCCGCGCCTCCCAAAGCCTTGCATACGAGGCGTTGTTCTTGAAGCCGGTCATGAACGCGACTGCCGTTCCCACCATCGCGATCGGTAGCCAGGGAATGGCAATCCGCTTCCATCCAAAGACCGCGAAGAGAATCGTTGGAATCGCGGAGATCGCAAGGAAAGCAGCGGTTTCTCGCCTTGTCCACTTGCTGACTTCGCGCAGTGTGTATTGCCTGCCAGCGTGCATTCGGTAGTCTAATGTAGCAAACCCAAAGCAATCTCCACCCGACGGGCTTAGAATAGAGCTAGTAGCTGTATGACCCTTTGCCTCCGAAACCTCGCCTCCTTCTTTCTCGCCGTGGCTCTTTTGAGCGGGCAGCAACAAAAGAAGAGTTCTCAGCAGCGGCCTGTGGAACCATCCGACGATCGCATCATCATCGACGTGACCCGCGTCAACATCCTGTTTGCGGTCACCGACAAGAAGGGACGTTTCGTCACCAACCTCAATCGCGACGATTTCGAGGTCTACGAAACCAAGAAAGCGCAAACCATTCAGGAATTCACTGCGGAAACCAATCTGCCGTTGCGCCTGGGCATCCTGATCGACACCAGCAACTCGGTTCGCGACCGCTTCCGTTTTATTCAGGACGCGGCCACTGAGTTTCTCAAGTCGGTCATGCGTCCGGAAGTCGACCGCACCGTGCTCGTCAGCTTCGATACCTCCGCGCAAATGGTCTCCGATCTCACCAACGACATCGACAAGCTCGAAAAGGGCATCAAGGAAATGCGCCCTGGCGGCGGCACCGCGCTCTACGACGCCATCTATTTCTCTTGCCGCGACAAGCTGATCATCGATCAGCCTCGCCATAAGTTCCGTCGCGCGCTCGTCATCCTCAGCGATGGCGACGACAACCAGAGCCGTTACACTCGCGAACAAGCGCTCGAAATGGCCCAGAAAACCGACGTGGTGGTCTATACGATTTCCACCAACCGTTCCGGCACCGAAACCGAAGGCGACCGGCTGCTGAAGTACCTCGCCCGCGAAACCGGCGGCATGGCCTTCTTTCCGTTCAAGGTGCAGGACATGCAGCAATCCTTCACCAACATCGCCAACGAACTTCGCTCCCAGTACAACTTGTTCTATCGCCCGGAACCGCTACGCGCCGACGGACTCTATCACACGGTCGACGTCCGCGTGAAGAACAAGAAAGATCTCCAAGTCCGCGCCCGCCGCGGATACTACGCGCCAAACGAATTGAAAACCGGCAGCGAAGATTAACGTCCGCGCAGCCAAGCCGGCTTCAGCCTCTCGATCTTTTTGTGCACCGGGCAGTCCTCATCGTGGGCACCCGGCAGATACCCGGTGCTCAGCAGAAACTCCCCCACAATCTCACCGCCCGTAAACACAAACGTCTTCTTGAACAGCTTTACCCACTCCGCCTTCTCGCGCGGATGGTACTGTTCGATCCACTCGGCGAACGATCCATGCTCCCGCCGGATCTCCAAAATCCGCCGCGCATTCTCGCTCGCCGCCTTCACCTTCAAACGGTTCCGGACGATGCCCGCATCGGCCAGCAATCGTGCCTCGTCGGCCTCCGTATACGCCGCAACTCTGACAAGATCGAACCCCTCATAGGCCTTTTGAAACCCGGCCTTCTTCCGCAAGATCGTCGTCCACGAAAGCCCAGCCTGATTGATCTCCAGCATCAGCCGCTCAAACAGTTCGTTGTCATCCCGCAGCGGGAACCCATACTCGTGATCGTGATACTGCACATGCTCGTCTCCGAGAGAACCGGCACGTACCGCCGAACAATAACTCATTGCAAGAAATCCTCTTCTCCAAACCATCGTCGTCAAAAACACGGTTCGTGTATTGCAATCGAATTTCCGACTCGGACGTTCCAGGCATCCACGCGGCCCGCGTGGCCCTATCTTTCGGCCACCGGCTTCGGCAGGATATGGGTTGTGGTGCCTGAGGCGCGGGAACCTCCTTCGATGACTTCCGTGACCCCCTTTTTATTCATTGGTTGGGGAGTTCCACAACTTGATCCGCAAGATCCAACAGGTCCCGGCGATGCGTGATGATGAGGAGCGTCAAACCGGTTGACCGCAGCGACTCTCCCAGCCGGGCCTCGGTATCCGCATCCAGCGCCGACGTCGGTTCATCCAGAATCAGAACCCGCGGCTTCCGCAAAAACGTCCGCGCCAGAGCAATGCGCTGACGCTCGCCAGCCGAAAGTGCCAAACCCCGCTCCCCTGCGATCGTCGCATAGCCGTCTGGCAGCTTGACGATGAATTCATGGATCTGCGCCCGCATCGATGCCTCTTCCAACTGCTGTTGCGTGGCGTCCGGAGCTGCGAAACGCAGGTTGTCCGCAATCGACGCATGGGTCAGAAACGGAACCTGCTCCACGACCGCTACAAGTTGTCGCAGATCTTCGAGCCGAAGCTCTTTCAGGTCGACTCCGTCGAGTGAAATCGACCCCGCCGATGGATCGTAGAGCCGTATGCACAGATCGGCGATTGTAGACTTGCCAGCACCACTCGGACCCAGCAAAACCGTGATTTTTCCCGCCGGAATCCGCATCGAGAAGTTTTCGAGGATCCGCGTCTCGCCGTGAAAGAAGCTCACGCCATGCAATTCCAGGTCTCCGTTACCGGCCGTAACAGATCGGGTTCCGCCGACCACGGCTGGCTTCACATCGAACAGTGCGGACACTCGCCCCAGCGACACTGCGCCGGTCACCAGACTCGTATAGATGGACATCAAATTCTGCACCGGTGCCAGCAGACGCATGTGATACGCCAGAAATGCCATCAGTCCGCCAATGGTGAGTTCGCCGTCGATCACCAGCTTGCCGCCGTAGAGAAAGACAGAACCCGTGGACAAGGTCAACACCGTGCCTGGAATCGCGCCGGCGAAAAAGGACGTCAACTGCATCTTCAACAGCGCATCTACGAAGCCCGCATTGTGCTCCCGAAACCGCTCGCTCTGCGCCTGTTCTCGTCCCGTGGCCACAATCAGACGAATCCCCAACAGCGACTCGATCAGAAAGCTACCGATATCCGCGGATCTCTGCCTCAGTGTTTCCACATGTTTCGCCAGCCGCGCCTGATACCGGTGCACGGCCCAGAGGCTCAATGGCAACAGCACCACCGATACGCCGAACAACCGCGGATTCAGATACAGCATCAATACCGTGCTGCCAATTAGAAAGATCACGTTCGACAGTATCGACAAGAGCGCATCGCCAGTGACGCGCTGCACTTCGCCAATATCATTGTTCATCCGCGAAACAATTTCGCCCATCTTCGTGCGAGCGAAAAATCCCGGAGGCAGCGTCAGCAAGTGCCGAAACAGTGCCAATCTCATATCGAAAAGCACCTGTGCGGAAACCCTCGTGTAGAGATAGCTCGAACCCGCATTGAGTACGAATCCGGCCAGTGTGATGATCACCAGCAAGCTCGCCACGCGAGCCAACGCATCGAAATCGCGGCGCAAAAGCGCTTGATCGATAAGGTCGCGCGTTAGCCAGGGCTGTGCGAGTCCACTGAGTGTCGCCAGTAATCCTATAAGGATCACCAACACCAGAGCGCGCCAATACGGCGTCATAAACGGCAGAACTTTGCGGTACTCGGTCAGCACTTGTAGTAACACATATAGCCGGAATCGCAGTGTTCTGGCTCTTGTCTCAGACTGCGCGCGCGTTCGATCACATGGAGCTTGGGTGCCCCGCCGCGAGTGCGATGGACGATGTCCGCAGCCATCTTCACCGATGCCAGCTTGCGGAACGGCGACGCTTCACGCCCAACGATCTTCAACGAAGCGACCCCCATCCGCTGTAGGTCCGGAATCGCGCACAGGCCGCACGGCCCATACGGCAGGCCTTTCGCCGTCGCCCCGCAGCCATTGCCGTTGACATACCAAACCCACTCGCGATAGTCCGCCAGATTTTGGCGTAGCCAGCGTTCGCGCCGTGAGGTGTATCGCGGACCGTACCATTCAAAATCCGCCTTCATTGTCGAGAGGTTTGTGCAGAAGGCTCCTACCGAATGGTGATGCGTGGTGGAACAGAATCCCTCTTCGAAGGCGCATCCATCGTTGAGGAGAAAGACTTCGATTTCGATCTCGCGGTTAGCCTGAGTGATCTGTTCGATCTCATTCAAAGTGACGCTGCGCGGCAACACAACGCGAGTCACCCCGAACTCACTCAAGAACCGCACCGCTTCTGTGTTCAGGCTGGCGGCCACGGAACTCACATGCAATTGCGCGTTGAGCCGACGTTCCGACAACAGCGCCAGTAGGTTCAGGTCGGAAACGATGAGCGCATCCGCCCCGCCCTCTTCGCTCATGCGGTCCGCGAGATCGAGCACCATGTTCAACTGCTCACCGCCATAGGCCGGAGCGTTCAAAGTAACGAAGACAGGCATCCGCGCGGCGTCTTTGAGGCGGCGCAGTTCCGCGAAGGATTCCATGCCCGAACCCGCTGCCGCGCGGCGGTTAAGCCACAACGCTCCCGGGTACTTGGCAAGCCATTCCTTTGGCACAACGCCGCAGTAGAGCTCTTCCGCACCGCTTGCGGTGAGCATTTCGAGTTCATCGAACTCCCGAATTGGCGCAAGAATCTTCATCGTTCGTAACAACTCCTTCACTTCGTTCAAACACATTGCAAATCCAGGGAGCGGCACCCCATGCCAAATCGCGATGTCCGCACCACAGCTACCGATCGATCAATCCGAATGTCGCTCTTCTCAACCGCGATGTCGCGCCTCAGGCCAGCGACTCTTGTGCCATGAGTCCATCACCCTCTCCGCCGATCGACCATTCGAGCGATCACGCTCCCAAACCGCGATGTCCCGCCTGAGGCTAGCGACTCTTGTGCCATGACTCCATCGCCCTCTCCGCCGATCGGTCATTCGAACGATCCGCCGGCTCGCCACTCCCTTGCCGAATCAGCCTGCACGCGACACCGCGATCACAATAAGGCCATGGCCCGTGGGGCGGCTCGACGCTCGCCCTGGCAAGGCAGGCACAACCTACGCCAACATCGGGATCCGCGGTTGCCACACCAATCTTTGCACCTTGCCGTCAGCAGCAGCGTTTGCAAGTGCGGCGGCCATCGCCTGCGTATGCACGTAAAAGTACGTCTGTCCCTTCAACCAGAACCGCTGCTCGCGGTTCTCGAACGGCGAGTTCGTGTACTGATACTCCACCAGATGCGTCTGGCATTCGTGGCGGCACGGCGCTCCCGGTTCGAACTTCTCTGTCTTGCGATATCCCAATGCGGCGGCCATGCAAACGCGCGCTGTCGAGATTACACCAAAAGGAGCGTAGACGCTCAGCGAGCTTAAATCGGTCGCGTAGTTGTTGCCCTGCGGCAACAAATCCATTTCCGCGTGCTTCACACCGAACCGCGCCAGCAACCCGGCATAGGGCTTCGAATCAAGCGGCGAACCGCGCAGCGCATCCAACTGTGGCGACTCGCCCAACCGCACATACTCAGTGGTGATCCGCGGATCACGCAGCGCCTTGAACAACAACCGCCCTTGCACGGGAACCAGAGCAGGATACTCGCGCCGAAGCACGTGGAGGACTCCCCAATCGTTGAACACAACTTCCGACGCGGCAGGCATGGCATCGAACAATGGCCTCAATCGCGCCAAGCCGCGATCACTGACATAGGGCGTCAACAACGTGAGCGGCACTTCCGTTACAGGCGGTAACAGATCGGAGATGAGATTCTCGCAAAGCTCGGTACCCCAGTAAACACGAGTGAATTCGCGGATGCCCAACGCATCGCCCAGCGCGGCCACTTGGGAGCGGAGCTTGTCGCTGAGTTCCCAGGTCCGCCATTCGTCGAGGCGATCCAGGTCCGCTGCGGATTGGACATGAATCGCGAACTCCATCGTTACGGGGTGACGATCACCAGCGACGTGGTCATGTCCGCTGCGACGTCGATGTCCTTTTCGAGCTTCAGGGTTTGGGCGTCGTAGTACTCGATCGTGTTGCCCGCGCCATAAACCAGCAGTTTCTTGCCGTCGGACGAGATGCCGAAGGTGAAGCGGGTTCGTCCGCCGAATTCGGCCTTTTTGATGAGTCGCTTCTTTTCCATATCGAACATCAGGATCTGCGTGACGCGGTCGCCGTGCTGGCCGTCCACGGACACTGCATAGCCGGTCTTGCCATCGGGCGTGACCTGCAGGCCCGAGAGCTGGTTCGGCACCGGGCCGATGGGCGTGAAGTCGAAGGTGCGCTTGTTGAGATCGAAGCGCGCGATGCCGAAGCTTCCACGATGGACTATGTTATCGGTGCTCTGGAACGTCGAAGTCATCACCGCCGGGTCACCCCAGGGATCCAAGTCGCCGCCGACAAATAGCGTATCGGTATTCGGAAACGGAGGCTTGGAAAGATCGATGCGTTCGACCTCCTTGAATTCCGCAGTGGTATCGTAGACGATCACGTTTTGCCCGAACATGTACAAGAATTTGCCATCGGGCGAGACGCGCAATTGACGGCCGACGTTTTCCGCATCGGCGACAGGCACGTCCACCTGTTTGACGATCTTCTGCTGGGCAAGGTCGATGACCGAGAACTTGCGTTTGCCGATCTCGAAGCGGTCAACGGTCTTCGTGATGTCGCGCGTGATGGCATAGAAAAGCTTGCCTTCGCGATCCGAAGCCGGACCCGCGTCAATGCGGATCTTCTTGTTGCCCTGCGTCAGAGCAAACGTCGCGGTGACCTTGCGCGTGGCAAGATCGATGGTCTCGAACGCGGAGTCTTTGTGGGTCATCGCCACGAGGCGCTTTTTATCTCCGCTCAAGAAGAGGGAACGGGCGGCTCCCGTAGAAAGCTTGATATCGCCTTCGACGGCGCCGGTTTTTTCGTCCAGGACGATGACCCGGCCCGGCCAACCACCGACGTACATTTTCTGCGCCATCAGCATGCCGCTGGCGACGAGCAAACAGCTTAGAATTCTCATGTATGCACCAGATGGTCTCCCGCACAGGCGGGCCCTTGAAAGAATTGGCTTGCCATTCGAAACTCGCCCACTCGCTCACGCTTGGGGCTCCACAAGGATCCATTGCTCAAGCGGTCGGAGCCGAGTGCTTTCCAAGAGAGATTCGCTGTCCAGCTTGGTGAACCGTCGCTTGCGCGCCGGGCTCCGAAAGAGATCCTGAGGGCTCGACTACAAACCGCAGTGCGGCCGCGGAATTGTTGCTCGACTCGAGAATGTCGCTGCTCGCTTTGCCGTATCTTGCGTGTTCGCTGACTAGATGGAATGCGGCTACGGAGTCTCTCAAAGCGCCGCTGCATACTTTGCCGAATCCTGAGGGCTCGACTACGAACCGCAGTGTGGCTGCGGAGTTTTTGCTCGACTCTAACTTGCCGTTGCTTGCGTTGCCGAATCTTGAGAACTCGCTGACTAAACGGAGCGCGGCTGCAGAGCCCCTGCTCGATTTGCCGGCGTATTTGTAGGAAGCCGGGCATTACGGGAACACCAGGTCGATGTTTCTCCAATCCTTGGTGGCGCTGGCGCACTTGGCAGTCCAGTCGGGATAGTTGTTGAGGTGGTCCGGGACTTGTGCCGGCCAGAAGCAGGTGATGTAGCAGTCGTAGAGATCGCGTTCCGCGGGTTGGCACAGGCCAGCGGTTCCGCCGGCGGAATCGACTTCCCAACCGGGGGAAAAGACGATCGAGCATCCGACTGGATAATGCGGACGCTTCTGCGGACCGGAGCCACCGCCGCGCTGCTGCAACGCGAAGACATCGCCTTCCATCGCTGCCGCGTATTCTTCAATGCGCTCAGCCTTGCGGTTCAATGCGCGTACGTGCTTCATACTGTCTTCCTCCGATCGAAGGTGGCCAGGAATTGAGGGTTGCGTGTGGCGATCTCGCCGTAGATCCGCAGGCAGAGGTCGGTCCAACTGCGGATCCAGTCGCAATAGTGAAGATTGGGATGTCCGGTGTCGCCGTAGCGAACGAAAGCTTCGTGGTGGCAGCCGCCCGCGCAGAGCGGACGCGCCCAACATTCGTGGCAATCGTACTTGGCACCGATGTGACCGCGGCTCAAGAACTCGGCCTGTTTGGCGCGATCCATGCCAGTCGAGATGTGTCCCAACGAGTGCGTATCGGAATCGACGAAGCGATGGCAGGGAGCGATGTCGCCGGATGGGCCGACGCCGACGAGTCCTAAACCTGCGCCGCAGGGATGCGATTTATTGATGCCCTGATGCAGTTCGTTGAGCGTGTCGCTCACGTTTGAGAAGCCGTGGTGGCGGCCTTCGAGCGCATGATCGCGATACTCGAAGGCCAGGGTCCGGAACTGATCGAGCACGCTATTCATGCCGGCTGTTTCGATGGCGTATAGGCGGTTGGGCGAGGTGGTGACCGGCGCGAAGCCAACCTCGTGAAAGCCCAAGTCCTGCTTCAGGTGGCGGAAGATTTTCAGGACATCCGTCACTTGGGATGTGAGCGTCACACGAGCCGCAATCGGGCGTGTTTTGTGCGCTTCGAGCAGTGCGCGGACCTTGGGCGCGATGATGTCGTAACTGCCTTTGCCGTTGGCGAAGACGCGCAGGGCGTCGTTCATTTCCTTCGGTCCATCCATGCTGACCGTGACGCCGACATGGTTTTCCGCAAGGAATTCGATGATGGACGGCGTCAACAGCGTGCCGTTGGTGGTGAGCGAAAAGTCGATATAGCGGCCTTCTTCGCGGGCCTTCTCGTTGGCGTATTGAACGACCTGCTTGAGCAGCGGGAAGTTCATGAGCGTTTCGCCGCCGAAGAAAGTGATGTGGATGGCGCGGCGTCCGGCGGATTCGAGGAACAGATGATCCACCGATTGTTGGGCGACTTGCCAGCTCATGAACTTTGGCTTGCCTTCGGGCGTGGCGACTTTGTCTTCGCCAAACTCGTAGCAGTAGCCGCAGCTTAAATTGCATTGATTGGTGAGGTTCAGCACCATCGTTTGCAAGGGAAACTTGTCGGGAGCGAGATCCTGCGGTGGATCTTCGTTCTTCTCGCCATCGGCGAGAATGGCGCGGAACTGCGAGAGTTCGTCGACTGCTTCGTGGATGTCGGGCGCGGCGAATGGGAGCGTCGCGACGAGTTCTTCGCGCGATGTGGGCGAGGTTTTGATGCGTTCCAGCACCGCGGTGGCGATTGGGTTCAGATCGACGATGCCGCCGCTAGGAACCAGATAGAGAAAGCCCTGACCTGCGGCTTCGAAGCCATGAATGTCTCCAACTTTGTATGGCATAGCTTATTCAGCGACCTCTGGCTGATCCCAACGCATGTAAAGCGGCACGGTGACGATCATGTAGTTGCGCGCCGTGAGGGGTTTTGCACCGCCGGTGTAAGTCGCGACGACCCATACATCGCCGAAATTGTTGGTGCTCCACTTGCGTTTCGGGTTCGGCCCCTCGGTCGCAGGCGTGAACAATCCGGTAGTGGAGTTGAGCAAGCCGACATGATCTTTGTCATCGTCATCGAAGCGGGCGAGGAACTCTTCCATCGACCACTTCGCAGGTACGGGACCAAGATTGAGATCATCTGGCGTATTGGGTTTGCCGTCGAGCCCATGATGGAATCCGATGGCCTCAAACTGCGCGTAACCCTTGGGATGGGTGGTGCCGCCGAGGCGGGCGACGGTGGTATCGGTCGAAACCTTGATGTAGTCCACCTTGTCGTAGATTGAGGTGGCGTTGGTCGCTACAGCTCGTAACACTTCGACGTCACGGGGTCCGAAGATGGCGTCTTTGGCGACGGCAACCTCGACAGTGATGAGCCGCGGAGTGGCGCTGACGATGCGCTGCACGGCAACGCCATTGCCGAAACTGATCTCCGAAGTCTTGACGTTGGTGGGCAGTTTGTCGCCGTAGATTTTGACTTGTGTGGTGGCCCCGGTTTTGAGAGCCTGCTGGTCGATTCCGAGGACGAGTGTGGATTCGCCCGCGCGAACAAGCTTGGCGTTGATGCCCATTTCGTCGTAGCCGCCCCAGAACCAGCGGCCTTCGATGGTGGACTGATCGCGGGAAACGGACATGACTTCGCGCATGTCTTTGGGATCGTCGAGAGTTCCAGCGCCGCCCGTAGAGCGTCCGCGCCAGGCGTGGCCGGTGTAAAGATTGGCACGGCCGGTGCGCTTCGATTGCCTGCCTGTGGCATCTGTGAACGTGATGCTGGTGGCGAACTCGTTTTCTGTGGCTCCGGGTTCGATAGCGACATTGCCAAGCACGCGACCTTTGCCGGGTTGAGATCCCCAGAGGATCCACTGGCCCTGGAGTTTTGCGGGGCGCATGGTGGCCTTCCAACTGGCCCATTCGGGGGTGTTGAGGGCGGCGGTTTTGGTGAAGTGCTCGATGGCGAGTTCCACGGGATGTTTTTGCGGAGGCGCGCCGGGAAGTGGGCGACCCATGTTGCGGAAGGCGGTGAATTCGGTAACCGGGAAGTAGCCGACGTGCATGTCCGCCAGAAGTTTCCACTCATCGCCGGAGCGACGCCATGAGTTGGGCTGCGCTATGGGATGGCAGGAGGCGCAAGCGCGCTTGATCTCTTCGCTGGGCATGTTGGCTTCTTCATCGCGCGAGCGCTTTTCAAGGAACCAATTGACGGAGGCGGCCTCTTCGGGGGCGAGCCCGTGGTTGGCGCTGAGGTACTGGACGATGTGGCGCGCTTCCTCGGGTTTCAAGGACAAACCGTTGAGACGGACCATGCGCTTGATGGCTTGCTGCCAGCCTTCGGGCGTGGTTCGGACCCACGAGATGCGGGTGAGGTTGCCATCCTTGTCGGCTTTGTGACAAGGAGAACAACGCTGCTTGGTTAGGTCATCGCGAACGGGGATGCCAGGTTCTTTAGGGGTTTCCGCTGGCCTTGGGCTATTGTTGCTGCCGATCGGGGGCTGAGCCACGAGGCTCACAGCCGCAAAGAAAGCGGTGGGTAAAAGACGACGGATAGCCGCACCCATATTGTGGGAGTGTAGCATTATTGGGTCCTCCTCGGGTTTTTCCTTTGAGTTTCAAATGGCGCTTGGCAGGGATTGGTGAGAAGCGGGCAGGGGCCGACGCGGTCCTCCGACGAATCAGAAACAATCGCGGCGGCCTCCGTTGCCCGCGGGTTCCTCGGAAGAGGCGCACCTTGCCCCGGCTTTGGGTTTGAGTTGTTCGGCATATTCGGTGCCGAGGGGAATGCGGTCGAGCCTGGCGGATGGCGTAGCGAGGGTCTTCGAGTTCCTGTTCGAGAGCCAGTTGACCGGGTTGCGGTACCCCGATGTACGGACGCGTGTATTCGAGCAGAGCGAGGTTGAGAAGTCCTTGCGCTTGCCGAGGTCGAGCCCGAGGTAGATGTGTTGATGTTGAATGGCGTGAGTCTCCTTGTTGGTTAGGCGTCGAAGGGTTTGATGTCGTCCCGGAAGGCGTTTCTGGTGGCCTCGGGGTGGAAGATGTTGTGTTTTGTGTCCACGAAGGTGCATTCGTATTCCTGGGCGAAGCGGCGTTCGCCGAGGCGGATCTTTTGAATTTGTAGAAACTTCTTTTCAATTCTTTCGCAATCGTGGGCGGTGACGCGGATTTTGACCCAGTTGTCCGTGGATAGTGTTCCATCAATGGTGCCGTTGGTGGCATCGGCCCATTCGGCGTGAAAGAAGCCTCGTTGCCCTTTGGGTGTGCTGAGGAGCCACATGGCCCCGTTGCTGACGGCGAGCATGGGAAGTAGTGCGAAATAGACTTCCTCTTTGACGCGGGAGGCTTCATCGATGATGAGCAACGTGACAGCGGAGAAGCCTCCGACGTTGTCCTCATTGGCGGCGATGCCGATGATGCGGGATCCGTTTTTGAATTCG
>CAZCPL010000032.1:0-35146 GCA_964500255.1 uncultured Solibacteraceae bacterium | reverse complement strand
CTGTGTCCCCGTGATTCCGTGGCGGTGTCCGCGATCCCGTTCGGCGGCCGCCGAAAGCTTCGGTGGGGCGAGCTTTAGCTTGCGCGAGGCTTCAGCCTCGCCCAGCGTCTACACAATTTCTGAAAACGCTCTAACCTGCATTCCGCCGCAACCATGGGCGCAAGTCCGGAAACCCTTGTCGTCATTAAAGACAGCTGGGAATTTTGAGAAACGCTCGCTCTGTCGTCTGATTTTTTGGATTCGATCGGGTCGGCGGATGATCCCAACCTTTTCCGTGATCTCCTTGACAAGGAAGGCAAGGCTTATTGACATCGACTTTCCCTCCCAGTAGACTTGCATCGATGCATTTCTCTACCGTCGCCTCTGCCATCGTGCTGTTCGCTGGCGTTCTGAGCTCAGCGCAATCCACCGATGCGATCATTTCAGGGACTGTGCGCGACTCAACCGGAGCCGCGATCCAGAACGCGCAGGTCTCTGCGCGCAATGTGTTGACCGGAGTGGTCTCCTCTCAGAAGACCAACGGAGAAGGCATCTACGTGTTTGCTGCGCTTCAGCCGGGCAGTTATCAACTTGCGGTCGAGTATGCGGGATTTCAAAAGTCGGTGGTCACCGATCTGACTCTGGACATTGCCGCCAGACTGGCCTTGAATTTTGACCTCAAGGTGGGCGCGACGTCCGAGTCGGTGGAAGTCAAGGCGGATGCCGGGCAACAGCTTGGTTATCTGTCTTCTTCCGTGGGAACCGCCGTGAGCGGCAGGCGTATTCTTGAGCTTCCGCTCGCCGGGCGCAATGCGATGGATCTGCTGCGCACACAGGCCGGAGTGAGCGGCGCCAACGGCGGGCAGAACTTTAACGGCGCGCGAGTCGGCAGTCTCAACATCAGCGTGGACGGCACCAACGCGCAGGATAATTTGCTGAATTCGCTTTTCCTCGCCACCGTCACCAGCGGGATTAGCGTCGATCGCATCGAAGAATTCCGCGTCGTCACTTCACCGGCGGATGCCGAACTCGGGCGCGGATCGGGTCAGATTCAAGCCGTGACTCGTTCCGGAACCAATGCGCTTCATGGCAGCCTTTTTGAAGAACATCGGGATCGTTCGCTCAACGCGAACAGCTTCTTCAACAATCAACGCGGCCAGGGGCGCGACCTGCTGATCCGTAACTTCTTCGGAGGCCGGGCCGGTGGTCCGATCAGGAAGAACCGGACTTTCTTCAACTTCTTCTATGAACGGCGCTATGAGCGCTTCAGCCAAACCGTCACGAGTACGGTCTATACCGCGCAAGCTCGCCAGGGCCTTTGGCGGTTCTTTCCCGGGGCCCGCAACGCCAATGCGAACGCCAGCGCGCCCACCGCCGACCTCGATGGCAATCCAGTCCGGCCCGCCGCCGCCACAGGCCCTCTCGAGATCGTCAACGTCTTCGGCCGCGATCCCAACCGCCTCACGCCGGATCCGACGGGCACCGTCCAGAAGCAGATCGCTCTGATGCCGTTGCCCAACAACTTCCGGGGTGGGGATGGATTGAACACAGCGGGTTACACTTGGAATCGCTCACGTCCCTACGACTTCAACCAGTTCGATGTCCGGGTCGATCATCAGTTCAACAATCGCCATCGCGGCAGTTTCACTTACAGCGAGCAGGGTTCGCAGGCCACCAACTTCATTGGCGCGCAGCGCTATCCGACCGTGCCCGGCGGGCAGAGTCCGAACGAAACTACCACCGAGTCTTTGACTGTCACGTCGATCTTCAAGCCGACGCTGCTCAATGAGTTTCACGCCGGAGTGTTCCGGCCTCGCCAGACCTATCTCGCACCGTGGTCGGTGGCTGGCAACGGCGTTCTTCCGTCCATCGGATCCCAGCCCTATGTTATGGCGCTTGGATTGGCGAATAGTCCGATCAATACGGCGGTTGGCGACGATCCGAGTTCGCGCATCTCACCGGTCTATCAATACAGCAACAACCTCACCTGGGTGAAGAACAAGCATACGTTCAAAGGCGGTGGCGAAGTACGCTTTGTCTCGAGCGCCGGTTTCGACACATTCTACTCAATGCCTCGCGTCAGCCTTGGCGCGACTACAGCCGTGCCAGTTGTGAACATCAACACGATCCCAGGCATTGGACAGAATCTCGGAGCCCAGACTCTGCTCACCGACCTCGCGGGATCCGTTGGCCTTGTGCTGCAAAACTTCAATTCGCCCGGTGGCGCCAATCCTTCGTTTCTCGCCGGACAGGCCCGCTATCAGCATGTCCGCGCGCCCGAGTATAGCTTCTTCTTCAAGGATGACTTCAAAGTCACTCCGTCGCTGACGCTCAATCTCGGGCTGCGCTACGAGCTCTACGCAGTGCCCGCCGAATACACGGGCCGTGGGGCGGCTCTCGCAGGCGGTTCCGGTGCGATCTTCGGTATTTCAGGTTCGAGCTTTGGCGATCTGTTTAGGCCCGGACAACTCAACGGAAAACCGACGACCATCCGGCCAACTGGTCCCAACACGGCGAATGCTTCTGAGCGTTACTTTGTAGGCGATCACAACAACTTCGCGCCGGCCCTTGGTTTCGCCTGGCAAATGCCGTGGTTCGGAAAAGGGAAGACGATCATCCGGGGCGGCTACGGAATGGGTTACGAACGGAATCCCATCTTTCTCATCTCGTCAATCAACGGCCAAGAGCCGGGCTACTCGAATCTGGCCAATCTCATCCCTTCGACTCCTACTCGACTCGACAATCTGGCGATTCCCCTGAAACCTGGCGCACAGCCGTTGCAGCAGGTTCCTTTCACTGACCGTGGATCGCCCGTCTATGCTCTCGACAATCATCTCCGCACGCCCTACTATCAGAACTTCAGTTTCTCGCTTGCGCGCGTGCTGACTTCCAATACGACGTGGGATGTTCGATGGGTCGGCAACAAGGGCACGAAGCTCATTCAACAAGCCAACATCAACGAAGTGAACATCTTTGAAAACGGTATTCTCGAGGCGTATCGCATCACTCAACGCGGCGGCAATGCGCCACTGTTCGACCGCCTGTTTGTCGGCCTTCCTGGGGTGGATGGCGTCCGTGTGACCGGTTCCGACTTTGTGCGTTCCAACACGTCGGGCCTGCAGGGATTTCTCGCCAACAACGATGTCGGCGGATTCGCCAGCACGCTCAACTCGACGCCTCTTGTGCCAGGGCAGAACGGAGGCATTCCGCGTCGAGTTGGCCTGCCGGAAAATTGGATCGTTGCCAATCCGCAGTTCGCCGGAGCGACACTCACCAGCAATTTCGGAAGCTCCACCTATCATTCCCTGCAGACCGAGATCAACAAACGCTTCGCACGTGGTTGGACCTTGCAAGCCAACTACACCTTCAGCAAGGCGCTCGGCAACTCGGATGGCGATGGATCCGCGCTGGAACAGAACTTTCGGACGCTTCGCAATCGTAGTCTAGACAAGATGCGGATGTCGTTCGATCGTACGCATGCCGTCAAGGCAAACGGGATCTGGGAGCTGCCTTTCGGCCCGGGAAAATCGATTGGCAGGAATGCGAAGGGATTATTTGCGCAACTCGTGGGCGGGTGGCAGACAGGCTCGATTCTCACCCTACAGACGGGCGCACCGATTTCGATGGGCGCCGTGGGGGCGTTCAATACCGCTGGCAACAATACACCGGTACCCGTCTCAAGCTTCGACAAATCATTTGGCAAAGTCTTGCGGACGCCCACCGGTATTGTCTACTTCCGCGGATTGAAACAGGTGGTGGATCCCTACGTGTCGCAGATCACCGGCATCAATGGCATTCAGGGCCGCAGCGCGATGCTGTCGATCACCGATGTGGCTGGCAATCTGCTGCTGCGCAATCCTGAGCCCGGACAGCTTGGTATGGCCCCTCGGTTCTTGACGGGTCCCGGCCTGGTGCAGTTCGACATGAACATCCTGAAGCGCATCCGCTTCCGCGAGCGCTATGAGATCCACATTCGCGCCGATGCCGTGAATGCGCTCAATATAGCGAATTTCGGGAATCCCGATACGAATATCAACTCGCTCAACTTCGGAAACATCACGGGAACCAGCACCGATCCGCGAATCGTGGTGCTCAGCGCAAGGTTCAATTTTTAGAGGCACCTCATCGGAAGCACATTTATAAGAGGTTGGGCTCGGTGCCTCTGCCCCGTTCGAAGTATTTGTCTCTCCTTGCGCGACAGCCAGCGCCCATGGGCTTCATTGTCGTCGATCATCTCGCGTCCGATCACACGAGTGCATTCTCAATCACTCAACCATGAGCGAGTTGGAAGCGATCGGCGGAACGACGCTGCAGCCCCACAGCCCGTCTGCCTCCCTTGAATTTGCAGCCGCCTCCATCAGAGCCGGTTCGAGAACCGTTCCTGGACCCATCCTGCGCGAGTCGCGCCAGATCTCGATGGCATTTCCGCCGATTTCTTTCAGCCGGATTTTGAGCCTCGGACCTCTGCCATTTTCGAATTATCGTACCATGCGGCGAACGACCTGTCGCCCCCTGGCCCTGGAACCAACGACAGCGTCGCGATTCGACGATTCAGATGGTTCCAACACGCGGGTTGACAAGCTGGAATCTTTGACGGCACCAGTCACGACAGGCGCGAAATCGAACGTGAGCACGTCCAAAAATCGCCAGTTAAGAGCTTGTAAAGCATCGCCAGTCTTGCGTCATGACCATCGATGCCGACGAGCTTTCTCTTGCACTCTCTCTGGAACCTGGCTCGAACTCTGCCGCCAACTTCTGCTTCGACGCACGCCATCCCAATAGCCATTTGTCCCTGGCTCGAACTCCCCGTTCACAACCCTCGGAACTTTATCTTCGCTTTATTTTCAATAGCCTGGCAGCTTAACACTGTGAAGTGCCGCCCCGCAGGATGCTACTTTCTGAACAACTGAAAACCGAAAACCTCAGTCAACACTCCAAGGAAAGGACCCCTTACGATGACCGACCTCTTCTACCGCCTCACCACCGAGCCGGACACCGACATCTCCCCCGCCGACAAACTCCCCGAACGCTCCAAAGCCCAGCAAGCCCGCCTCAACTCCCAAAAATCCACCGGACCCACCACCCCAGAAGGCAAAGCCATATCCGCGCTCAATGCCCGTCGACACGGCTACGCCGGAGCCTCGATCGTCATCGCCGACGAGGACCGCGACGCCTACAACGCTCACCTCCACAGTTATTACGCCTCGTTCGCCCCGCAAACCCAGCCCGAACGCGACACCATCCGCCGTGCCGCCGTCGCCACTTGGCGCTCAGACCGCCTCGCCTCCATTGAAGTCGGCATCATGGATATCGAACTCAACCACGCCACGCCCATGATCGATGTCGCCCTCACCGACTACGATCTCAACCACAAGCTCGCCTACTCGTTCATGCAGCAAACTGAAACCCAGGGCCAAACCGCCCTCGCCCTCTGCATGCGCTACCTCACCGCCGCCACTCGCGACTTCGACCGCGCCATCCGCTCTTTCTATCTCATGAAAGAAAATCGCCTCAGCGACGCCGAACGCCTCCAAGTCGAAACGGAAAGTGAAACAGAGCAGCAAACCCCGGCCATCCACCTCGTGAAAACCCCGGAAGAACCGCCCACGCCAAACGAACCAACGCCCACTGCTCCGTCCGCCGTCCGAATTGCCACAAAACGCACCGCCAACCGCCTGAAATCGCGTTCCTGACCACTACGGGTATCAAGAAGTCGTTCTTTGAAAGTTGAATATTCACCCAAGCCAAACCGAGGTGGGTGAGGTTTCTCCAACCCACGCTGGAAAGGCGACACGTTACCTTGGATGCAGACCCCCACCGGCATGAGCAATCCCTACCTATCGTTACTGCGAACCGCCTGGCGTTATGCTCGCCAGGAACGTCGCCGTTACGTGCTCACCTATGCGATGTTCGCCGGGGCGAACATCGTCTTCGCCATCTATCCCGTCATCTATGGCTTGCTGGTGGATCGCATCCAAAAACAGGGTCCTGCAGCGGATGCCCTGCGGGATACCGTCTGGTACGCCACCGCTTATTTCGCCCTCAAACTCGTCGAATGGAGCTTCCACGGACCCGCGCGCATCATGGAACGCAAGCTCGCGTTCAATCTCAGCCGCAACTTCCTGCAGGAAAAGTATCATCAAGCACTCCACCTGCCCGTCAAGTGGCATCAGGATCACCACAGCGGCGCTACCATCAATCGCGTCCGCAAGGCCTACGAGGCGCTGAAGCACTTCTTCGAGGGCGGCTTCATGTACGTCCACGCCTTGTCGAAGTTCCTCTTCTCGCTCGCCGGCATGATCTTCTTTTCGCCATTCTTCGGACTTATCGGACTCGTGCTCGGCGCGATCACCGTCTGGGTCATCTTCCGCTTCGACAAGCCACTGATCCGCTCGCAAGAACAGCTCAATGAGCGCGAACACGTCATCTCCGCCACGCTGTTCGATAGCCTTTCGAACATCGTCACCGTCATCACGCTACGGCTCGAAAAGCGCCTCGAAAATAGCCTGCTCGGACGCGTCGCCGAACTCTGGCCGCCCTTCCGAGCCAACATGCTCACCAACGAATGGAAATGGTTTTGCGCCGACATGATCGTCGCTGCCACCTACTGTGTGATCACGGTCGGCTACGTCTACCAACATTGGACCCCCGGCCAGACCTTTCTCGTCGGCGGACTCGTCACTCTGCTGGGCTTTGTCACCCAGTTCAACAGCGTCTTTCATGACATGGCTTGGCAGTACAATCAGATCGTCCAGTACAATACCGATGTCGAAACGGCGCGCGACATCTCGGGTGCCTATGCGGCTCACCATCGCGCCGAGGCCGCGCAGGATCTGCCGGAAAACTGGCGTGAGCTCACCATCGACGGACTGAGCTTCTCGCATCGCGGCATCTACGACAAAGGACACGCGCCTCAAAGCCTGCACGGCATCTCTCTCAAAATCAGACGCGGCGAGCGGATCGCCCTGATCGGTGAAAGCGGTTGCGGCAAGACAACTCTGCTCGCGCTGCTTCGCGGCCTCTACGAACCCGAGGCCGACTTTACGTTCCGCGTCGACGGGAAACCCGCCGAGTGGGCCGCCGTCAACGAGACCACGACGCTGCTACCGCAAGAGCCGGAAATCTTCGAGAATACGATCCGCTACAACATCACTTTGGGGTTGCCGCTACCGGATGAAGATGTACGCGACGCCATCGCCGCCGCCTTCTTCGCAGATGTCGTCGAACAACTTCCCAAGGGGCTGGAATCGAGCATCCAAGAGAAGGGCGTCAACCTCTCAGGAGGACAGAAGCAGCGCTTGGCCCTCGCCCGCGGATTGCTGGCCGCGCGCCTCAGCGATATCGTGCTGCTCGATGAGCCTACGAGTAGCGTTGACCCTAAGACCGAATCCCGCATCTACGAAAACATGTTCGAGGCATTCAAAGACAAAGCGGTAGTCTCGGCGCTCCATCGGTTGCATCTGCTGCGCAACTTCGACTACGTCTATGTCCTAAACAAAGGCCGCATTATCGACCAGGGGACGTTCGACGACCTGCGTGAGCGCAGTGCGGCGTTTCAGGAACTCTGGCGTCACCAGGATGACCGGCCAACTCTCGTCGCGACGAAATAGATCAAACCCATGGCGTCTCAAATCAAACGATAATAGAGGCTCATGTCCGACTCACTCAAGGCCGCTCAGGCCCCAGACTTGCGGCAGTTCAAATACCTTTCCACGTTGCTCACCATCTTCGTGGCTGTTTTGCTCATCTCCAACGTCGTGGGCGGAAAGCTTTGCCTGATTTGGGGATTCAAGATCGGCGGGGCCAATCTGCTCTTTCCCCTGACCTACATCTTCGGAGATGTGTTTACTGAAGTTTACGGCTATGCGGCCTCGCGCCGAGCCATCTGGCTTGGATTCATCTGCTCGTTCCTATTGAGCGCCATGGGCATGATCATGGTGGCATTGCCGCCGCATCCGGAATGGCACAACCAGGAAGCCTTTGCGACGGTCTTTGGTTTCGTTCCCAAAATGGTTCTGGCCAGTCTCATCGGCTACTGGTGCGGTGAGTTTTCCAACTCCATCACGCTCGCAAAGTTGAAAGTCTACACGCGCGGGAAACACCTGTGGGCGCGAACCATCAGTTCCACCGTGGTCGGCCAACTGGTGGACACCTCAGTGTTCCTTACACTCGCTTTCGGTGCGACGCTGGGCTTCAGTTCCTTGATCGAACTCATCATCACCAGCTATTCGTTCAAGGTGATCTACGAGGTCGTGGCAACTCCGCTGACGTACTGGGTGGTGAATGGACTCAAGCGCATGGAAGGCATCGACGCCTACGACTTCGACACCGATTTCAATCCCTTTCGCAAGGCTCTGGGATCTTAATTTCCCGTAGGTCGCGCCAAGTCATGACATCGTCCCAAATCGCACCGGTTGGCAAAGGAATATCGAACTCATGATGGAAGTACCTAATTTATTAGGTACGGTAGGCTTTAGCCGGCGGCGGACTTCAGTCCGCCCAACCTTGCGAAAGCAAATGAACCACCCGGTCGAAACACTAGGTCGTTGCCGGGGGACGTATCGATGTCCGAAGATTGGAATCAGCTTCGGCGCGTCGTCCGAAGCACCGCAGGCCCTCAAAAGGCCAATCCATATTGACGTCGGTCAGTTCTCGCGTTCCACCTAACCTTCGCTCAGCCCGACATCGGTCCGGTCGATCCTTCGACCTATTGAAAAACGCGACGCAAGAACTTCACGCCGTCATAAGCAATCGCTTCCGGCGAACTCTCAATATCCCGCCAAATCGACGCCGCCGCGCTGATCTCACCCAGCGCGAACCCAAAGCTCTCAATCGTCAACCAGCCGTCGTAACCCGTTCCGCGAATCGCTTCGACAATCGGAGGCCAATCGATGTGATCGCTTCCCGGCGTACCTCGATCGCATCCGCACGTATGCACATGCTTCAGCCGCTTGCCCGCCAAACGGTACGCCGCCGCGATATCCTTCTCTTCGATATTCATGTGGAACGTATCGATGAGCACGCCGATTTGCGGATGCCCAATCGCATCCGACAACGCGCACACATCCTTCGCCGTATTCACAAAGTACGTCTCAAAACGATTGAGCGGCTCGATCGCAAGTTCAATACCGGTCTTTTCCAGCGTCGGAATCACAGACTGAAATCCTTCGACAGCCCATTTCCACTCGTCTTCCGTACGTCGCCGCCCGGGCAACAATCCCACCGGGCTGTACATCGGCCCGGCCAACAACTTCACGCCCGCCTCCGCCAAAACCTCGATCTTGTCGCGGAAATCGGCCTGCGTCCGCCGCCGGACATCCGCATCGTCGCTGATCAGATTCAACCCATCGAGTAGGACCGTCACCGCAGTGCAGCCCATATCGTTGGCCTCGAGCGAACGGCGCAGATGCGCTGCTTTGAACTCGCGCGGCCGGAACACCGGGACTTCCACACCGTCGAATCCCGCTTCTTTCAGTCTCGGAAACAACTCAGCAACGGACTCGTTGTAGTCCGCCGACCAGATGAATATATTGACGCCGTATTTCACGATGATTAAACCAGCACCTTCACTGCAGGACCCTCAAACTGCGACCCATCCTCGCCATACACGCTATCCAACTTCGCCAAGTAGTACAGCGGCAGTGGACTGAAATCGATACATTCCGGATTCGGCTGATACACCATCACGGCCAGCGCCACCACTTCCGCGCCGGCATCCTCTACCATCGTCTTCAGTTGGCTGAGTTTGCTGCCCGTGCGCAGGATATCGTCCACCAGAAGCACTTTCTCGCCTTTATAAATCTCCATAAACTGTCTGAACTGCATCGGCCCGCCTTCCACCTCGCGCTCCGCCCAATAGACTCGCTTTGCACGCAATGCCTCACAGACGCCGTATGCCACAGGCAAGCCGCCAGTCGCAGGGCACACCACCGACAGTTCCGGAATCATCGCCCGAATCTCGACATTCTCGCGCAACTTGCGCGACAGACCGACGCTCAGCGTCTTCGCAGTCTGAAAATTCTGCATCGCCAAAGCGACCTGCAGGTACTCGCCCGCGTGCAATCCGTTGGAATACTCGAAGTGCCCGTCGCGCAACGCCCCGGTTTCGCGCAGTAGACTCAGAACTTCTTCTTGTGTTGGCAGCAAATGCATCGTCAGTACCCACTCACATGATATCCTCGTCACTGACCGTGTTCAGCCGCCACCACCGCAAAGCCCGCATCCTCTTTGCACTGTCGGATACCATCCTCGGCGCGCTCGCTTTTCAAGCGGCATACGTCACCCGTAGCCATCTCGGACTTCCCAACTACTTCGAAATCGACCTCGCACGCAAGGTTCTGCTGTTGGCGTTCAGCCTCGTCGTCGTGGTCGGAACGGCGGTCTGGTTCCGTTCCTACGACCGACTCGACACCGCGCCTTTGCGTACGATTCTTAAAGAAACCACGCGGCAGAGTGTCGTCACAATGGTGGCAGTCGTGCTCTTTGAATATGTTTGGAGGTTCGATCTGAGCCGCCCCTTCGTCCTCTTTTACGGTGCCTATGTCTGGATCTTTTTCGCGCTCTTCCGGCTTCGTGCGGGCAGTCTCGTGCGCGCATTCGAACGCAGTTTCGGCGAGCCGCACTATCTGATGATTGTCGGCGCTGGCGAAAGCGCCGTGCGTATCGCGAACACCATCGAAGAGTCCGCCGGCTACGGGTTGCGAATCAGCGGCTTTCTTACAGAAGACGGCGAAACTGTCGATCCTCGATATCCCGCCCACCGCCTCGCCGATCTACCCAAACTGCTTGACCGCCATGTGATCGACGAGATCATCTTTGCGGTGGATTCCAGCCGTCTCGCCGAACTCGAAGACGTGTTTCTGCTGTGCGACGAAGAGGGTGTCCGCACGCGCGTAGCCTGCGATTTCTTTCCGCACGTCAATAGCGAGATCTATCTGGATCGTCTCGGACATGCGCCTTTGCTCACATTTTCCGCGGCCCCCCACGATGAGTTGAAGCTAGTGGTCAAGCGCCTCACCGATATCGTCATCGCCCTGGCGGGCATGCTGGTGCTCGCGCCGATCCTGTTATTTGTTGGGATGCTTGTACGGTTGACGTCCCCTGGACCAGCGCTCTTCAAACAAACGCGCTGTGGATTGAACGGCCGCCGCTTCGTCTTTTACAAGTTCCGCTCGATGTGCGAAAACGCAGAGGATCTCAAAGATTCGCTGGCGCAGTTGAACGAACGCGATGGCGCGGTCTTCAAGATCCGCAACGATCCACGCCTCACTCCAATCGGCAAGTGGCTGCGCAAATTCTCACTGGACGAACTACCGCAACTCTGGAACGTACTGAAGGGCGACATGTCGATTGTAGGCCCGAGGCCGCCGGTTCCCGATGAAGTGCAGCGCTACGAACGTTGGCAACGTCGCCGCCTACGGATGCGCCCCGGACTCACCTGCCTCTGGGCGATTTCCGGGCGCGATGCAGTAGACTTCGAAACCTGGATGAAGCTCGACATGCAGTACATCGACAACTGGTCGTTGGCTCTCGATTGGAAGATCATTCTGCAAACCTTGCCGCGCGTGTTGACGGGCCGTGGCGCGAGTTGACCGCAGATTCGGGTCAAGTAGAAACCCGAGCCGAATGGCGTTTGGCTTGTCACTTTCAAGAAGGCCAGCGGCGAACGCCATCTCCCCTATGCGGACGCCGTCTCATCAATTTGCCTTGACGGTGGGAAAGACGCAGTCGACACCATCGAGGTTTGCAGCGAGATCCCAATCGTCCACGAGCCGAACGGCGTCCGACTGCATGGCACGCATGGACATTGTCCGGGAGAGTCGAACCACTGAACGCAGTGCTGCGGCTCAGCCCTGATGGCAACTCCACCGCGCACTGCGAGATCCGCTTGGGCAAAGAAGAAGTCTTCAGCTTCTCCGAGTCACTCTGACGACGATTCCAGATACTGCATCTCATGCAGCCGCTGATAGATGCCGCCGCCGCTCACGAGTTCCTCATGCGTACCCGTCTCAGTGATGCAGCCCCGCTCCAGCACCACGATCAGATCAGCCCGGCGGATCGTCGACAAGCGATGCGCGATCACAATCACCGTGCGGTTCGCCATCAGGTTCGCTAAAGCGCCCTGCACCAGAGCCTCCGATTCCGTATCCAGATTCGAGGTCGCCTCATCCAAAATCAAGATCGGAGCGTTCTTCAGCAACGCCCGCGCAATCGCAATGCGCTGACGCTGCCCGCCAGAAAGCTTCTGGCCGCGCTCACCGATCATCGTCTCGTAGCCCTCCGGCATGCGCTCGATGAACTCCTCCGCCATCGCCATGCGCGCCGCAGCCTTCACATCCTCAGCCGTCGCGTCAGGACGCCCATACCCAATGTTCGCCGCCACCGTATCGTTGAACAGAAAAGTCTCTTGCGCAACGATGCCAATCTTCGACCGCAACGATTCCAACTGCAGATCGCGCACATCGCGCCCGTCAATTCGCACGGCACCCTCTGAAGGATCGTAAAACCGCGGAACCAAGTTCGCTAGCGTCGTCTTGCCTGCCCCACTCGGGCCCACCAGCGCCACCACAGATCCCGCCGGTGCAGTCAAATTCACTCGATCCAACGCGCACCGATCGGGATCGGAGGGATAGCGGAACGTCACGTTCTCAAACGTGATCCCCTGTTGAAACTTCATCAACTTCACCGCGCCAGGCTTGTCTTGAATCCCCTGTTCGCGATCCAAATACTCGAATACCTTCTGCGACGCGCCGAGTGCCTGTTGAAACACATTGTGGATGCCTGTGAGCCGCTTCACTGGCTCGTAGATCAACAGCAGAGAGATCACAAAGCTCGTGAACTCGCCCGCGGTCATCGATCCGGCTTTGATTTCCGTTCGCGCAACGGTCAACAGACCCACGATGGTCAACGCCGCGAAAAACTCAATCAACGGCGAAGCGATGGCTTGCTGCGCGACGTACTTCAGATTGCTCTTGCGCAAACGGCGCGCCACCTCGCGGAACCGGTTGCTTTCCACTTCTTCGGTTCCAAAGGTTTTCACCACCTGATGTCCGCTGATGGTCTCCTGCAAGATCTGGCTCAATTCGGCCGTATAATCCTGGGCTTTGCGCGTCGTTCTGCGGATCCTGCGCCCCAAACGCACGGTTGGCACGATCACGAACGGCAGCACTGTCAACGCCACGAACGCGAGCTTGGCATTGCTCTGAACGATCACCGCAAGCAAGCCAATCACCGTGAACATCTGCCGGAACCAATCCGCCAACAAATGCGATGTCGCCACTTGAATCTTGTCGATGTCGTTCATGATCGACGACATCAGCGTGCCTGTGTTGTTTTCTTGAAAGAAGTTCGCGTCCTGCCGCAGCACTTTGTCATAGACTTCCTGCCGGATGTCTGTGATCGCGCCCAAGCCCGCCGCGTTGATGAGATAGTTGCCGAGGTAATCGCAAAGCCCCTTCACTAAAAACGCCGCAACGATACCGATGGCGACAGCGGTCCAGATATTGTGAATCCCCGAAGGCAGAAAGTCGCTCAACAGCAGCCGCCACCCGAATCCCGGCACCGCGAAGATCAGCACCTCTTTGGTATCGGCCTGCGGCTGCAAAACGAAATCGAAGAGCGGAACAATCAACCGCGCCATGAGCGCCTGCGATACGCCCACAAAGCTCATCAGCACAACGGACACCGCGAGTGACCACGAGTAAGGCCGCGCGTACTTCAACAAACGCGCCACTTCCGTCCTCACTGCACACGCTCCACGGCGCGCTGCACCTGTTCGATCGTGATCGTATCCAACGCATCGTCGGATGTCACTACCGCAGCCCGCGTGGTCCGCCAAGGGGCCCAAATCGTAGGATCTGACGGACCGAACAACACCACCAACGGCACATCGAACGCTGCCGCGATATGCGCTGGCCCGGAATCGTTGCCCACAAACAACGCCGCATCCCGCAGCAATCGCTTCACTTCAGACAAAGGCCGCGCGACCTCGCAGCGGAAGCTCGAAAAAGGCGCAACGTCATCGGCAGGGCCGGCAAGAATCACCGGCTCCAAGCCCTTTCGTTCTCGGATCCAAGAGGCCAAGGCAACGAACCGCGACGCGCCCCAAGTCTTCGCAACGGCCGAAGCAAAAGGATGCAGCACTGCATACGGCGAACCGCCAACAGCCGCGGCATCGGCAGCCAACTGCGCACAGGGGATCTCCACAACAGGCAGACCGAGATAAAACATCGCGGAGGCAACATGTTCTGCCGTATGCACCACGCGTTCCTCACCCAAGATCTCTTGCGCCATTGGAATCGCGACATTGTATAAAGACTGAAAACGGAAGTGCCCAAAACCCGCGCGATGCCGCGCCATCGAAGCCGCCGTCAAAAACGCGCTCCGCGTGCCGCCATGCAGATTCATACACAACGATGGACGAAACCTCAAAGCTTCTCCATACGTTGGCTGCAACACGCGCTGCACAAATGGCAAGTCCTCATAAACGCCCGCAAAGGCAGCATCCACCATCACGCCGATTTTCAAATCGGCCCGATAGGAAGCAAGCATTCGCAGAGCGGGAGTGGTCAGAACGCAATCCCCCATGGATCGCAGACGGATGAAGAGTACGCGGGCGCCTTGCTCTAGTTCGCCGAGGATCGGGCGCATTGCGGCGGAACTAGTTCTCGATGCGGGCTTCGTCCACGAGCATCACCGGGATGTCGTCGCGAACCGGATAGACACGGCCGCACTGCACGCACTTGAGGCCGTTCTCGTCCGCTTTGGGAAGAACCTTGGCCTTGCATACGGGGCAGACCAGGATGTCGAGCAGATCTTTGCTGATTGCCATGAATCCTTCAAGTGTATCAAGTGCAGGTGTCATCGAAACAGAATCGTACGAGTGTGTACACTAGCACTATGCACACCCAAAGCAGACCAGGCCTGCTTTGTCTGGCGATTTCTCTTTTCATCCCTGCCCTCAACATGGCGGCGATGGAAGTTCAGTTGACACCTTCCGACGCTTCTCCTTCTTCCGTCGGAACCGTGGTGACTTGGACAGCCCAGGCAAAAGCATCTTCCGCATCCGACACGCTGTGGTATCGATTTCGAGTCAGGGAAGCCGGACAATCCGATTTTCAAATGCTGCGTGATTTTGGTCCAAATCCGGAATTGGTTTGGGCACCAGTCGAACACGAAGCTGAATTCCAGATCGAAGTATCCGTCCGCAACCTCGAAAGTGGAGATACGGGCGAAACAACTGCTACTTACGTTGTTACGCCGGCAACCGCGAACGGTCGGCCTGCAGTCCATGCAAGCGCGCATCCGTTGGTGTTTTTGTACAGTGCGCCGCCTTGCCGGGCAGGCCTTTCGATGAGGGTGACGTTCGCTACCGCCGGTGTCCCGACTGCGATGACTCCGGCAAAAGAATGCGACGGCGTTCGAACGATGAATTTTTATCTCGCTGGGCTTTATCCGGAAACCCGCTATAACGCTCGCCAACAAACCCTTTCGGGAACTCAAGTCGCTTCAACCGGTGCGCCTCTGGAATTCAACACGGGCTCACTGCCAAATAGCTTGGCGAGATATTCTGTCACAGCAGGATCCGCAGGCAATGGCGTAATCATCCGGTCACCACTCAACAGCACCATCGCTGCCACAGACATGGACGGGAATGTCATCTGGTTTTATCAGTATCAGATGAGTTTTCTCACACGGGCCCAAGCGGGCGGTACGTTTTGGGGCTTTTATCAGCCTAGGGGACTCGCTGACCAGCTTCTGCGCAAAATCGATCTCGCGGGCATCCCTCTTCTCGAAACCAATGCCGCTCGGGTTTCCGAACAACTCGTCGCTCGCGGAGAGCGGCCCATCACCGGATTTCATCACGAAGTGAAAGCGTTGCCCGACGATCGAGTTCTCGTTTTGGCCACTGTCGCGGAATCCGGCGAAAAGTGGGACCACAAAGACGGCGATGTGCTCGGTGACAAGATCGTAGTTCTCGACCGGGACCTCAACGTTGTCTGGAGTTGGGACGGGTTTGATCACGTCGACCCGATCAATCATCCGCCCGTGCTCGGAGAGAATTGCATGCGCGCCGGTTGCCCCACCGAATACGCAAATACGAATGCGCTCGACTGGATGCACAGCAACTCGGTACAGTTCACTCCGGATGGCAACTTGTTGCTCTCCGTCCGCCATCTCGATCAGCTTTTCAAGATCGACTATTCGAACGGCAACGGCAGTGGCGCGATCCTGTGGAAACTTGGCAAAGGTGGAGACATCCAACTCGCCGAAACTCCGGGCGACGACTGGCCATGGTTCTCGCATCAACACGATTCCAACTACATCGATGAAAAAACGATTTTGCTGTTCGACAATGGAAACACACGCGCCGCCTCCGGACTTATTGAGAACATCAACAGCCGAGGCCAAGCCTACGAGATCGATGAATCCACGTTGACCGCCAAGCTGGTACACAACTTCGACCTCGGTTCTTTCTCGTTTGCCTTGGGATCGGCGCAAAAGCTCGCGAACGGAAACTTCCATTTCAACATCGGCTACATTCCACCATTCCAGGGCTATTCGATTGAAATGACGGCGGGCGGCGATCTCCTTTATCGCATCGACACTTCGGTCGCTGAGTATCGCTCTATCCGGCTCACCGATATGTATTCGGGTCCCAAGTAGAATGTAGGTGGTGCCGTACGCTCACCTACTTTTCCTCGCCGTCGCCTGGCAACTGCAGGCGGCGGACGAGGTCAGCTATCGCAAACAGATCCAACCGCTGGTCATGGCCCGCTGCGAAGGCTGTCATCGCAGCGGACCCGTCAATCTCTCCACCTACGAAGGTCTCCGCAAAGCGGCGCCCTTACTCACGGCCGCCGTCTCTGGATCGCCACCGCGCATGCCCAAAGCTGGCGCGCCTCTCCTGGCAGAGGAAGTCACGCTGATCCGTAACTGGGTCGCTGCCGGAGCCAAGAACGACGGGCCAGGCGAACTATGGTGGTCTCTGCGGCCACTGCCGAGTTCATCGAAAGGCACCATCGACAAGTTCATCGCCGCCGAGCTCGGAGGACTGAAGCCGTCTCCGCAAGCGGACCGGCGGGTGTTGATTCGTCGGCTGACTTTCGACCTGCACGGACTGCCTCCAACGTTCGAAGAGGTGGAAGCCTTCGCGCGCGATGCGGATCCTCAAGCGTATGAGAACCTCGTCGACCGCCTGCTCGCCTCGCCTCGCTATGGTGAACGCTGGGCTCGTCACTGGCTCGACATCGCACACTACGGCGATTCGCACGGTTACGACAAAGACAAGCCGCGCGCCAACGCCTGGCCCTATCGCGATTGGGTGATCGCCGCGCTCAATAACGACAAGCCTTACAAGCGCTTCGTCGACGAACAGATCGCGGGCGACATCCTGTTTCCCGAAGATCCACAAGCGCTCACCGCCACCGGATTCCTCGCCGCAGGCCCATGGGATTTCGTTGGCCACCAGGAACTCAAAGAGGGCTCGACCGACAAGAACAACACGCGACTGCTCGATCGCGACGACATTGTTGCCACCGTGATGTCGTCGTTCACCAGCATGACCGTGCACTGCGCCCGCTGTCACGATCACAAGTTCGATCCGATTCCGCAAGAGGATTACTACAAGCTGCAAGCAGTCTTCGCCGGTGTCGATCGTGCCGATCGTCCGTTCGACGATGATCCTTTGGTTTATACCGAACGGAGAGCGTTGCTCGAAGAACGCCGTGAAGTGCAACTGCGCTTGCAGCCATTGCTCGACAAAGTCGAGTTCGCGACATCTCCGGAAATCGTCACGTTGACCGACCGCATTCAGGACGCCAGCCTGCTCATTACGCACATGGGCACGCCCAGGACGCCTGCAGAAGCTGAGGAAAAAGCCAAGTTGCAAGCTCGCCAAACAGCCGACCGCGCAGCTAAGCAAAAGCTCGTCGACGCTCTCGTTGGCGAACAGACCTACGCCGACATGAAGCGCGTCCAAGCCGAAGCGAAACTGGTGGATGACAAGTTCGCCGCGCTGCCCAAGCCGCGCGCGGTCTATGCCGCAGCCGCTTACTTTCCGCGGGCCGGCACGTTCCGTCCATCGCTCGAACCTCGCCCCGTGCACATCCTCAATCGCGGCAGCGTCACCAGTCCCGGCAAGCTGGTGGCACCAGGATCTCTGCGCGCATTGCCCGGTCTCTCGTCGACCTTCCAAGCCGACACGGAAGGCGGACGCCGCGCGGCACTTGCGCAATGGATCACCGACAAACAGAATGTTCTCACTTGGCGATCGATCGTGAACCGCGTCTGGCATCACCATTTCGGATCCGGTATCGCCGATTCGCCCAATGATTTCGGACGCATGGGCACAGCGCCCTCGCATCCGGAACTGCTGGACTGGCTCGCGGTCTGGTTCCGCGATGAAGCCGGTGGCTCGCTCAAACAGCTCCACCGCCTGATCGTCAGCAGTGCGACCTACAGGCAGTCTTCGGCAAATCGCGAAGATGCTGCGCAAATCGACGCCAACAACCGCCTGCTCTGGCGTATGAATCGTTCGCGTCTCGACGCAGAATCCACGCGCGATGCCGTTCTCGCCGCCACCGGCAAGCTTGACTTCACCATGGGCGGGCCGTCGGTTCGCATGTTCTTCTTCAAAGACGATCACTCGCCCGTCTACGATTACGCGCGCTTCGATCCCGAAACGCCCGGCGCAAACCGTCGCTCAGTCTATCGGTTCACGGTGCGCAGCGTTCCAGATCCTTTTATGGATCGCCTCGATTGCCCCGACCCTTCGGTCATCACACCCAAGCGCAACACCACACTCACCGCCGTGCAAGCGCTGGTGATGTTGAACGATCCGTTCGTAATCCGCGTGGCTGGCGATCTTGCGGCGAAAGCGCCCACCGTCCGAGAGGCCGTGCGCCGCATCTGGCTGCGTGACCCTACCGCGCAAGAGGAGCAACGATTTACTCAATACGCCAACAAACACGGCCACGCGAACCTCTGCCGCCTGCTGCTCAACACCAATGAGTTCCTTTTTGTAGACTGACATGAACCGCAGACAATTCCTCTTCACACACGGCGGCGGACTCGGAGGCATCGCACTCGCGCACCTCATGCAAGCCCAGCCTGCGCCACAAGCGAAAGCCAAACGGGTCGTACAACTTTTCATGTCCGGAGCCGCATCCCAATGCGACACCTTCGACTACAAGCCTCTTCTGATCCAAAAAGCCAATGAAAAGTGGGATCCGGGTGAAAAGGTCGAACTCTTCCAAAGCAATCCCGGCGTCGTCATGCCCTGCCCTTGGGAATGGAAACAGTATGGCAACTGCGGCAAGTGGGTCAGCGGACTTTTTCCCCACACCGCGCAGCGTGTCGACGATATGGCTTTCGTGCATTCGGTAATGGCCAAGAGCAATGTTCACGGGCCTGCGACGTTCATGCAGAACACCGGCTTCATCCTGCCCGGGTTCCCCAGCGCGGGCGCATGGGTCTCTTACGCGCTCGGCAGCATGAACGAAAATCTGCCAGTGTTCGTGGTGCTGCCGGATCCGCGCGGCATGCCGCCCAACGGCCCTTCCAATTGGTCGAATGGATTTTTGCCCGCGACCCATCAGGCGATGGTGATCCAACCCAGTTCGGACACGCCCATTCACGATCTGCATCCGCCCGCTTCGGCGAAACACATCACCGCCGCCAGCGAACGCGACGGACTCGAACTGCTGCGCGAAACCAACCGCGCCCATCTCGCGCAACGCGATGGCGACTCGCGCCTCGAGGCCCGCATCGCGTCCTATGAAATGGCCGCGCGCCTGCAACTCAGCGCGCCCGAAGTGATGGATGTTTCCAAGGAATCCGAAGCGACAAAAAAGCTGTACGGACTCGACCGCGAAATCACCGCCGACCTCGGCCGCCGCTGCCTCATCGCGCGACGCCTGCTGGAACGCGGTGTTCGCTTCGTGCAAATCTGGAGCGGCGCAGACAACGGATTTCCACGCCGCAACTGGGATAGCCACGAGCACCTCGCAAAGGATCACGGCGAACTCGGCACCGCGCTCGATCAGCCCGTGGCCGCGCTGCTGGAGGATCTCAAGGCCCGCGGACTCTTCGACGAAACCATCGTCCACTGGACCACCGAGTTCGGACGCATGCCATGCAGCCAAGGCAGCAAGGGCCGCGATCACAATCCGCTCGGTTTCACACAATGGCTCGCCGGCGGAGGCATCCGAGGCGGCGTCAGCTATGGCGCGACCGACGAGTGGTCGTACAAAGCAATCGAAAAACCCTTATATTGTTACGATATCCACGCCACAATCCTGCATCTATTGGGCGTCGATCATCACCGGCTGACCTACCGCAACAACGGCATTGATCGCCGCTTGACCGACGTCCACGGCCAAGTGATCCAGGACCTGATCGCTTAGTGCCCATCTCGCCTTACGTGCAATGGCTGCGAAGTCACATCGGTCAAGCACCCATTCTTCTTCCGTCCGCGAGCGTTCTGATTTTCGATGAACAACGACGGCTGCTGATCGTTCGTCCCGATGGTTACGACACCTGGGTCGCGCCCGGCGGTGCTGTGGATCCCGGTGAATCACCCGTCGACGCGGCGATCCGCGAAGCCCACGAAGAGACCGGCCTACATATCGAAATCACTGGAGTTTTCGGCGTTTTTGGAGGTCCAGACTTCCGCGTGTCCTACCCGAACGGAGACGTCGCAGACTATATCATGACCTCGTACACGGCCCGCGTCGTCTCCGGTCAACTCGAACCGCTCGATGGAGAGATCGCCGAAATGCGCTGGGTCACTCGCCAGGAACTCGATCAAGTAAACCTCTCGCACTGGGCGCGGCTCGTCCTACCACACGCCTTCGACAGCGAACCAGACCGCTGGTGGATGCGTCCTACGAGCATTGGCTAGTCATTTCGCGCGGGAAACGGCTTGTCAAAGCCTTTCGCATCCCACCACAGAATCCGATTCAACACATCGCTCGGAACATCGTCCAGATCGTCCCAGTTCATCTTTTTCGATTCCTGCGCAGCCCACAACTCGCGCCCACGCAGTGCCTGCAGCGGGGGGTTCATGTCGTCGAGCCTGATCGCTGGCACAATCGCCTTGTAAGGATCGAGCCGAGCCGTCACGTCAAAAATGCTATTCATCGCTCGCGAATTCGCCAAAAACCGCGTGCGCGGCTCGAGCCCGAAGATATCCTGCATCGTACGCACCATGCTGATGTGCGTGTAATAGTTCGAATCCAAAGCCTCACGCCGGATGTGCGGACCGATCGCCAGCGCGATCGTCCTGCGACCGCTGACATGATCGACTCCGTCCTGTGCGTCGTCTTCCACGACAAGAATCAGGCTCTTCGCCCACACGCTCGAAGTTGAAATCTTCTCGACGATTTTGCCCAGCGCGTAGTCATTGTCCGCTACCATCGACTTCGGCCGCGGAGCCCGTGGATTGCGGCCTTCGGTATGATCCGACGTCATCGTCATGATCACCAGATTCGGCGTCGAACGAGCCTTCGTCCAATCGTCCAATCGTTCGGCAAAAGCTTCCGCGCGTATCTGATCGGGGACTTTCATCGACGATGGCGGAAAGCGCTCGTCAAAGATCGGCTTCAACGTCGGCACCACACATCGCGCTCCGATCACACTCTTCCATGTGCCCTTCCGATAGTGCGACCAATACTCGCTCCACGAAAGCATGTCCGTCTCGTTGATATCCACCATCAGGCCATTGCTGCCGGGCCGCGCAGGTTCCGATACCGGACCCAACAGTCGCACGTTCAAGGGCCGCTGGCTGTTCTGCCAAAAGAATCCAGCAGGCGAAACCGTCAACGAATCGCCCATATTCCATGCGTATCCGCGCGGTGCAGCCTGCATCGCCCGTTCCACATGATCGGACACGAAGCCCATCATCAACCACTGATGTCCTTCGAAGCTGATCGCACCGCTCGAATAGTAGTTGTCGAGCAGTACATACTTTTCCGCGAGCGCATGATGATTGGGCGTCACCTCGCGGCCGTACATCAGCAGCGACGCATCGCGATTGCCCTTGGGGATGTCCGATAGCACCTGATCGTAAGTACGGTTCTCTTTGATGATGAAGAAGACATGCTCGATGCCGAGCTTTTGCAAGTCACGCACTCCGCCATTGGCGAGTAACTTCGGCTTCGCCGCCGCGGCAGCTTCGCGCGTGCCGGAGGCAAGTTGCGCGCCCAGCGGATCCGGCACACTCGACAAAGATCCCTCATAAACAGTGGATTTGTGCTGTCCTTTTGCGTTGGGGATCTCATCGTTGCCCACGCCCTTCACGCTCGCGATGTGTACGCTGCCCTTCGCATCGACAGCCACCGCCGTCGGAAACCAGCCCGATGGAATCTTGCCTGCGAGCTTCCAGTTCAAGCCCGATCCCTCGTAAGCAGCCACTGAGTTGTCGCCACCCAGCGCGACATAGAACCGCTTGCCATCGGCGCGAAACGCCACGGCGTTCGGAAGCAGCCCTGGCAATGCTTTCGATCCTCCATCGATTGCAATCACAGCGGATTTGCGCGACTGTGTATCGATCACCGTGAGCGAATCCGAATGCGCGTTCGCAGCCACAAGGGTTGATCCATGCAGAGCCAGGCCAGCAACTGCGCGACCCACAGCCACCTCATAGGCTGGCTTGCCTGAAGCGATATCGAACGCCTGCACAGTGCCTTCCAGCACCGAACCTACGGCATCGGTCGGCAGATCCTGATTGCCGCTCGGTGCCGTGAGCCCTTCATTCCGCGCACGTCCTCCGCGGTTCGAAACATACAAAGTGCCACCGTTGAGCACCAACGCGAACGGCGCGAGTCCGCTGGCCCATCGCGTGGAAACTTTCATCGCATTCACGTCCACAACCGCGATCTCGTTGTCATGATGCAGCGCCGCATAGAGTGTTGCGCCATCCGCGGAAAACGCCAGCCCGGCGGGGATCGCGTGGCCTGGGAAGGGCAATCGTTCGAGGCTATTCTGCAGCAGCTTACCGTCGTCTGTGTAGGCGATTCGCAGCAGCGCATCCGGGCCGGTGCGCGTCGCTTCACTCGCCCAAACCTCGCGCTTTCCTGGGCGAAACGCAATGCCTAGATAGGATGTGGTTGGTGTACGGACACGGCTCAACTCCGCGCCAGAGGCAAGGTCGATCGTTACGACGCTCGATCCGTTGAGCACTGCGGCGAAGCGCCCGCTGGGATCCAATGCCAGATCGGCGGGTCTGCCAGCAATCCGCGCCTTCAATCGCCACGGACGCACCAGTTGCTCGCTTGCCACCAGAAACGCCCCACTGGCTTGCTTTCCGGCGACAGCGCTCGATGACAGCGCATCCCAAAGTTCAGGTGTCTTCCACGCGTAAGCAGCCGCCGCGCAGAGAGCGATTCCGATGACGATGGATCTCATAATCCACCTATTCTACAGACTGTTTATTCCGGATCCATTTCAATGCGCACTTCTTCCTGCCCCTTCGGCATCCATAGATACCAGTCTTTGCCCGTGAGATGAGACGTCGTACGATAGCCCAACGCCGAGACAACGAGCCGATGCTGTTCCGCGACGGTCAGCAATTCAAAGCGCCCGGTGTGATCGGCAGACGTGCGAAACCGTGGCGGACGCATCAGGGGATCATCCTCCAGATTCGCCCAAGCCACGGGCCTACCCGTGGATCGATCGATGACAACGCCCTTCACTTGATAGGTCGCGCGCGTGGTCTCTTTGATTCGCGATGTGCTGAATTCCAGGGCCGCGCTGGACCACCAAAGGGCCCAGCCCATCGCGCCAATCAGCACGAGAAACACCAGCGCCCAACGCCACGCGTATTTTCGAAGCAGTTCGCGATCTTCCATCAGTGGCCTCGCGCACGGCCAAAGGCCACACCCGACCAAACGTCATCGAACCGCATGACCTTAAACGGCGCCAGTCGATGCTCGCCTGCGGCTTCCAGCATCCCGGTCCAGGTTACGCCCCTGCCTTTGCGATAGAACACCCAGAGTCGAGGTTTGTTGCCCAGAAGGCCCGCAATCTCGGACAAATCCGCAAAGAAGTCCGAATTAGAACGCACGAACCACAGCGTCATCGCAACGTCCAAGGGCAAAGGCATCTCATGGATCACGATGCCGCTGGGCAGTGAAGGCACCAGGGTTTCGAGCGGCGCAGGCGCGCCGATTAGCGCGATGTGCATTCCTTCTTTCAGTCCGATCTTGCTGTGAAGCGGCGCAGCACTCAACACCACTGGAGCCTTTACGACCACAGTCGGATTCGCCAATGCAACGCGAACAGCCCCCGCAACCTCGCCCCATGTCGTGTAAACAGCCTGCGGCAACAGTTCGCGAATCTTCGCCACCTTTGCCGGATCCCCGCCCACATACACGAGCGGAACCTGGCGCGTTGCCTTCTGCTGAAGCAAGTGCCAACCGATGTCGCGTCCATGCGAAGGCAAACGTTCGAGCGAAACGACAAAGGCGTCCGGCACCCCGAACGCCTTAAAGCCCTTCATTCCTTCGCCTTGCACGGGAACATACAAATCCGCCGAAAAGCCCTGCAAATAGGCCGCCAACTCGCCGATCTCTTCCTGCTTCCAATGCAGCAAGACAATCTTTGGCATGTTGGCTCTACTTCTTTTTGATGCTCTCGATAAACGACATCAAACGCAAGATTTCGTCTTGCGTGAGCCGATTGCCAAACGCCTGCATCGCGCCCGAAGCGCCACCGTAAATGACTTCGAACATGCCGGTATCGGTGGCCACGCGAGGGTACGTCACCTGCGCGTCAATGATGTTCGAACCAATGCGGCCCGTGCCATCGGAAAGATGGCAACCCGCGCACCACTGATCGTAAAGCACCCGCCCGGCGGCGATCGATTCCTTGTCTCCCTTGTAAGGATTCTTGCCCGTCTTCTGAAATTCGATCGCTTTCGCGCTCACAGTCTCATTCGGATACGCATTGAGCTTCAGCGGCTGATTGTTGAGCGTGCTCTTGAACACCGGTGCACCCGTCGTCGGAGCGGTCATCTCCGTCACCTGCTGCACCGTCAACGCGGTCTCCTGCCCAGGCTTCACTTCCGATGCCGGAACAATCTTCCACAACGCGCCCGGGGGGTTGCCCATCGGTCCGCGATCGGCAGTATAAAAGCAGTTGCAATTCACCGCGTACACATAGCCATCTTCCGCATTGCCGCCCGCAGTGAACTGTAAATTGGTGTGCAGCATCTCTTCGATGACCCACTTCTTGCCATCCCAACCGGTGCCGAACAGCCGTCCTGTACACCAGTCGCCGACAAGATAAACGCCATTCATGCCGCCGTAGTTGGCGACGCCGAGTCCTTCGATCGAACAGCCGTGGCCGTCTTTGATCGGATTCGCTCCAGGATAGGGAACCTCGTGCGGATACTCGGCAATCGGAAGCGTACCCACTTGCGGACACTTGTCGTTCGGTCCAGACATCGGATGGCACCACGAACCCTGCATCTTGTTCCAGCCAAAGTTCTCGCCGCCCTTGCCCTTGGGCGACCAGTGAATCTCTTCCCAGTGATTCTGGCCGACATCGGCGATGAACAAGTCGCCGGATTTGGGGTCGAACGAAAGCTCGTAAGGATTGCGCGAACCATAATGAAAGATCTCGGGCCGCACGCGCGTCTTGATCTTGGCAAAGTCCACCTCGGTGATGCCGAAGAGCTGCATCAGACGTTCCTGTCCCGCATTCGCAAATGGATTCGAAGGAGGAATCTTATAGGGGACGCGATCGTTGTCCTCCGTGTTCACATCGATGCGCAAAATCTTGCCAAGCAAGGTGCCTAGATCTTGGCCTGCTTCGTAGGGGTCGCCTTCCCAGCCGCCGTCGCCCGAACCGATATAGAGATAACCATCGGGACCAAACTCGATCTGTCCACCGTTGTGATTATAGTAAGGCTGTTCGATGCGCATCAGCACCTTGGCGGTCTTGTTGGTGCGTTCGGGCGTCATCACATTCGGACTCGCCGGATCCACCTGAAAGCGAACAATCACGCCATCGCCGTTGAACGGCAGCGATGCGTAGTGGACATAGAAATAGCCGTTCTGTCGGAACTTCGGATGAAAGGCCACCGAATAGAGGCCCTGTTCCACAAAGCCTGTCTGGACATCCGAACCAAGCGGATTGATCTTCGTCAGGTCGAGAAACGGTTGCGGATTGACCTTGCCATCCTTGTTGACGATCTTGATGCGACCGACGCGTTCGACTACAAACAGGCGTCCGGTACCGTCAAACGCCGACCCTACGTTGGTGGGATCGTTGAATCCTTCCGCGATCTTGACTAAGGCGACCTTGGGATTGCCTGGCAGCTTGGCTGTGCCGGGCCGCGCGACTTCATCGCGTGTCAGCGGAGCGCGCTGCGAATAGATCGAGGCATGAAATATGGTGGCGGCCAAGATAGCGCGCAAGATGGGAGATGACTTCGTCAACATGGCGTGAGCTTTCCTTATCCTACAGCAGTCCTGGACGGATTGGAGGCTTTTTCGTTTAGCGACCCAGTGAAAATCATGCCGAGAGAGATGCCTGGCGGTCGCGCGGCGGCGTTGCTCTCCTCCACTGCCGTACCTGCTCTCGGCAATAGCCACTTACACAGGTCCTTACTCTTCATCCTCATCGGACGGCATTGGCGGGTGATACGCGTATGGATTCTCAGCAACATCCGGCCTGGATATAGCCATCGCCAGCGCTGCAGTATGCTTCTCTTTGTTGCTCCGGATGAATCCCGCTGCCTGCAGAAGGTAGTCATCGAGTGTGCGAGCGGGTCGACCATCCTTGACGTCGAACGCATAGAGGGATTTCGCATCGGTGATGCAGGCCTTCGAATCCGCGCCCGTCAAGCCCTCGGTTGCCTCAATCACCGGCTCGCCAACCGCACCGCGCAAAACATCCGGTAGCGTAGCCGTTTCACGATCCAACAACACACGGCGCGCCGCCGAATCGGGCAGCCGCATCTCCAACCACAGCTCCACACGTCCCGATCGCACCAGCGCCGCAGGCAGATCGCCAAGATTCATGGTAAAGCCCACGCTCCGCGCGATTCTCGAAAATCGCATCGGCATCGTCAATTAAAATGATCGACGGAGCGTTCTCTTTCGCGGCCGAAAAGACCTGATGTACTTTGGCGTAGAACTGATCGGTACCCGCAATGAAGGTTCCATCGATCAGGAAGAACTTGCCGCGCAATCGATGCGCAAGAGCCCGACCGACCGTGGTTTTACCGGTCCCCGGAGGCCCGTAGAGCAGCAGGCAAACAGCACGCGGCACCAATGACGAGTTTGTGTCCCAACGACTCAGCCTTGTCGCAAAGCGCCAGCAGCGGGATACTGACCACGCCGTTTCGCGGAGCTAAATATTGCATCGCGGGCTGCAGCAGCAAATGCAGGTCATCCGCGATCACACAGGGGTGATTTTCCAACGCGTCGGAAATCACCTGAAACGTCTGGTCGTCAAAGGCCAGAGGGTGGGACTGTGAGATCGCCGGCGCGTAGTCGCTAGCCGTAAGATACTTGCCCTTGGTCTCCTCCGCCAACGCGGATAAAACGGTGGATATCCCTCGGCCGGATGTCCCTTTCAGATAAGCAATGGGTCGTGCTACGAGCGCTTTGCTGAGGTTTCGCAGCGTGGCGCTCTGCGCGGGTGATAAAAAAGCCGTGATTGACTATCGGACGCTGGGCCGCTTAGTTGTAGCGTACCGTTATTGTCGAACCCGAGGCGTTGCCGAGCCGGTCGGTCACAGTGAGCAACAACTGATAGGTTCCGCGGCTGCCGAGTTGAACCAGGGGCGTGGCGGTGTCTCCCCGCGTGATGCCCACGCTCGGATAGCCCGGCGCGGATGCCCAACTGTAGGTCAACCCTCGAAACGCACCAGAATTGGATCGCGAAGCATCCAGCGTGAACTGACTGTTGTTGACATCGAACGTCGATGCAGCGTTACCCGCCGCATCGGTCACCACCGCGGTCACGCCGCTCGCGGGAACGGTCGCCGCATCGGGAACCAGCATGAATTCGAAGGTAAACAAATTGCGGCTACCTGGACGCACATGGCACAACATCCAATGAACATTGGTCGAACCCGGCACTTCCACGTGCGTGAAGTTCAACAGTGTTGCCCCTCGCGCGTCGAGTGCTGCCTCAAACGGCTTGCAGTCGCCTGTCGCGGAAATGCATCTCGGATATTGTTCAGTCAAAGGCTTGTATACGCGCATATAGTGCGAATCGCCCGACACCATCGCCACTTCACCCTTGAAGTTCTTCACCTCTGCCCGCAGCGCCGTCACAAAATCCGAATAGCCGGATTTGCTGTTGCCAACGGTAGTTTCCATGAATGTTTCGAAGATGTTCGCCTGCACCAGAATCATCACCCCAAATGAGTTCGTATCCTTGGCTGTTTGAAACGCCTGCTTCAACCAGGCGAGATTCGCGGCGTTGCGCGAAGCGTACTCCCGGTCGTTGTCGTAAAAGGGATTCGGCGAACCCTGGTTGTTCTTGTACTCGAGGTTGTTGTTGCTGCCCGGCATGTGGATCGACACATACACGACAGGCCCTTTCACGAGCATCGTGTTTTCCACATAGGCCACAAAGTTCGGATCATCGCTCTGACGCTTCAGCGCGATCGGATTCTTGCCCAGGCTCATGTTCGTTGAAAAGTAGGTCCTGCGCACAACCGCCAAACGGTCGAGCGGATTGTACGCGCCATTGTTGGTGCGCATGCAATCCGTCCATTCGTTGTCGCCGACCGAGTAGTTCAGCGGCTTCTCAAAGCTGTTGAACCAGCCCAGCGCCTGCGTGTAGTGCGCGTTGTCGCAGCGCGTCGATCCGCTTTTGGTGTCTCCAATGAAGGCGGTGAATTCGACACCTGGCTGCCTGTTGATCTCTGCGATGACGCGCAGATACTTGGGTTCGGCGGCAGCGCCGTAGGGCATGTCGCCAATCAAGGCGACATCGTAGTTCTGAGCGAAAAGAGGAAGGGTCGCAAGCCCGAGCAAGGCGAGTTGGTGTTTCATGGACGCATCAACACTAACGCGCCAGTGTTGCTCTATGGCTAAGATTAGGATGTCGTTCTCATGAATCCTGCACTTCGTGCCCAGCCGCGCGCAGCGCCTTGATCGCCCTCGCCGTTTGTCTGCCCGAGATCAGGAAATAGTCGGTATCGTAAGTTGCCAGTGCGAAGATCGAAACGCCCGCTTCCGCAAGGGGACCCGCGATCGATGCCAGCACGCCAATCACATCCAACGCAAACGGACCGTGCACTTGAAACAACCGCCATCCTGTGGACTTCTTCAGCGCACCGAGCGGAGCCCGCGATTGTTCAACGATGATCGACACCTCATCCGCTGTGCGGATCAGCGAGAAGAATCCTGTAGTCGGGATCGTGACCGCAGCCCCGGGCTCATAGCGCAAGATCGCCATCTTTTCCGGCAATAGCCGGATCTTCCGCCCCACCTACTCGGCGCTCCAAACCAGCGCCACCAGGTTCACTGTGATCGAAGTCTTTTTCGGACGCACCGTCACCGTCGCAAACTCTTCCTGCGCGGGATCCACGCGGCCCTGCGCCGCCGCCACATCGGCCTCGAACTGCGCGTTTAGTTCCGCAATCGTTGCCTCGATCGCCCCAACGGTCTCACCGGCACGATCAACGTCACTCGATTCCTTGCGGATCTTGTTCACCGACTTTACCGCTGAAACCGCCTTGCCGATATTGGTTGCAGAGACCATCTTGCCTCGCCCCATGAACGCGCCGAGTCCCATGCTCAGAATCGTTGCCCCGAGCGAAAACATGGACTCGGTTTTTTGGCTCGACGACTGTTCAGCTTCTTTCTGGGCGGCCTGCCCGGCCTTGCGCTTGCGCTCTTCTAGCGTCGCAAGCTTTGGCGCGAATTTCTTTCGCAACTCATCTTTGAGCAAATCCCGCTCTTCGCTCGCTGCCTGCTGCAGCCGGATCCGGAAGTCACGCTCCGTTTCGCCAACGTTCGAAAGCTGCCCCAGACTCTCGCTCTTCAACAAGTCAATCTTCTGCGTCCGGAACAAATACGCCGAAAAATCCTTGGTGAATTTCGCGTAGCTCTTAGCCTTGCCTGCGATCGCCGGTAAATCGGCGAACGTCGCGCCTTCGCCCGGCTCTTTCTCCAGATCGCTCAGCGTCAATTCAGATTCGGTGGCTTCATCCCAATTCACGCCAATCGCGTCATCGTTGACCGGCGAAAGAAACAGCACTTCGCGCGCTTCATCCACGCCGGCCTTCGCATCGACAAACTGCATGGTCGCGGATCCTGCCACATGAGGCTTGTATTCCGGCTCAGCCTCGCGCGCCGGAACGAAGAACTGCTGGACTTCAGGAGGCAGCACAGGCGCAACGGCCGATGCTTTCGCCTTCGCCTCTTCTTCCACCGTCTGACCCGCTTTGCGATCTGCCATCAACTGCCGGATCTGCGGCCTCGCCAGCGGACCACGTAAATACGACAACGTCCAGCGCGTCTCGAAAATCACCGGCTCATTCTCGTGGACGTTGTTCATCAGAAAGACCCGCTTGCCGAGCCCGGCAAGAATCTCTTCCATCTTGGCGCGGTCGAAGCGGCCTCCTGCTTGAGCCGTGGCACCTTCGAGACCTTCCATCACGCGGGCTTTGTCGCGCTCGGTTTGCAGCCTGCCGATAAACCAAGTGCCCGTATTGGCCAGCCCTTTGTAATCGAGATCGACGGGATTCTGCGTTGCCAGAACAACACCCAATCCGAACGCGCGCGCCTGCTTGAGCAACGTCAACAACGGCTTCTTCGACGGCGGATTCGCGACCGGCGGAAAATATCCAAAAATCTCATCCATATAAAGGATGGCGCGCAAACTCGTTGTGCCGCTCTGCGCACGAACCCAACTCAGCGTCTGATTCAGCAGCAGCGACACAAAAAACATACGCTCGGCGTCGCTCAAGTGAGAGATCGAAAGGATCGCAATGCGCGGCTTGCCCTTGTCGGTGTAAAGCAACTGGCCAACATCGAGCGGCACGCCCTGCAGCCACGCTTCGAAGCCTGGCGACGCAAGCAGATTATTGAGCGCCATCGCCAGCGTGAACCGCTCTTTTTCCGGATAAAACGCATTCAGATCCATCACGCCGACCTTTGAGAACGGAGGCTTCTGAATCTGCGCGATCAATAACCCAAGGTCGAGATCCTGCCCGTTGCGCCACGCATGATCGAGGATATTCGAGATGAGCACATACTCTTTACTCCGCACCGGATCCGCATCGATTCCCGCAATGCCCAGCAAACTGGTGGTGGTGGCGGAAATACGGTCGCGCAACATCTCGCGATCGGCCAGCGTCTTCTCATCCGGAGCCGCGAACGACTTCATGATCGAGATCGGGACGCCGGCATTGGACCCAGGCGTGTAGATCGTAAAATCAGCGGAATCACGCAGCTTTTGGATCCGTGCGCCGTCCTGCCCCCACTTTGCCAAGCCATTGGTCCAGAGGTCCGCTTGCTGCGTCGCGAACTCAGCGGGTTCGAGATTCTGCGCGCGGGCTTCGTCTTCATTCACCCATGGCGCGAACTCTTCCGCGGTGAGTCCTGGAAAGTTGAGCAGCAGATTCGAGAGATCGCCTTTGGGGTCGATGATCAGCGCAGGGATGTTGTCGATGGCGGCTTCTTCCAGCAGGCCAATGCAAAGTCCGGTTTTGCCCGATCCGGTCATGCCGACGCAGACCGCGTGAGTCACGAGGTCTTTCGAATCGTAGAGAAGAAGATCGTTATTGTCTTTGCGCTTGCCTAGGTAGAAAACGCCAAGCTTTTCGAAGTCTGCGGCCATCTGTCTATTATCCACTCCGAACGGGTCGCAAGGAACCGCGCTATCCTGGACAATCAGGGAACAAACAGCGAAAGTGGACATTCATCAACAGCTCACGGCCTTGCGCAAGCGCGTCGCCCGCATTGACGCCAAGTACCAGGCGCCAGGGCCGGTACGCTCACCCTTTGCCGTTGCGCCGCTTCCCGCATCGTCGATCGGTGCCGCGGCAGCCAACGCCGCCGCCCGTGAATTCGTCGACGAAATCGTTGCGGGCGAAGTGATCGAGAACTCATCCGGAAAGCATTTTCAAACCGTCAAAACCTATGACCGCCATCGCCGATACGGTTCGATGGATATCTCGAACCTCGCCGAACTGCCGCACGATCTGCTGGAAGCAATCAGCAATGGAGATTCCGGCTGTGCGCCGCCCGAGCGCTGGGCCTTTCTCGATACCGAAACCACAGGCCTTGCCGGCGGATCCGGAACCTATGCATTTCTGGTCGGCGTCGGATCCATCGACCCGCAAGGCGGGTTCACGGTGAAGCAGTTCTTCATGCGCAATTATGATGAAGAACCCAGCATGCTTGAGGCGCTCACCGAGCATTTAAAGCAGTTCGACATCCTCGTGACCTACAATGGCAAGTCGTACGATCAGCCGCTCCTCGAAACGCGCTACCGCATGTCGCGCGCGCGTCCGCCGTTTGGATCCCTGCGCCACGTCGATCTGCTTTACGGCGCGCGTCGCTTGTGGAAGTTACGTTTCGACAGTTGCCGCCTCATCGAACTCGAGAACCGCATCCTCGGACTCGAACGTCAAGGCGACCTGCCCGGCGAGATGATTCCTTATGTTTATTTCGAGTTCATCCGCACCCAAGAGGCGTTTCGCGTCGCGCCAATTCTGCACCACAACGTGCTCGATATCGTCACGCTGGCGTGCTTAACCGCCATCGTGCCGTTCGCCTTCAAGTCTCCCAGCGAGTTCCGCTTTGGACACGGTGCGGAGATGGTTGGACTCTCACGTTGGCTAAAGCAAGCAGGGCAGGACGATCAGGCTGCGGATTTTCTGCGCGAGGCCGTGAATCGGGGGTTGGGGGATGAGTTGCTGTATCGCGCGATGTGGGATCTCGCGGGGCTTGAAAAGAAGCTTGGACGGGAAGATGCGGCAATCGCGGTATTCAGGCAGTTGACCGAGTCGCCGAATGCGCATCGCTGCGAGGCATACACCGAACTCGCCAAGCACTTCGAGCATCGTGAGAAGAACTATTCGATGGCGCTTGAGATGACGCACTCCGCTCTGCGGCTCGCCGAGACACCCGAGCTATTGAAGCGCATGGAACGACTGGCGCGTAAGGGTTCCGCCCGCCGGTTGTTGTAGGTGGTTTTTGACAGGTTCGATACCGCAAGCGATCTAGTCGCCAGGAGTTGGCTGCAACTGCGGTTTCGGACCCGTAAACGATTCCAACAACCGACTGAGTGCGCTCTCGCTTTCCGCGCCCAACTGCTTGGTGTTGAACACCGATGCCGCGCCCTGCAAGCCGCCCGAGCCGTTCTCTTCCACCACCATTTCGTGTTCGATCCAGTTCGAGAGCGGGATGTTACGGAAGAACAGACGTTCCTGAAGCACCATCGATTTCTTGCTTGAGAAGACACTCTTGCTTTCGCGCATGTAACTCCGCTCGTCCACCCGGAATTCTCCCATGAATTCCTCCATCGCCTTGCGCCGGGCCTCTTCCTGCCCGGCCTTAATACGCTCTTCCATAGTCACTTGGGCGGAACGGAGCTTGGCATGCGCCTCCGCCAGCGCCTCACGTTCCTTCGCCAGCATCACGTCCATCTTCGATTGCATGATGAAATAGCAAAGCAGCGCCGAACCTGCGGCGACGAACAACGGCAACGACAGCCAAATGAGTGCGTCCATGGGATGAGCCTTCTCTCTTCACAGTTTATCGGTGGAAAGAACCGAGAGGCTTAGGGCGTAGGGGGAACTTTCGAGAAGAAACTAGGGACAAAGCCTTAGAGCGGACCTTGGTTCCCATCCACCTTCTGCTGCGACACCAGTGGCACGAGCAGTCCGAAGTTGAAGGTAAATAATGCCTTTAGTATTGCCGAGAACATGAAGCCGAGCCCTGCGCCAAAGCCTTGGTGCTTGCTCAAGTACGCCGAAGCGCCAACCCAGCGGTCCGCGTCCAACTTCTTCGAAACCAACTCGGAAGCCGGTGCATGCCAGATTCCCTTGGCTGCGGTGAGCACAATCGTCTTCTTGGCCGCCTTCTGAATCTGGAACGCCAGTTCGGCATCGGCCCAGTAGTGGCCATAGCGTTCGTCGAAGTAGTTCATGCCCTGCACAAACACCTTACGAACCATGATCGCCGACCGGCTGGCGTATTCCACCGGAACCGCATCCGCATCCATGCGAGACGCCGACACGGGCATCTTGCCTGTGGTGCAGGCTTGAGCCAGAGTCTCGCGTGTTGGCAAGGGATACACTTGCGGCTCAGCCACACCGGATTGGGCATCCTCCAACAGAGGAACCACGGCCGCAACCTCGTCATCTTCATCGAGGCGCTTCATCATGCGAGCCAATGCGTCCGGACGCAACTCCACCTGTGGATCCAGATACAGAATCAAATCGCCCATTGCCGTGCGAGTGGCGATGTTCATGGCTTTGGTCGCGCCAAAGTGCTTCGGCAAGCGGAGAACGGTAACGTCTTCGAATTCGGAATCGATGCGGGCGCTGCCATCTTGCGATCCCAAATCGACCACCAGAATCTCGAACAGCTCGCGCGCTTGCGAGCATCGCAGAGCCCCAATCGAACGGCGCAAAGCAGCTAAGCTATTGTAAGAAACGATTAAGGCCGTCACTCGTGGCGGTGTTGGTTCGTTCGGTCCGGTGGGTTGCGTGGGCTGATCCTGATCGGGCATCCGGGAAATTGCGACTCGCAAGGGCGGGTCAGATAAGTTATGATACCAATTCTATTGTGGATCTCCGCGGTGGCGGTTTCCGAACCGCCGACCTGCGCCTTTTGGGCCGACGCATTCCACGTTGGATTCAAGACGCCCGAACAGGTCGACCGGCTCATCGCGGACGCCAAACTTGCCCGTTGCAGCGCAGTCTTCATCGAAGTCCGGCTGGATGGGTATTCATATTATTTGCGCTCGCTCGAACCTCCGCATCAGGATCGCGAATATTCCAAGGGTTTCGACGCACTCGAGTACGCCATCGCCAAGGCGCACAACGTTGGAATCGAGGTCCACGGCTGGTTTCCCGTTTATCCGCTCTGGCGAACGACGCGCCCACCGGAAGACGATCGCCACATCTGGCATCGCCACGGACCCGCAGCCGAGGGGCGCGACATGTGGATGTCGCTCAGTTCGACGG
>CAZCPL010000031.1:10211-35151 GCA_964500255.1 uncultured Solibacteraceae bacterium | reverse complement strand
CTTTAGGAGAAATGGGGGGGGACGGATTTGGCTGGGGCCTTCGTTAGGCTTGACAGGGTGAGGAGTAAGTCGTAGCACCGATGGCGGTGGTAGCTGGTATTCCCAGGTTGGAGACTCAGGCCAAAAGACCTGCGCCGAGAAAACTGGTGGGCATACAGTCCTCAGAGCGGTTCGAGGTAAGGCAATCATGAAGGGCTCGCGTATTGCGAAGTTCCGTCAGGAGCCGACGGCGCTCCTCAAGCAGTTGCTCGATCATGGCTTGACCGGCTGCCTGCGCAGTCTGAAGACTCCGTCGGTCGGCATGGGCTGCGAATTGAACCACGGAGCATCCGCGAGCCGCAACCGCTTGGGTGGCGGCGTCCAGGTCTTCTAGATCGATCGATTGGATTCGGTTCGTGGACTCGTCGATTGTCATACGTTTTCAGCCGGCCTTAGCGGTCCGATTTGCCGTACAGGCTCAGATTCGCGGATTGGAAGCTGGCGTCGATGATCGATTGTTGTGACTGCAGCGATCCAAGCAAGGCATCAACGGCCTGCAACCGTTGCGCCGTGGACTTTTGCAGGAAGTCGATGCGCTCTTCGAGTTTGGAGATCTGTATCTGAAGCCGCTCATCCGCTTTGTCATACGAATCCTGTTGGAGCTTGACCAGCCCTGTGACAGGATCGGAGATTTGCGTAAAGCGCTTGGAAAGTCCCCCGAATCCCGTGGATTCGGTACCGAGAAACGCAAAGGCATCGTTCAACCGCGTTTCGGAAAACGACGTGATCTTGGCGGAATCGAACACGGCTTTGCCCGTGGAATCGAAGGTGACGCCAAGATCGGACAGTGAGAGATTTCCGGCAAAGTTCGTGACCTCGCGAGCGGCTTTCTGAATCTCGCGTACAAGAAAATCGCCGCTCAACAACCCGGCCGTTGGCCCCACCTGCTGGGAAACCGAATTCTGCAGACTGTTGTAGGCACCGACGAACTGATCGAGACTGTCCGTCAGCCGCGACTTCTGGGTGGCGATGGTGAGAGTGACAGGAGTGGACGTGACGCCCAGAAGGTTAAAGCTCAGCCCAGGGATGACGTCGTTCACCTGGTTGGAATTGCGGCTTACCGGAACGCCGTTGAGCTGAAACTCAGCGTTCGAACCCTGATTGCTTGCGCTCAGCAACTGCGTTGGCGTTCCCCCTGGATTCTCAACCAAAGCCAACGGCCTGGCGCCCGCGGTACTGGAGGAAACAGATAGAAAATTGGGGTTCGCACCCGTACCCGTGGTCAAGATCGACGCGGTGACACCTGCCCCCAAAGCATTGACTGCGTTGCGTAAGCCGTTGAGATTGTTGTTCGCCGGGCTCAGATTGATTGTGTAATCTTGCGTGCCCACGGTGAGTTTCACCGTTCCCGAAGCGGACACCTGCGCGGTTGACGAATCGGCGTAACCGGTCACGCTGGTTTCCGACGCCGCCTTCGCAAGAGAGGTCACATTGTTGATCGTATAGGTGGTCGCTGCGTCCGCATTGGTGTTGGAAACCGACACCACCGCCGAATTCGAACTGGTCGCCTGCAAACCCTTTTCTTTCGAAACCTTGCCCAGAGTCTCAAGCGCCAAGCCAAAGCTGGACGCCTGCCCGCCAAGACCCGCCAACTGCGTTTTTCGGGTCAGCAGATCGGATGTCTCATTCTGTAAAGCTTTGAGCGGCAGAGAGGCGATTTTGACCGCGCGATCGAGCACGGTCTGAAAATCCCGCGAGTATGAACTGATTCCGGAAAAGGTGAGCGGCGTAAACGACATCTGACAACTTCCTCATAGGCCTTATCGGAACATGACAGGAACACTTGAGGGGAAGTCTTGCGCAAAAGACGATATCCTCTACGCCGCCCGGGAATACCACCTAACCTGGGATCGAACCCTTGCGAATGATCTTTTCCATCACTTCGACAAACGTATCCACCTCTTCCAGGGTGGAGTAAACGTTTGGCGTGATCCGAAGACCTTCGTATTCCCCGCCCGTTTTGATCGCCACCGTCCAGATCCGCTGCTTGTCCCAAAGATACTTCGCCAACGCCGAGGAATCGAGGCCCTTGACGCCAATAAAACCGATGGCGCAGCTCTGTTCCGGATCTTCACTGTTGAGAATTTGCACACCCGGCAGGTTCCGCAATTTGTTCGACCAGCGCTTACGCAGATAGCGGAAGCGCTCGGCCTTGCGCTCCGCGCCGATGCTCTCGTGAAAGTTCAACGCCTCGGTGATCGCATTGCGCTGCGAGGCCGGATGCGTGCCGATCTCCTCGAACTTGCGGATGTTGTCGCGCATCGAGTCCGGGGCAGCCATCATCGGCCAGATCTTGTCAATCTTCGATTTCTTCACATACAGCATCCCGGTTCCGATGGGCGCGAGCACCCACTTGTGCAACGATGTCCCGTAGTAGTCGCAATCGAGGTCCGCCTGTTTGAAGGGGAACTGGGCAAAGGCGTGGGCGCCATCCACCACGACCTCAATCCCGCGCGACCGAGCCATCTGGCAGATCTTTTTGACGGGAAAGATTTGTCCGGTGCGATTCGTGATGTGGCAGATATGCAGCACGCGCGTCTTGGGCGTGATGGCTTCTTCGAAGATCTTCACCAGATAATCCATGCTCGGCGGAGGCACGGGAAACTTCACTTGCTTCAACACGACGCCATCGCGGCGCTCGCGTTGCTGCCAGCAGGTGATCATGCGGCCGTAGTCCTGATTGGTGGTGATGATCTCGTCGCCGGCTTTGAGTTCCATCCCGAGTTGGACGATTTCGAGGGCCTCGCTGGCATTGCGGGTGATGGCGATCTCTTCGGGGTCGCATCCAAAGGCGCGAGCGAGGCGCCGGCGAACGGTCTCGATGCCGGGGTCGAGGACGTTCCACATGTAATAAGACGGGTTCATGTTCTCGACATCGAGGTAACGTTTCTCGGTGTCGCTCACGATCTTGGGCGAAGGTGAAACCCCGCCGTTGTTGAGGTTGATCATGTTGCGGTCGATGGTGAAGGCGTGGCGGATGTTCAGCCAGAAGTCCTCATCTCTCGCAACGGTGTCCGCGGGCCGGTCAAAGGAATTCTGCACGGCGGATTGAGCGCGCAGCATGGCATCGCTCTGAAATGCAGCGATACCGGCGGCTGCGGCGGTTTTATTGAAGAGATCGCGGCGGCGCATAGTCTCATCTTACTCGTGTTTTTGCAGCGCAACCAGAACCGGGTTGTCTTCGTCCAAGGCAAACAGAGGAGAAAGCTATAATAGGGGGTCGGGGGATCGCGCTCCGGCGCGCAAGCAGTAGCCCGCGCACTGACAATCGGCAGGGAGATCCCATGACATTGCGTCCGCTGCACGACCGCATCGCGGAACAGGCAAGCGCGTGCCGTTTGAGATCGAGGTCGGCGGCAAGATTCTGTTCGGCAAGTATTTCCGGTTCCGAGGTCAAGATGTCGGCCAGGAACCGCTCATCATGCGCGAGGACGAAATCCTCGCGATTCTGAATTAAGATTACGAGGTAGAGGATTAGAATGTTGAAGAAGTTCATTGTGCTGGCCGCCCTGGCGCTGGCATCCATCCAGATCGCCGCGGCCCAGTCGAAGGTGGCTGTCGTCAAGTTGCAGGAAGGCCTGCTCGCAACGGCCGAGATGAAGAAGGCGCAGGCGGAACTGCAAACCAAGTATAAGCCCCGCCAGGACACTCTCGAAAAGCTTTCCCGCGAACTCGAATCGATCTCGGCGAAGCTCGGCAATCCGACGGAAACGGCCAAACTCAGCCCGGCCGGCATCGCCGAACTGCAGGCTCAGGGCACGCGCAGACAGCGCGACGCCAAGCGCATCGAAGAAGATCTCGAAGCCGACTTCAACCGCGACCGTCAGGACATTCTGAGCCGCGCCGGTCAGCGCATGTCCGACGTCGTCAAGAAGGTGGCGGAAGAGAAGGGTGTGGACATGGTGTTCGACATCGGTAACGCGATCTATGCGAAGCCCGCGCTCGACATCACGAACGACATCGTGGCGGCTTACGACAAGGCCTATCCGGCCAAGTAAATGTTTGCACCGAAGAAAGGCGGCAGGTCGAGGGCGAGTCTCTCGAGCGCCGCCTTTCTTCTTTGTTTGGGCGTTCGTGGTGAGTCCGTTGGTGTGGTGAAGATCCAGAATGCGCTGCTGGCAACGGCGCAGATGAATCACGCCATCGCGAAACTCGCGAAGCAGTCATTAGCCTCGGCGCGAGTGTTTTTCCGCCTTGAAAGCCAGGTGGATCGCGCGAGTCAAGAAGTTGCACCAACCAGTTTGCGGGCCCGGGAACCTGGAAGAATTCCGACGCTTGGACATCTCACCAAGGACCGGACACGAAAGCAATTTACTTCTCCACCGCACTCGACGTCACAGCCGAGGTCGTCGCCGCCTACAACAAAGTCCACCCGGTTGAGTGAAATCCGGGAACTCCACACCCTTCCCTGGGGTCTAAAATGGAGAGGGAGCAGCTTACGATGTCCACCCACGCTGGCAGAGAATACCTGACAAACTACGGAGTCTCGGACGCCCGCCGCGAACGGCGCTTTTTCATTACCGCGGCCATCGTCATTGGATCCGCCCTGCTCGGAACGTTCCTCTACTATCACTTCCGGACCTACAAAGACGAGCGCGATGTGAAGGAATTCTTCGCGCTGCTCGCCCGCAAGGACTACAAGGCCGCTTACGCCAAATTCGGCTGCCCAACGGAGTGCCGCGACTACAAGTTCGACCGCTTCATAGAAGACTTCGGCGACAAAAGCCCCTACTCCGATATCCAGAACGTCAGGATCACGCTGGCGGAACCCTGCGGCAACACGGCTTGGGTGTCCGTCAAGCACCCCAACTTCCCAGAGGTTGGGCTGAGCGTCGACCCCGGGGATCGCACCATCACCTTCGCCCCCGAAGCCCGCTGCCCCGGCGTCTGGCGTCTCAGCGAGTTTCCCGGGCGGTTGTGGACATTCATCAAGCACCGCATGGCTTAATGGGTTTTGATAGCATGATGAAGTCATCATGTCTCAGATCAAAGGTCCTGCCCTCTTTCTAGCCCAATTCATGGGCGATGCCGAACCGTTCAACTCGCTTCCCAACATCACCGCCTGGGCGAAATCGCTCGGCTATAAGGGCGTCCAATTACCCTCCTGGGATGGCCGCGTCATGGATCTGCAAAAGGCTGCATCTTCGAAAGCCTACTGCGACGACCTCAAAGCCCAATGCAACGGACTCGAAATCACGGAACTCGCCTCGCACCTGCAAGGCCAGCTCGTCGCCTCGCATCCCACCTACGATGAGCTGTTCGATGCCTTCGCCCCGGCGGCCGTGCACAACGATCCCAAGGCGCGCGCCAAGTGGGCCACAGAGCAAATAAAGCTGGCCATCAAGGCATCCGCCAACCTCGGACTCACCGCGATGCCCTCGTTCTCCGGAGCGCTCCTGTGGCCGATGATGTATCCTTGGCCGCAGCGTCCCGCAGGACTCGTCGAGGAAGGCTTTAAAGAGCTCGCCAAGCGCTGGAAGCCCCTCCTCGACTACGCCGACAAGATGAACGTCGATGTCTGCTATGAACTGCATCCGGGCGAAGATTTACACGATGGCGCGACGTTTGAAATGTTCCGCGAAGCCTGCGGCAATCATTCGCGTGTCTGCATCAACTACGACCCGTCGCACTTCATTCTGCAGTGCATGGATTATGTGGGATTCATCGATCTCTATGCCCCCTACATCAAGGCGTTCCACGTCAAGGATGCGGAGTACCGCCCATCGGCCCGCGCGGGAGTTTATGGTGGATTCCAGGGCTGGAAAGAGCGTCCGGGCCGGTTCCGCTCGCTGGGCGATGGGCAGGTGGACTTCAAACAGGTCTTCTCGCGGATGACTGCCGCCGGGTACGAATCCTGGGCTGTTTTGGAGTGGGAATGCTGCTACAAAGATGCCTCGCAAGGGGCCGCCGAAGGAGCGCCGTTTATCCAGTCAATGCTGATCGATGTGCCGACCAGAGCGTTCGATGATTTCGCGGGTGCATCCAGCGATTCGAAGCGGAATCGGCGAGTCCTCGGATTGAGCAGCTAAAGCTTCAGCAAAGGGTGTACGATAAGAGTCGTAGGTGCAGACCCACATGACCGCAGCCCCACCGGCCTACCACGAAATTATCGAATTCATCGCCTCGGGGGCTTCTTCCGAGGCGGTGTCTCAATACCGTCCGTCTGCACAATCTCAGCGCCGGGTCGCCGACCTGATCGCGCGCGAGAAAGAAACCGGCTTGTCTGCCGAGGAGAAATCGGAGCTCGACCATTTCATGGAACTCGAGCATATCATGCGCATGGCCAAAGCCAAAGCCAAGCTCATTCTCGCCCTTGGCAAATGACATTCCCCAGTTCGTTCGCGACCAAGTCGCCGAACGCGTCGACTTCCGCTGTGAATACTGCCTGATCCAAGAAGTCGACGTGGGATACCGACATCAAGTCGACCACATCTTGAGCCGCAAGCACGGCGGCGATTCCTCTCTCGAAAATCTCGCCTACGCCTGTATCTTCTGCAACCGCTACAAAGGCAGCGACACCGCAACCATCGATCCCGACTCCGGGCTCGCCGTCGCCTTGTTCCACCCCAGGCAGGATCACTGGGACGATCACTTCCAACTCCGCGACAACTTTGTGGACGGCTGTACGCCTACCGCCAGGGCGACAATACGGATCCTCCGCATGAACGCCGCCGACCGGCTCGCGGAACGGGATCTGCTCTTCTCCCAACGCCGATTCGATCAACTCCGGCGAACCTAATTCGACCTTCATGTGCTTGACCTTGCCATCGAGGCCCAGCAACGTTGAGACCCGAACCGTCCCCTGCACTCCCAATTGCTTGGCATCCGCAGGATACTCTGGAGTGACCTTGCGTACGAGATTCTTTAGGGCAACGTTGCCCCCAATGCGGAGAATCTGCGCCGGACGTTCGCCAGGATTCGGCAGCTTCACCGGTAGCGTGAGAAGAAACATCGACTCGGGAGCCAACGCCTTTGCCCGTTCGAGCAAAGGCAAACCGACCGGAAGGTAATCCCAGTCGAGCTTGCCATCCGCCCACAACGTCGCCCCATTCATCAACAGCGTCCTGGCGGCGGACTCCACCAAGGCCGTTGCCGGAACCCCGCATCCGCTCCAATGGCATCGCTGCGCCGGTAGGCTTATCCGGTGACACCCAGCACGGCATCCGCACACAAGCGCCCCAAGCCCATACTGTCGCCATCCTGGGTCAACCATTTTTCGGCCTCTTCAGGCAAGCAGTAGCGGATCGCCTCAGCAGCAGCCGAGCGGATATCCGTATCCTTCGGATTCTTGTTCACCGCGTTCCGCCACAACTGACTCGCAAGATCGAACGCCCCCGCGTCAGCCAACGGATCGCCTGTGCAATTCAACCGGTCGAGCGGCAACGCATTCCCCGCCAACCCCAGACGCCTTTGGGGATCGTGCTCAATCATCCAAAGAATATGTTTTGCCCGGGCGGCTTTGACATCGGCAGTCGCAAGACCTTTCGGCTGCGTCGCATAGAAGGCAAGCAATTGCACTCGCGACTCGTGATCGCCGCTCTTTTTTGCGACGCGGTCTTCAAGCTTGGCGGCATCCTCACTGCTCAGCGACTCACCTGTTTTTAAGGAATCCCAAACGCTCTTTTGTGCCGCCATGACGGCACCTTGAAGAATCAGGAAAAGGAAGATCGTCAAACTCCGCATCTCCCCTCATGGTACTGGCATGGTATCCATGAAGAAACAATGTCCAAAATGTTAAACGAGGTCCGCGAGCAGCCTTCCGCCCTCGACCGGACTCTCCGCAGTGAACTCAAGAAGGCAGAAAAGCTCCGCGCGATCTTCTCCAAGAACCGTCCCAAACTCATCATGCTGGCCGCGCGTGGAACCTCCGACAACGCCGCCCAGCTAGGACGCTACCTGCTGGAACTCACCACCGGCATCCCTGTCTCTCTCAGCGCACCGTCGCTCTTCACGCTCTACAACGCGCCAGTGGATTTCACATCCACACTTTGCGTCGCCATCTCGCAATCGGGTGAATCCACAGACACCAATATCGTGCTGGAAAGAGCCCGCGCCGGTGGAGCCATCACCATCGGCGTCACCAACGAGGAGTCGAGCAGCATGGCGCGTCTTGCCGAACATGTGTTCCTGGTTCGCGCCGGCAAAGAGAAGTCTGTGGCTGCCACCAAGACGTACACCGGTCAGGTGCTCTGCATGTACCTGCTGGCTTACGCCCTCGGTGCCGATCTCGATGTGGACGACTTCCGCCGTATTCCCGAATGGGTCGCGCAATCGCTGACACTCGAACCCGAAATCACAGAACGCGCGGAACGTTATCGATTCATGGATCACGCCGTTGTCTCCGGTCGCGGACTCAACTATGCCAACGCCTTCGAATTCGCGTTGAAGCTGATGGAAACCTGCTACGTCGTCGCAGAACGATTCTCCTCCGCGGACTTCCAACACGGCCCCATCGCCATGGTCGGGCAGTCATTCCCGATGTTCCTCTTCACACCCGGTGGCGTCACTTGGCCGGGCATGCGCGACATGATCGCCAAGCTCACGACGCTCAAGGCCGAAACGTTGCTGATCCGCGATCAGTCGAACAAAGAAGCTGCGAAGCTGAAAGCACGTGAGATCGTGCTGCCCATGTCCCTGCCCGAACTTTACACCCCGATTCCGTATATCATCCCCGCACAACTCTTCGCCGGACGACTCGCCGCCGTCAAGGGGCTCAACCCCGATCAGCCGCGCACGATTCAAAAAGTTACGCAAACACTATGAGCGCGCCATGGATCCGGGCAGGAAGCGCGTATTTCGCCGCGGTTTTCGCTGTCGGATTCGTATTCGGAACCATCCGTGTTTTGCTCATCATTCCGCGCATTGGTGAAATGGCTGCCGTGATGCTGGAGGGTCCGCTGCTGCTCGCCGTCTCTTGGATCTTTTGCCGCAAGTTCGTTTCGCTGTTTGCGGTGCCATCGCGTGTGCCCGATCTTCTCGCCATGGGATGCCTCGCGCTCACGTTGACCCTCATTGCCGAAGCTGCGATTTCTGTCTTTCTGGCTGGCCGTACGATCCCTGAGCACCTGCAACTCTATCGCCTGACGCACGTGCAGATCGGCCTCTTGGCGCAGTTCGCGTTCGCCCTCTTCCCTGCTCTGCAGAACAAAGCGGCGTAGCCGAAGCCACGTTCTTCTTCGCTAGGCCGCTACTGCTTGCTTGATTTTCAGACGTGTTTTTTTAGCCTTCACTCACTAATGCGAAGGTGGTCGCACAATGGGGTCATTGTTCCCGCAAGTCAGAACAACAGCCGCAATGCGAACTGTACCTGCCGGGGCGATCGAGCGGAAAAGATGCGGCCGAAGGTCGACGGCTCATCCACGAACGCTTCCGGCAAGCTGTAATTGATGCGGTTGAAGAGATTGAACGCTTGCGCTTCCGCCTGTACGGACAAGCGCTCTTTCACCAAAACGAACTTGCGCGAAAGCGAGACATCCGTCGAAGCGTAGGCCGGTCCGCGAACGATATTGCGTCCTGCGTTTCCAAACGTGTATCGCGCCGGAACCGCGAACGCTGCAGTGTTGAACCAGCGGTCTCTGGTTCCTGATCGCGGGGCAACGTCACCAATGACATTCGGACGGTCATTGCCATAGGTTCCGCCCGTGTTACCCGTATTGCTGTTGTCGAACCGAAGGATCGGAGTGAAAGGCTGGCCCGTATTTGCACTGAAGATGAGGCTCGACTGCAACCCCCACGGCATCGTGCGCCATACCGCCGCGACACTCGCGCGCTGGCGGATATCGAAACTCGACGCCGCACGCTCGGCTCCGTAATTGCGGCTGTCCTGCGGAAAGTTTTTGTCGGCCTTCGTCGCCAGAAACGCCGAAGAGTCGTCAATCGACTTGGCATACGTATACGCGGTCAACAGCGAGAATCCACGGGCGAGGGGACGATTGAGCGACAACTGCAACGAGTGATAGTTCGAGTTGCCACCGCTCTCGATCCAGAAAATGTTCGAAAACGCCCTAAAAGGCCGCCTCGCCGCTACATCGCCTGATCCAGGGACGGGTTGATTCAGATCGCGAGAGCGAATGAGGTGCGTTCCCTTCGAGCCGGCGTACGCCGCGCTGACCACGCCGAGCGGCCGCCATTCCCGCTGGATGTTGAAGTTCCAATGCTGCATCGAAGCCTGCGTCAGATCGGGACTCAATGAACTCAACGACGCCGCTGGCGTGATACCGCCGCGAACCGGAAAAGGGTCGTTCAAACTCAGCAGCGACGTAGCCGTCGGAAAGAAGACGCGGATGTTGAAATAGGGCGGATTGAAGTAAAGCGAAGTGTTCGCCACCATCAATCCAGAGTCATAGAACAAGCCGTATCCAGCGCGAATCACACTGTGTCCATCGCGCGACGCCCAGGCGAGACCGACACGCGGCGCGATGTTGTTGCGATCCGGCCGCGTGCCCGATCGCGAAACTCCATTCGCGCCCACCTGCGAAAGCGCGCCAGTCGCCAGGTTGAGCACCGTCATCCGATTCGTTGGATCCGTCGCAGGCGTGTTGTACTCGTACCGCAGGCCCAGGTTCAACGTCAGTGAAGGCAGTAGCTTCCAGTCATCCTGCACGTACACATTCGTCGCCGTGGAACGCAGCGTTTGCACGGCATCCGATTGGCCTTGCACCCCGAAGGAAAGCAGCCCCAACAACAGATCGCTGGCCCCGGTGCCAGAGAGCGCACCAGAGAAAGTCATCGACCCGCGCGACAGCAGATTGTTGATGCCATTGTGCTCAATGCGCCGCGCATCGAAGCCCAGCTTCAAGGCATGAGCACCAAGCACAATCGAGAGGTTGTCCTGCAGTTGATAGGTATTGGCGGCACGATCGATTGGAATCGGCGTGACATCTCCAACGCGTGAAAAGCCCGCCACGGTGATCGATGGATAACCAAAATCGATCGGTTTACGCGGCAGCCAGTTCACGCCCCAGAGCTGATTCACATCCTTGCCGATGTTCTCGGGCAGCACGCTGCGATTGAGTCGATTGAATCCCATCAACAATACGTTCACCACATTCGGCCGCACCACTCGCTGATACTGCGCGAGCGCGTTGTGACCGCGATCGCGGATACGATCGCCGAATCCCGGAACACCAGTGCTGTCTTCGGCAAAGGGTTCCGCAAGGTCGTTCGCGCCAAAGCTATAGCGCAGCGTAAAGATGTCTTTCGATGTCGCGTAGTGATCCAGGCGTCCGTTGAATTGATTCTGATCGCCAACGGCCACAGGCTGTGCCAGGTAGTTGCCGGTTCCGCCAGGCAAATTTGCGCGCGGGAAAAGCTCGAACACTCTCGCAGAAAGCGGATTCACGCGCGAGGCGGGAATGCGTGCTCCAGCGAAAGGCTGCCGCGTGAAAGGATCCACGACGGCGACACCCAACGAAGAGACATCCCCCTGGCGGATCGCATCCACCGGAACGCTACCGATGCGCGTCTCGCCGGCGCGTTCCCGGAAGAGATCGCCATTCGCGAAGAAGAACGTGCGATCGCGCTTCAGTGAGCCGCCAACGCCCGCGCCAAACTGATTGCGCACATAGTGGCTCTTGCCCTTGCTCGTATCGAAAGCATTGCGCGCGTCGAAGAGACGGTTGCGGAGGTAATCGTAGGCAAAGCCATGCAGGCCGTTCGCTCCGCTGCGCGTGATGACGTTCACCTGGCCGCCTGCGCTGCGCCCATACTCGGCACTATAGGCATTCGTCGCGATCTTGAATTCCTGAATTGCGTCCACCGGCGGCTGCAGATTGTAACGGTTGATGTTCGGGTCGTTGTTGTCGACACCATCGAGCAGAAAGTTATTGAACTCCTCGCGAGCGCCGTTGGCATGCATCGCAAACGATCCGCGCGACGACAACTCAGAATCCTCAACCGGAGGCATCACACCGGGAACAAGCAACGAAAGCTGCAGGAAATCGCGTCCATTCAAGGGCAGTGCTTCGATACGAGATCGATCGATCACGGCCCCAAGGTCGGATGATTCGGTTGGCAAGACCTCGCCCCGGATGTCAAGACCTGAGCTTTCAGCCGCGAGCGCCATCTTCAGATCGACACGCTGCGGACTATCGACGGACAAAACAATTGAAACTTGCTTTGTTTCCGCGAAGGACTTCGCCTTGGCCTGCAACGTATAAGATCCACGAGACAACTGCTTGAAGGAGTAAAAGCCTTGCGCGTCCGCCTCGATCGTCCTGAGTAGGCTCGTGTTTACGTAGCGGAGGCTGACCACAGCGCGCGGAATGGAGCTTCGCGTTTCGTCCAGGACATATCCGGAAATCGAACTGGACGTAACCTGTGCGAGCGCCGCCGTGCAAACCACCACCAAACCAAGCACCTTCATCTTCGTCTTTCCATTATGGCAACCTGGAATCCAATGCTCCTTGAATTCGCTCTTCTCCTCGCCGCCGATTCCAATTGGCCGGCCTTTCGCGGACCCGCCTCCAACGGCGTCTCCGAAACGCAAGCCGCGCGAACCTTCAACGCAGACCCGGATGCAGGGCCGTTGAAGAACATCAAATGGAAGACGCCGATTCCTGGGCTTGGACATTCCAGCCCCATCGTTTGGCAGGGCAAGATCTTCGTCGCTTCGGCCGTACGCAAAGATGGCGATGCGCCGCTCAAAGTTGGTCTTTACGGCGCTGGTGATTCGGCTGACGACGATGTGGAACAGAGCTGGAAGATTTACGCGCTCGATAAGAGCACCGGCAAGATCCTGTGGGAACGAACCGCGCACACGGGCACCCCAAAGGCGCGGCGTCACACCAAGGCCACTCATGCCAACACAACGGTGACCACGGATGGCAAGCGAATCGTCGCGTTCTTTGGATCCGAAGGCTTGTACTCTTACGATCTCGACGGCAAGCTGCTTTGGAAGAAAGATCTCGGCTTGCTTGACTTCGGCCCTTGGAACGATCAGTCGCTTTCCTGGGGATTTGCTAGTTCACCGGTCTTGTTCGAAGACACAATCGTCGTGCAGTGCGATCGCAAAGGCGATCCGTTCGTAGCGAAGTTCAGCGCCAAAGATGGACGTGAAATCTGGCGAACATCGCGCAAAGGCACGGCCATCAATGGCTGGGCGACTCCTGCGGTGGTGCGCGCGGGCAAGCGCACGCAGGTGGTGCTGAATTCGTATCCGTACATTGCAAGCTATGACTTTGAGACTGGCAAGGAACTGTGGCGCTTGAAGTCCCTTGGCGACATCCCTGTGCCCACGCCAGTCTTCGCCAACGGACTCATCTACGTCACCAACGCGCACGGTGGCGCTGCTCCGCTGTACGCGATCAAGCCCGAAGCGGAAGGCGACATCACGCCCGCCGCAGGCGCAACGACATCGAGCGGCGTGGTGTGGAGCGAGCCTCGCAACGGAGCCTACATGCAAACGCCGCTGCTTGCAGGCGGGCTTGTCTATAGCTGTTCCGATCGTGGAGTGTTGAAGGTCTTCGATGCGTTAACCGGCAAGCTGCACTATCAGCAACGCATTGGCGGCGGAACCACAGGCTTCAGTGCATCCACTGTCATTGCAGGATCGGCAGCCTATCAGACAAGCGAAGAGGGCGAAGTCTATGTCTTCGAGACTGGGCCCGCTTACAAGCCCTTTGGCATGAGCAAGCTCGGCGAGATTACGATGGCGTCGCCCGCGATCTCAGACGGCACGCTTTACTTCCGCACGCGCCGTCACCTGATTGCGGTTCACTGAAGTTTGGCTTCGAGCTCGGTCCAACGATGATAGAGCTTGTCGACGACTGACTGCGAATGGTTCATCTCTTCGCTGATCTGCTGGAGACGCGCGCCATCGGTCACGACCTCCGGATGTTCGAGCAGAGCCTTTTTCGCTTCGAGCAACTGCTCGGCATCATGGATCTTGGCTTCCATCGATTCCAACTCGCGGGTCTCGTTGTAGGAAAGTTTCTTCTTCGGCGAGGTGCCGCCAGACTTGCCCCCGGTGGCGGCAGCTTTGGCTGCGACCTTAGCGGCTGCGCGCCGGTCGACTTGGCCCTGTTCCCACTGATAGTAATCCGCGTAAAGCTGCGATGTGCCGTCACCATGCAAGCCCAGCACGATGTTCGAAACACGATCCAGCAAAAAGCGATCGTGCGTCACGAGGATCAGCGCGCCTGGAAAATCGACAAGGCTATCCTCAAGCACTTCGAGCGTTGGAATATCGAGATCGTTGGTCGGTTCGTCAAGCAACAAAACATCCGCGGGACGCAACATCAACTGCGCGATCAACAAACGCGCCTTCTCGCCGCCCGAAAGCCTTTCGACTGGCATGTCGAGTTGATCGACTTGGAACATGAATCGCCGCGCCCAACCAGCGACATGCACGACGGTATCGCGAAAAATGATCGAATCGCCGTCGGGAGCCAATGCTCGGCGCAGTGTCATCTTCGGATCCAGCGCGTCGCGGTTCTGATCGAAATAGACGATCTTCAGTTGGTCAGCGCGTTCAATCGTGCCTGAATCCTGCGGCATCGCACCCATCAGCAACCGCAGCAGCGTAGTCTTGCCAGTGCCATTGCCGCCAGCAAGACCGACACGAACACCCGGCAGCAGCGTGAGATCCAGACCATCGAACAGCAGCTTGCCGCCAAGGGTTTTCGAAACATTCTCAGCGTGGATCAACCGCTTGGTCTTGCGCCCGGAGGCCGTAAAATCCAGCCCCGCCGTGGTAACGCGCAATCGCGATTGCAGATCGCCCAATTCGCCGATCATCTTTTCCGCACTATCGATGCGAGCTTTGGATTTCGTAGTGCGCGCCTTCGGCCCGCGCTGCAGCCATTCCACTTCGCGCCGTACGCGGTTGGCAAGAGAATCCTGATACTGGGCCTGCGCCGAGAGAAAGTCCGCGCGACGTTCCAAAAATTCCGAGTAATTGCCATCGGTAACGAAGAGGCTACCCGGATAGACTTTGTTCAACTCGGCGAGGCGGTTGGCGACATTATCGAGAAAGTAGCGGTCGTGACTAACGAGCAGCGTGGCAAAACGCGCGTTGTTGAGCAGCTTTTCGAGCCACTCGATGCCTTCGATATCCAGGTGGTTCGTCGGCTCGTCGAGGAACAACAGATCGGGGCGCGAAGCGTGTCCGCGGCAGATGGCGAGGCGCTTACGCCAGCCTCCGCTCAAACGGGCAGCTTCGAAATCATGATCCAGAAACCCTGCCTGACTGAGCACGTTGGCTGCGGTGACTTCGCGCTCTTCGGGAGGCCAGGCATCTACGAGTACGGCTTCTGTGACCGTGATGCCGGGTTCAAACGCGGCATCCTGCGGAACGTAGCTGAGGCGCGTGCCACGCTTTATCGAGCAGATGCCTGCGTCAGGCTGTTGGATACCCGCAAGCATTTGCAGAAGAGTGGATTTTCCAGCGCCATTGGGACCGATGAGAGCCATGCGGTCCCCGTCATTCACTGCGAGTGAAATGCCTTCAAAAAGAGGTTTCGATCCGAACGTGCGCGCCAGTGACTGCGCGTTGACAAGATTCATTAGCTGTCTTCATTTGTACCATCCGGCCCTAGCAGACAGCGGAAAACAGTCGTCGCATCGGCTCGGTTCGGGCCGCCAGCAAGGGCGAGAGTCCCCGGCTACGAAGCGAATGCGGGTCCGCGCCATGATGGAGCAAGAAGGCTGCAAAATCTGCCTTGCCGCAGTTGACTGCACGGCGAAGAGGCGTATCGCTGTTGCTGTCGCGAGCTTCCAAATTCACCCCGTATTCCACCAAAACCGTGCCGACTTCCACGTTGCCCCGCCGCGCGGCCATGTGCAAGGGTGTACAGCGCTTGACGCCTTCGCAGGCATCCACAAATGAGCCGCGCTCGATCAACATTCGGGCGACAGCGGCGCCGCCAGTGTGGCATTCGTTGGACAGCGAGTAGAGCGGAGTGTGGCTTCCCTGGTCTTGTGCGTTGGGGTCTGAACATTGGTTGAGCAGAAGCTCGACGAGATTCGTGCGGCCTGCAGCCGCGGCGGCGTGCAACAGTGTTTCGCCACCGTATCTTTGCTGGGGTAGATCCGGGTTGTCCGAGAGTGCCTTGCAAACGTATGCTTCCACAATTGTCTGGCGGCTGGGAAGCAATTCACTGATGAAATTGGCATAAAGCGACCGGTTGCGCCGGAACAGTTCGCACAAATCCGGACTTTCAGCCAGCGTTATAGTCTGCTTTACGCGGCCATCTCGAAACGCTTCGATGGCATCGTCAAGCAATTGCTGGCACCTCCAACGAGGCCCAAGCTCTTCGGAAACGACAATGGATTTCGGCTTTCTGCCAGTGTTGACCAAGTCAACTGAGGCCGCATCGAAGAGCGCTCGAAGCTACTCGCGGGCGCGGTCCGAAAGATCGGGCTCAACCACCAACGCCGTTTCGCATCCTCTGGCGGACCATCCAGGAACTGCGCCAAGTATGCGGCGAACTCCTCAATGGCACCAGTGAATGTCTTTCCAGGGTAGAAATGGCGCAAGATTGGATCCTGCGCCACTCGCGAGTAGAACGCGACCGCGAGCCTCTTGCAGGCGTCTCGTCCTCCATACTCGTCATGAAGACTCATCAGGGCTGTATGTGAATGGCCGGCGCCTTCGCATCGTTCACAGCTTTGTTGAAGGCTGCGACATCTTCTGTGACGAGCTTGTCGATTCGTTGCGCGGCATCCTCGACTGCTTTCTTCGTCAACGCAATCTGATCCAACTGGCTCTTGGCGGGAGCGGCGGAAAAGCTATCGAGTCCATTGGTGAGTTGACCGATGCGCTGCGTCAAACCGGGTAGTTGGAACTTCGGTTCTGACTTGGCGAGATGCTCCTTCAGTTCTTCTGGCGTAGGCGCTGGACCAAATGGACCTCTTGCAGCGAAGTTCGGGCGAATCTCTTCGAGCTTTGTCTTGAGATCCGCGGCAAGCTTGGTGACGTTCGCGGGAGCCTTCCATGCATCGGGACGCTTCCACGCATCGGTCAACGACTTCAGCGCCGTATCCACGGTGGTGAACTTCTTGCGAAGATCCGCCGCGCGCTTCGAAAGATCCATCAGTTCGTTGATCGCTTCGCGGCGCTTGACGCGGTCGGCGGCGCTGAACCAGGTGATGCGCGGATCTTCTTCCACTGTGAACGTCTTGGTGACAACGCTCGTGCCAAGAGTAACTTCAGCAGTGTACTTGCCCGGATCGACGGAAGGCCCGCCCAGCGCGCTTTCGGCGCTATCGCCGCCGCCTTCTGCGAAGCGATTGGCCTGTTCGATTTCCTGCGGCGTGGGAGGCACGACGCGATCCATCTTGAGGTTCCAAACAATGCGATTGAGGCCCGCGTCGAGTGACGCGGAGGCCGGGATATTGCGTACCAGCTTGCCAGCCGCATCCAGAATGCGGATCTTCACCGTCTTCGGATCGGGCTTGGCGGTAAAGTGGATATCGAGAATCGCACCTTGCGGCGGATTCCTGGCGAAGAACATGTCGTGCGCATCGAAGCCACGCTTGCGCGCAAGACGCCACATCGTCGCGGGGCGCATATCGTAAAGCTGCACCGCGGCCTCATTGGCTTTCGCCTGTTCGAGAGCCGAGATGCTATCGAGAATCCACACCGAGCGCCCGTGTGTGCCCAGCACCAGATCGTTGTCGCGGGGATGTATCGCGATATCGTCGACTGGAACGCGCGGCAGATTGTTCTTGAATTCCTGCCAATTGTCGCCAGCATCGAAGGAAACGTACAAGCCAAACTCACCGCCCGCAAACAGAAGATTTGCATTGCGCGGATGCTCGCGTACTACGTTCAAGACGCCGCCTGTTTCCGGGATGCCGCGCTTGATCGGCTTCCAGGTTTCGCCGAAGTCAGTGGTCTTGTACAGATAGATGCCGAAGTCGTTTGTGCGATGTCCATCGAAGGCCGCGTATGCAGAGCCCTGATTGTGCTGCGATGCAATGACGCGACTGACATAAGTTCCTTTCGGAACACCGGGAACATTGCCGATGACGTTCTTCCATGTCTCGCCATCTTTTGAGACATGCAGGTTGCCGTCGTCAGTTCCGGCCCAGAAGATACCGGCGCGAGTCGAGGATTCACCGATCGTCGTTGTGGTCGGAAAGTTCGCGACACCGTCGTTGCGTGCAAGAGTCGTGCGGTCGCCAACCGACTTACCCATGATCGACAACGTGTTGCGATCGACATTCGTCGTAAGATCGGGGCTCACGCGCCTCCAATTGTCACCTTGATCATTCGACTTGAAGACGAAGTTGCCGCCATAGTAAACCTGCTTGCGATCATGCTTGGAAATCAAGATCGGCGAGTTCCACTGAAAGCGAAAGCGATCCATCTGATCGTTGTCTTCGCGCGGCCGGATCGAGCGCGCCTCATGCGTGCGCAAGTCGCGACGCGACAAGTTGCCGTCCTGCGATTCCGCATAGACGATGTGCGGTTCTTCGGGATCGATCTGCGCATAGAAGCCATCGCCACCTTGCACGGTGTACCAGTCTTCATTGGTGATACCGTGCGCGTTGGTTGTGGCGCTCGGTCCACACCAAGTGTAGTTATCCTGCAGCCCGCCGCAGACTTTGTAGGGCTTCGAGTTGTCGAGTCCGATCTCGTAGAACTGGCCGAGAGCGATTTGCGCACGTTGATCCCAAAGGCGGCCCTGATCGCGAGAGAAGTGGATGCCTCCATCGCAGCCAGTGATCATGTTGTTGGAATTGGCAGGGTCGATCCACATGGCGTGGTGATCGGAATGCAGAACGGATCCGCGCTGCGTCGTGAACGTCTTGCCGCCGTCTTCGGAATAGTGGAGCGAGACGCCGAGCACCCAGATACGTTGATCGTTGTTGGGATCGATGCGGACATTCGAAAAATACATCGGGCGCGGATTCGTGTTCGACATCTTTGTCCACGTCTCGCCCTTGTCATTGCTGCGATACAAGCCTGGCTGCTGCGATTCAACTAGCGCGTAGACGACGTCGCCATTGCGGCGAAAGACATCGAGTCCGATACGCCCAAGGTCTTCTTGCGGCAGGCCCTTGCTGACCTTCTTCCAAGTTCCGCCACCATCGACAGTGCGATAAATCGCGCTGCCCGGGCCCCCGCCATTCATGCCGAAAGCGGAACGTCGACGCTGATAGGCAGCAGCAAAGATCGTATCGGGATTCTGCAGATCCATGGCGATATCGTTGACTCCAGTGTCGGGGTTGAGGAATAGAGCCTTGGTCCAGGTCTTGCCGCCATCGATAGTTTTGAACACGCCGCGCTCTTCATTCGGCCCCCACAGGTGGCCCGCCGCAGCGACGTAGACGATGTTGGGATTCGTGGGATGAATCAGGATCCGCCCAATGTGATGGGTGTCTTTAAGCCCCATGTTGACCCAAGTTTTGCCGCCATCCTGCGACTTATAGACGCCGTTGCCCCACGACGAGCTTTGACGATTGTTCGATTCGCCGGTGCCCACCCAGACGGTTTCGGGCTCCGAAGGATCGACGGTAACATCGCCGATGCTCGACAAAGATTGGTCGTCGAAGATCGGGTTCCAAGTGATGCCGCCGTTGACGGTCTTCCAAACGCCGGCCGATGCTGTGGCCGCGTAGACAGTGTTGGGATTGGATTCGACAACGGCGAAGTCGTCGATGCGACCGCCCATGTTCGCGGGTCCGATTTCGCGAAACTTGAGCGATTTGAAGTGAGCGATGTTCTGTGCGTCGGCGACGAAGGCGAGCAGGAAGAGGCTGAAGAGAGCAACCCGAATCATCTAAATGTTGTAGCAGAGTTTAGGGTCGGCGAATACAGGCGGACGGGCTGTCATAGCTGGTGCGCGAGTGCGCGAACGGACGCATTACTTTCATTTTGCCGGGGCCATCGTGCAGTAGCAGATATTCCGTATAGTTGAGTCCATCGGCCGGACCGTCCTTTGCCAGCTCATCCGCAGTTGATTCCACCACCATGCAGGTGACACAGTACGCGATCCCGGCCTCCTTCTCCACCAGCTTGATGGAATCGATCAAGGCGATGTGTTCTGTGCTGTTCCAGATCAACGCATCGCCGGGACGTATATCGTCGAGCTTATTGATTGAACTCCAGTTTTTCTTGGCCTGTTCGATATTGAACGCCGAGGGTTCGATGGGCCAAACCTTGGTCCCGTAGTAGGATCTCGCGAGTCCGCTGCAATCGAAGCCGATGTTCTGGTCTCAAGTACTGTTGAATCTGCGACCGGCTCGCGGGCAACACTCCGAGGTCGACAGCTGTGCGCAGGACCATTTGAATTTCGTCAGTGGTTCCTTTGCCGACGAACGGCCGTTAGAGTTCCCAATATGTAGACGATATCCGCGCGAAAGATCGTTCGGGTATAGGTCGATGATTCGCGGGTTGTCTCCGCGCGAACCGCAGTGCGATAGTATCCTTGTCCAAGTTTCTCGTAGTGTTTGAACACTAGGCTCGACAAGATGCCGAAGGCCTTCTGTCCGGAAACGGTCGAGAATCCGCCGGTGTTGTAGCCTTCGGCATTGTTGCGGTACTCGTGTACATCCAAACCAGAGACTTGCGACCCGTTCAACAAGGGAACGTTCAGATAGCGATACGTCCGATAAAGGCCATAAGGCGTCAGAGTGCTCATGAACTCTACAGTGCGATCGAGTAGCAAACTGGCTCAGCGCTGAACAAGAATCTTTCCGTTCACCCCGAGTCATCGCATCCGCGGATGGATTCGACTCCGCACAAACCGGTAGAAGCCACGAAGCGTGTAGATCACGGCGGCGATGATCAACAGGAACTTGATGGTTGCAAAAGTGGAGGAGATCGCGGGCCAGGGCTGAACGGTCTCTCCGGCGAGCATTCGGTTGATCGCGCGGTTCTCGATGAGATCGCAGATTCCCGCGATGATCGATCCATACATCCACCGCCTGCCCCACTTGCCCGTCGTCGCGAGATAGCAGCCGAGGGCGAGCGTCGCTGAGTAGATCGGGATCCACGGATCGTCCTGCTGCTGCAGGCGGACGGCGGCCTTCATTCCAGCATCCGACCAGCCGCCGACGATGTAGTTTGCATACGTCTCGATCGGCGCGAGTTCGAGCGCGACGATGCCGGGCCATTCCATGCCCTTGCCGTCCGGACGAAAGTAGACCGTCGCGGCCAGCAAAAGCGCGTAGATACAGCGCAAAATCACGCGTCGTAGACCATCTGGATAAGCGCCGCGATGTAGCCGTAGGAAAATGCGAATGCCTGTTTGCTCTTCTCATCGCCATCGATATGCGGCACATGATCGGGCATCATCATCTTGTCGAAGCCGACTTCTTTGTACGTGCGGATGCACTTCAAAAAGTTGACATCGCCGCAATCGGGCAAAGTCTCGCGGAACTTCAGGAACCCGCCTTCGATATTGCGGAAGTGGACGTTGAAGATCTTCTTACGCTTGCCGAAGTAGCGGATGACATCGTGGATTTCCTTGTCTGGATTTTTCATCGATTCGCAGATCGTGCCCTGACAGAAGTTGAGTCCGTGATAGGGGTTCTCGTTGATCGAGACGAAACGCTTCAGCCCATCGGCGTTGCCCAGCACGGTCTCGACGCCGCGGAATCCCTTCACCTTCGGAACCATCGGATCATTGGGATGACAAGCCATCTTCACTTTGTTTTCCGCAGCCACGGGAATCACGCGCTTGAGGAAGTATTCAATGCGTTCCCAGTAGAGGTCGGCGGGCACGGGTCCGGCTTCGGTGAGGGGCGGATCCTGCTTGAGCGTCTTGAAGTCGAACGTGCTGTAGTGGGCACCTCCGCGTCCAATCGTCGACGGATTGCGAACCACGCCGAGCACACTCATGTTGTACTTCACCGACGGGATGCCAACCTTTGCGATGTTGCGGATCATCTCGCAGATCTCGTCGATGGCGCGATCGCGTTCCGGACTCTTGCCCATCATAATCGCTGGATACTCCGCCTTGGTGATGTAGGCGGAACTCAGCGGCAGCGGCACCATATCGAGATAGATGCCGTAGGATTCGACGCGCTCGCGAAGGCGCGAGAGTCCGTCGACAGACCACGAAGCGTCCATCTTGCGCGAGGGCAGCGTGCTGCAGATGTGGTTGCATCCGAGGGCCGTCAAGACAGACAAGGCATTGTTCGAGGAATCGTTCTGCGTGCCCAGATACATGCGTCCGGGCTTGATGGGTGGAAGAGGGAGCTTCTCGGCGCGCGGCGATTCGGCGGGCTTGGCCGCACCAGCGCGATCCTGCGCTGCCAATTGAGAGGCTGCGGCGGTGGCGGCGAGAAAGATACGGCGATCCATTTTCGGCATGTCGGTTTCCGCGATCATATCACTACTCTCCGGCTACAGAACTGGCATATGCTGGACAGGATGGGACAATCCACCAGACGCCACTTCTTCTTCGGATCGCTCCTGGCCGGAGCCGTCCCCTCAGCCGGCTTCGGCAGCGTGCCTTCTTTGCGCGCCCTTGGATACAAGCCCTACTACAACAAGCTCAACGTCGCCGCCATCGGCTGCGGAGGCCAGGGTGGACAGATCCTCAATCAGGCCGCCGCCACTGAGAACATCGTCGCGCTGTGCGATGTGGATGAGGTCCGCGCAGCCGAGAACTTCACCAAGTTCGCAAAGCAGCCCAAGTACAAAGACTTCCGCGAAATGCTCGACAAAGAGGGCAAGAACATCGACGCCTGCACCATCGGCATCCCCGATCATATGCATGCCACGGTGGCGCTCGACTGCATGCGTCGTGGCAAGCACGTCTATGTCGAGAAGCCCCTGACACGCACGCCTTGGGAAGCGCGCCTGCTGCAAGAAGCGGCCGTGAAATACAAGGTCACGACGCAGATGGGCAACCAGGGATACTCTCACGAGAGCATCCGCACGGCTTCTGAAATTGTATGGTCGGGCGAGATTGGGGATGTGACGGAAGTGCACGCGTCGGCGAGTCCCGGCACGCATCCCACGGGATTGGGCGAAGCTCCGCCAGAGAGATCGGTGCCTTCGTCTTTGAACTGGGATCTCTGGCTCGGAGGCGCAAACATGCGCGCCTACGCGGCCGAGTACACGCCATACAACTGGCGAGGCTTCTTCGATTTCGGCACTGGACAGATCGGCAACTGGGGCATCCATACGATGGGTCCGGTAAACATGGCGCTGCAGTTGGGCGCACCGACCAGCGTCGAAATGATCAAGGTGGAAAAGCCCAGCAAGCTGAGCTTTCCGGAGCGCGCGGTGTTGAAGTTCGAGTTCCCTGCCCGCGGTGGGATGCCTCCGGTCGCTATCTATTGGCACGATGGCGCGCAACCGGGCGACCCCGAAGCGTGGACGGTTCCGGGTATGGAAGGCGAACAGATTCTGCCTCCCAGCAACAACCTCAGGGATAAGGGACGCGGCGGTGCGCCCGCTGGTGGCCCCGGACCGGGTGGACGCCGCCCGCAAGGAGGGCCACGCATGGGCGCCGGCGGAACCGGAGTCACTGTATACGGACCGGAACGCAAAGCCACCCAACCCGGCCTGTTGACGGGCAATGGCGCGGTCTTCGTGGGAACCAAGGGCATGATGGCAACAGTCGAACGCGGCGAAGGCGTGCACCTTCTTCCCGCCTCGCGCTGGAAGGATTACAAGCTTCCCCCACAACTGCTGCTGCGCTCGCCAGGCCATATGGCGGACTTCATCCGCGGATGCAAGAGCGGCGATCAGACGGTCTCAGACTTCAGTATTTCCGGCCCTTACGCCGAGTGGATGCTGTTGGGCGTGATCGCATTCCGCGTGCCTGGCAAGTTGCTGTGGGATAGCAAGACCCTGCGCTTTACCAACAGCGTTGAGGCCAACAAGTATGTGAAGCCCGCGTTTCGCAAGGGTTGGGAACTGAAGCTGTAGGATGTTCGAATACGGACGCCGGAATCCTTCGATCGGACAGTGCGCAGCGGCTAACCGATTGAGGTTCCGGCGTCCTGTCTTTGGCACGGTGCGTGCTTTGTTCAAACCGATGCTCTCAATTCTTGCCCTCGTCGTTGTCGCTACCGCTCAGGATGCAGACCCCGCCATCGCTGGCATCGTGGCAGCCGCGCGATCGTTCGACGAACGGCTTCCCAATTACATCTGCAAACAGGTCACCACGCGCTTTCAAGGCGCAACCATGGAAGGTCCGTGGAAGCAAGTGGATACCTTCGAAGAACAGCTCACCTATTTCAATCGCAAAGAGAATCACAAACTCACCTCGATCAAAGGCAAAGCAGTGGACAACAAGCGTCGACCTCGCGGCGGACTGAATACGGGCAACCTTTTCGGCGGGATGTTGTCCGGGGTGTTCCGAGTCGAATCGAAAGCGGAATTCGAGCGCGATGGCGAGGAGACAATTGCGGGGCGCAAAGCGATCCGACTGCGATATCGGGTGCTTCGCGAGAATTCCCGATGGACGAGTTCCGCGAACAAACAATCTTATGTTCGAGGGTTCAAGGGGCAAGCGTGGGCGGACGCAAAAACTTTGGATGTCTTGCGGTTTACCGGCCAGGTTGAGCCGGAACCCGGAGATCCGGAGTGGCTAGGTCGTACGAAGATCGACATGATTTATGGCTTCGTGAAAATCGGCTCCGATGAACACCTGCTTCCCGTGCGCTCCGAGGTCAGACTCGAACTCGAGAAGAAGCCCAAGAGGAATGTGGCGGAATTCAGCGAGTTTCGCCAATACAAGACGGAAACGAAAATCGAGTTCGGCGACGCCAAGTGAGATCCAGGCGTGCATTGGCACGCCCAGATGCCGATCCAATCGGTTAGTGCCTACTGCGCGAAGCAGTAAAAGCGCCCGGTTCCGCCGGTGGAAACAAGATTCGGCTGGCTGCAACCGCGTGTCGGATGCGCAGAGTTCCAGCTTGTGCCGTCCGTGCCGCCGCCCGTGCGGTCGTGATGTCCGATTTGCGCCACGCCTTCGCCGCCACTCGTCCAGTT
>CAZCPL010000031.1:0-10201 GCA_964500255.1 uncultured Solibacteraceae bacterium | reverse complement strand
GTCGCCGGAAACGCAGTGCCGTCGCCTTTCGATCCCGACAGAATGTCGTGCGTGTTGGGATTGTAGCCGCGTCCCGCCACGATCTCGCCCTTCTCGGTGAGCGACGTCTGCAAGCCAAGCTTGTTGTTGGCGCTGTGCAGATCTTCCACCGACTTCGCCACCATTTCGCCCTTGATGTTGAACCACGGACCTTTGCCGATGCGATCCTTGGCATTCACCGCCTGCGGATCTTGCGTGGAAAGATACGCGCGCCAAGTTCTGGCGGGGCCGGCACCGGCGGCTTGCGCGAGTTTTTGGCAGTGTGCGTCCGCACCTGCGAGGCCACCGAGATCGGCGCCATTTCCTGTGCCGGCCGAGGTGATGAAGAAGCTGACCTTTTCTTTGTCGAGAGCAGGTGCTTGTTGTGCGAGCGCGATCGCGCCGCCAATCGTGATACCGATGAAGAGATTTCTCATATCGACGTTAGTTTACACCCGTGCTACCGTTTGCAAATGGTTCGGATCGCTTTGATTGGAGACCGCAGTGACGATGTCGTGGCGCATCGTGCGATTGACGCCTGTTTTCAGCTGTTCGACGATGTCGAAGCCGTGTGGAAGCACACGAAGGCAATTGGCGACCTCAGCAAGTGCAAGGGCATCTGGTGCGTGCCGGGCGAGTCCGTATGCGGATACCGAAGCCGCACTGGCTGCGATCCGTTTCGCCCGTGAGCATCGCGTGCCATTCCTCGGCACTTGCGGTGGTTTTCAACATGCAATCGTTGAGTACGCGCGCAATCTGTTCGGATTCAGTGAAGCCGATCACGCGGAAAACAATTCGGCGGCATTGATGCCGGTGATCGCTCCGCTCGAATGCGCATTGGTGGAGAGTTCCGGCGAGATCATGCTGTCCGACGGTCGAATCCGCAGCGCCTACAACGATGCGACAAAGATCGAAGAAGGTTATCACTGCAGCTACGGCTTCAATCCCGCCTACGTCGATCTTCTCTTCGCCAACGGCGATCTGCGAGCCACGGCGCACGATTTCGCGGGGGATGTCCGCGGGGTGGAACTGCGAGGCCATCCGTTCTTTGTCGCTACGCTGTTTCAATCCGAACGGCGGGCCTTGCGCGGAGAAATGCCGCCTCTAGTGAAGGCCTTCGTCGCCGCCGCAAGACTCAATTAGGGCACTGAAACAACAGGAACTGCGGTCGTGTTCCAATCCGGAGCCTGCACGTCCATCAACTCCCGTACGAAGAAATCCGCGCGCTTGCGGTCGTAGTAATCCCCCCATCCACCATGATTGCGGCCCGGCAGAAACAATAGATCGAAGGTCTTGTTCGCCTTGATCAAAGCATTCACCACCTGCATCGTCGACGCCGGATCCACATTCGTATCCAGTTCCCCAACCGCCAACAGCAATCGGCCCTTGAGCTTGTGCGCCTGTTCCACGTTGGAACTCGCCACATACTCAGGACCCACGGGCCAACTCATCCACTGCTCGTTCCAGGAAATCTTGTCCATTCGATTGTCGTGGCACCCGGCCGAAGACGCCGCTGCTTTGTAGAAGTCGCCATGAAACAGCAGCGCACCCAACGAACTCTGGCCTCCCGCCGAATGACCATAGATGCCGAGCCGCGCAAGATCGTACCAAGCGTACTTCGCAGCCACAGCCTTGTGCCAGAGGATCCGGTCTGGAAATCCAGCATCGGCAATGTTCTTCCAACACACATCGTGAAAGGCCTTCGAGCGGTTCGACGTCCCCATGCCGTCCATCTGCACAACGATGAAGCCGAGTTCCGCCATCGTCTGCATCGCATGCGCCGGTGAGAACGTCTTGGGCACAAACGAATCGTGAGGACCCGCGTAGATGTACTCAAGCACCGGATACTTCTTCGCAGCATCGAAGTTCGACGGCCTGTAGATCACGCCCCAGATGTCGGTCTTGCCATCGCGCCCTTTTGCCGCAAAACTTTCCGGAACCGGCGTCTGCGCAACGCCACCGCGTTCGAGGGTCGCGACAAGAGAGAAGTCCGCGCCACGCCGCAACTCACTCATAGCAGGCGTCTGTGGATTCGAATAAGTATCGATGAAAGCTGACATGTCGTCAGCGAACGCCAATGCATGATTCACATCGGGATTCGACGTCAGCGGCGTCAGTCCGCTGCCATCGAAGTTCACCCGGAACCAATGTACAAAATACGGATCCTTGCCCCCATGCATGCCGCTTGCAGCGAACCAGATCTGCCGTTTCCGATCGTCGACCTTGGCCACCGAACGCACCACCCATTCGCCGTGGGTGATCGGATTCTTCACCAGTCCAGTCAATCCGTCGTAAAGGTAGAGATGGTTCCAGCCATCGCGCTCACTCATCCAGATCAACTCGCGGCCATCGTCCGCGTGATGAACGAAACGCTTCGAGTAATAACAAAAAAACGTCGAAGACCGCTCGTCGATCAACGCGCGCGCAGAGCCCGTAAGCGCATCCACTTCGATCACGCGATACAGCCGATGTCCGCGCTGATTGTATTCGAAGGTGAACGCGCGCGAGTCTTTGCGCCAAGCGATCCGCGACATTGAGTAGGGATTCGCAAACAGGGCCGTGTCGATCGAGAACGCCTTGCGCGCGAGCACATCGAACAGCACCGGAACCGGCACATCCAACGCATCGCCGGGCTTCGCGTATTCCATAAACGAAGATTTCGGCTGCACCTGATCTTCGGGCGACGACTCGATATAGGGGATCTTCCGACGCTGTCCGGGGCGCACGCGGTACACCGCCAATTTCTTCGAATCAGGCGACCACGCGGCATCGCTGAGCGCATAGTAGTTGCCTTCGGATCCATCGAAGCTCAACGCCACCGCATCTTTCGATCCTCGTGCGCGGATCCAGACATTGTGATTGCGCACAATCGCATCCCATCCGCCATCGAGCGAAGGAACGGCACGATCCAGTTGCGGCACGCGCGGCCCGGGCAATGAACGGATCGTCCGGTTGTCGCCTAGTCGCAGCGGAAGTTTCTCGCAAACATACGTGGCAAGGTTCACTCGCCACCGCGATTCGAGCGTCACAAACTCAATGGCATTGTCGTTCATGAACTCGATCGAAGTGAATCCCAAGTTGTCCGGCTTCACGGGCGTGCCGGAGGCAAGTGCCAACGCCGCAGCGAGACGCTCCGCATCGAAGGCCGGTGATTTCGCGCCTGCGGCCGCGTCGACAACGATGAACTCAGAACCGCCGCGCCGGTACCAGAAGCGGTTCGTTTTGCCAATCGCCTGCGCCGGATCGACAGAAACGGCACCGGCCTGACGCGCACGATCGCGCCATTCCGCCGACCTGCGGTAATCTTCCAACCTGCCCTGCCCAAAACAGGAAACCGCCAACAATGCCAGCAACAGACGCATTCTCTGAAAGTACATCAACTGCTACGCTGGCAGCGTGGCGATAAGAAAGAAGCGCGATCGCACGCAAGAACAACTCGACCAACTTCGCGACATCCGAGGCCAGGCTGCGGCGTCCATTCCCGCACTCGAAGACGCGCTCAGATCGACCTCCAACTATGTCGTCGCAAAGGTCGCAGCGATCATTGAGGACGAAGCGCTGCGGCAAATGACATCGCAGTTACTCGCGGCTTTCGACCGCTTCATGCCGGACGCCCCGCGAATCGACAAAGGATGCGCAGCCACAACGGCCATCGTCAAAGCGCTCTCCGCACTGGATTACCGGGACCCCGCCCCGTACCGCCGCGGTATCCGCCACCACCAGAACGAGGGCCTCGGCCCATTGATGTCGCCACAGAACTCCGCGGTGCCTGCGCCATGGGGCTCGCACAAACCAACGACGACCGCGCCATGGACGAGCTGGTGCTGCTGCTCACCGATTCCGAAGCGCCCGCACGGCTCAGCGCCGCTCGTGCCATCGGATGCCGCAACGATGCAACTGGAATCCCGGTGCTGATGCTGAAGGTCCACTTGGGCGATCGTGAAGTGGAAGTATTGGCGGAGTGCATGGCATCCATCCTCGCCATCTCGCTCACTCAAAGAACATGAAACTTCGTCGTCGAGCAACTCGGTATCGGCGGCAACGACAGGGCTGAAGCCGCCGCACTTGCCCTGGGCTCGGTGCGCGATGAGCGAGCGTTCGACGCCTTGCGTGAAACGTGGACTTCGACACCTTTTCGGAACCATGAGCGAGCGCATCCTGCACGCGATGGCGATGAGCCGTACCGAGAAGGCCATTGGATTCCTCAACGAGTTGATTGCCAAAGAACCATTGCGGACTGCCAGCATGGCGGTCCGGGCCTTGGCGATGCATCGGCGGGATTCGCGAATCACTGCGATGGTCGAAGCAAATCTGGAAGCGCGGCCCGAACTGGCCGCTGTCATACGCGACTCATTTAACAGGAGTACACTAGAGTAAATTAAGACGAACGCAAACTCGCTCCAAAGAGGATATTTCTAACGTGTTGCAGCTTCCGGCTAGGATCGGTAAGTACGAGCTCCAGGACTTTCTTGGCGGTGGCATGTCCCATGTCTATCGCGCGCAGGATACTGTCCTAGGCCGCCAAGTGGCAGTGAAGATTCTGACCGCGCAAGGCGTTTCCGATCCAGAAGCAAAGGCTCGTTTTTTGCAGGAAGCACGAGTCGCCAGCAACATTTCGCACCAGAACATCATCAGCGTTTTCGACTTTGGCGAAGAGTCTGGCAAGCCGTTCATGGTGATGGAATTCCTGGTCGGCGAGAGCTTGCGCGATGCGATGAAAAATCATCACATCGGCGATCTCAACCGCAAGCTCAGTCTGGCGTTGCAGATCGGTCGAGCGCTCGAACACATCCATCAGAAAAAGATCATCCATCGCGATATCAAACCTGAGAACATCCAGATCGATGGTGCAGGCAAGATCAAGCTGATGGACTTTGGCATCGCCAAAAGCGAAGGCCTGTCGCTGACACGCGCCGGGTTCACACTGGGCACGCCGTATTACATGGCGCCGGAACAAGTGCTCGGGCAGCAGGTCACACACTCGGTGGATATCTACGCGTTTGGCGTGATGCTCTATGAGATGCTGGTGGGCACAAAGCCGATCAGCGGTGAAACCGTAGAAAAGATCTTCAGCGCGATTCTGTACGAACCACTGAATATGGCACCACTGACGGCAGCCAACGTGCCCGAAGCGGTTTTCAACCTCGTGGGTGCCAGCACCGCTAAGAACGCCGCGGAACGCCCGCAGAGTTTTTCTGTGGTGTGCGCTGAGATCGAGCGGATCCTGCAGAATCCTTCCGCATCCGGCCGTTCGCAAATCAAACCGCCAGCGAATCCCACCGATGGCGGAGACATGCCCGGATGGGTCCGAGCACTACCGCCATTTCTTCAAAGCCAGGGTGCGTTGATGGCAGTTGCGGGGTTCGGTGTCCTTGTGGTGTTATCCGTCCTTTTCCTGATTGGGTATCAGTTCATCAAATAGAAGTGGATCGGGGATCGCGACAAGTCTTTCTGACAGAAGCTATGAACGTACTCTAGTTTTCCGATGCCGTCAACGGCTCACCGAAAATGAAATCATCCATCGCAACCAGATTGCGACCGGTGACCAACGGATCGTCCGCCTCCCCGACGATCGCCGTGCCCGGCGACACGCGAACCTTGGCGATGATCTTGTTCTCAAACACAACTCCCGCAAACGACAAACCTCCGGCATTCGGACGCACATAATAGCGGCCCAACGATCCACCGTCCGCTCGGAAAAATTCAATCCACGTGGAAAACGGAAGCGCGACATTCGAGAACACGGCACCGAATGCAGAAACCGGCCCGCGACGTTCCGTACCTGGCCCGAAGAAGTCGCAGTCGTAAGTGTTGGTTCCTGTAGCGACAAACACCTTCGCGCCGCTGAACGACTTCACCTTGGCGTATCCAAGCTGTTCGCCGGATCCCACCCGGAACGCTTCAATCGCCTGATCGGCACTCGAAAGCACCAAGCCGCGCGCAGAGGTTTTGTTGAAAAAGTCGAAGGCGAAGTCGCCATCCGGCACTCCATCCCAATTGATCTCGCGACGGCCTTTCGGATTCGCCTGCACCACCCCTGGAGTGTTCAGCGGACCAACCGCCTCGCGGAACTCATCCACCGTGGACTGCAGCGATGCGGCACTCGCCCCTGACGCGGTGTAAACCATTGGCACAGGGGCCTTCAGAGATAGATCGGGAATCTGGGAGTGCAAACACGCGAGGGCAAGAACGAAGGTATTCAATGCACCGTACCCATCTTTTCCAGCGGCCAATACACGAACACAGCCTTGCCATAGATGTGGCGACGAGCCACGGTTCCCCAGGCGCGGCTGTCGTTCGACGACGAACGATGATCGCCCATCACGTAGAACTGCTCGTCCGGGACACGCAGTTCCGGATAGCTGCCGTGATCGCGAAAGACATCGGGCACATAGCTCTCCGCAAGCTTCTTACCATTGACGTAGACCTCGCCTTCGTCCACCCGCACCATGTCTCCTGGCAGGCCAACCACCCGCTTGATATAAGACTTGCTGGTATCATGCGGAAACCAGAACACCACCATGTCACCGCGCTCGATGTTGCCGGTGAAACGATAGACAAACTGGTTGATGAAGATCCGTTCCTGATCGGAAAGCGCAGGCATCATGCTCGTGCCTTCGACTTTCACCGGACGATAAACGAACAGAATGATCACGCCCGCTAGTACGACCGCAAGAAACAGATCTCGCACCAGAAAGGCGAAGCCAGAGAACAGGTTGTTCTTCCTTTGCGGTTGAGCTTGCGATCCGGTTTCCTGCATAAGTTGCGATGCCCCTAGAATACACCAACGCTTTCAAGGCCGCACTGATCATTCCGGCCTTCAATGAAGACGCGGTGATCGGGCAAATGCTAGCAGCGGCACCGGCCGGTCTTTACGAAATCGTCATCGTTTCGGACAACGGGTCCTCAGACGGCACGGCGGATGTCGCCTACGCCAACGGGGCAACTGTCGTCAGCGACGACGAGCGCGGCTATGGAGCCGCCTGCTTGCGCGCCATCGCCGCGTTACCCGATACGATCGATGCCGTCGTCTTCATGCAGGCCGATCTCTCGGAATCCTACACCGAAGCCGATTCGCTACTGGCACCCATTCGCAACGGTCAAGCCGATCTGGTGATTGGTAGCCGCACGCTTGGCAACGCCGAACCGGGCGCATTGCTGGCGCACCAGAAATTCGGCAACGATGTCGCAAGTCTGCTCGTGCGGCTCCTGTTCCGCCATCGTTACACCGATCTTGGTCCGTATCGCGCCATCCGCCTCGACAGCCTTCGCGCCATGGGGATGCAGGACCGCAACTATGGCTGGACCATTGAGATGCAGGTGCGGGCGCTGCAACAGGGCCTGCGTGTGATCGAGGTTCCGATCAGTTATCGCATGCGGCAGGCGGGCGTGAACAAGGTGTCCGGCAACCTCACGGCCAGCATCAAGGCGGGCTGGAAGATTGTGACAACGGTGCTGCGCTTGTACTTCGCGATGTGACTACACCGCCTCGCAGGGCGAGCGTGATTCCAAGGGCAGCGAGGCAAAGAATCGCAACGGCCCGCCAAGCGATGCTTTGATGATTCAGGTTCATGAGTTCCATCTGGATCGACAACGGCAAAGCCGCTGGCCCGACATAGAAGAAGGCCAGCAACAACAGGAACCCGACTCGCAGAATCTGCCGCGCCGCCGTTGGCGAGAACAAGATCGCCAGATACGCGGCCGCGCCGCAGATAAACCAAACGGTGGACAAACAGAACATCGCGTAAGTTGTTAGCAGGTTGGCTGGCGGAAGCTGGATCGGCGCAGGGCGCGCCGCGAGATTCAGCGTCACCAATGCCGTGCTCAAGAACAGCAACCCGATGAACCATCCGAACGCGGTCGCTGCACCCACCCAGGTCAGCAGCCGCCGGTAGGATGTCCAAGCTTGCGAGATCCCGAATGCCACCGGTGTCGCGACGAACAGCATCGGGATGAACGCATAGGCAAGGATCATGCGCACGTCCAAAAAATCGAAACCGTGGCGCAACGGGATGAGGACGCCGAATCCCACTAACGATCCCAGCGGCAGCACTGGCGGTCTCACAGAGCTCAATGCGATCGCCCAAAAGGCTTGCAGAAAACTGCGCACTTGGGCTAGGCCAGAATCTCTTTCACGATGTTTCCGTAAACGTCTGTGAGTCGCATATCGCGGCCCGAATATCGATATGTGAGCCGCAGATGATCGATGCCAAGCAAGTGCAACATCGTCGCATGCAGGTCGTGCATATGAACTTTGTTCTCCACCGCGTAGTAGCCAAATTCATCCGTTGCGCCGTATTGGATGCCTGGCTTGAAACCTCCGCCTGCGGCCCACATCGTGAATCCAAATGGATTGTGATCGCGCCCGGTCTTGCTCGTGTCCCCACCTTCGGAAATTTGCGCGCAGGGCGTCCGCCCGAACTCCCCACCCCACAGCACGATGGTGTCCTTGAGTAAGCCGCGTGCTTTGAGATCCTTCAAAAGCCCCGCGATCGGCTTGTCGGTCGACTTCGCATTGATGCGATGCCCTTCCGTGAGGCCGCTGTGCTGATCCCAACGGTCAAGCCCTTTGCGCTGCGGCGTGAGCAGTTCAATGAAGCGGACACCGCGTTCCACGAGCCTACGCGCAATCAGGCAGCTTCGCCCAAACTCGCTCGTCATTTCTTCGTCGATGCCGTACAACTCCTTCGTCGCGTCGGATTCATTGGCGAAATCGAGCAATCCAGGCACTTCACTCTGCATCTTGAACGCCAACTCGTAGTTCGAAATCGTCCCTTCGATCTCACTGACTTGACCGAAACGTTCGAGCACACCCTGATTGAGCTTGCCCAGTAGATTGAGCTTGGCGCGTTGTTGCTGCGCAGTTCCGCGTGGTTCCAGGTCGGCAATGGGATGTTCGCCGCGACGAAACACAGTGCCCTGATAGCTCGCCGGAAGAAATCCGGAACCGAAGCAATCGAGTCCGCCGGGTGGGATGAGTCCGTTATCCAGCACAATGAAGCCCGGCAGGTTTTCCGACGCGGATCCAAGCCCATAGTTGAGCCACGCGCCCATCGAAGGGCGGCCCTGAAATCCAGATCCGGAATGGACAAAGTAGTTCGCCGCGGTGTGTTCCGAATGATCGGCCACCATCGAGCGAACGATGCACATGTCGTCGACGCACCCGCCAACATTGGGGAACAGTTCGCTCACCCAGGCACCGCTTTGCCCGTATTGTTTGAACGAAAACGGCGACCCGTAGATCTTGTCGCTGATATTGAAGACCGTGGTGGGCGGTTGAAACGGTAGCTTCTGGCCGTTGTCGCGTGTGAGCCGCGGTTTGGGATCGAAAGTATCCATCTGCGCCGGGCCGCCGTCCATGAACAGAAAAATGACAGACTTGGCCTTCGCGGGATAGTGCGGTGCCTTGACGGCGGCAGAGGCCTCGCGCGCCATCATGTCGACCAGCGCCAGGCCGCCAAAGCCATTGGCCGCGCGACACAGCATCTCGCGACGGGTGAGCAAACAGGGGTTGGCTGCGCGATGCGTCAATGACTCCGGGACTCTTCGCGCCATCCCCGTTGTTTGCGAACCATCGAATGGTTTACTGGACATACAAAAACTCCGCGGAATTGAACAGCACATGGCAAAGATCGGCCCAGGAGTTCGCCTTCGCAAAAGCCAGAGTCTCGACCGATTCCTGCGGCAAAGGATTACGCCCAAAGGCCTCGTTGTAAAGCTTCGCGATGCGCTTGCCCTCATCCGGTTCTTCACGCGAGACGCGATCCGCCCAAAACTTGGCCTGCTGTTCCACCAACTCATTGTTCATCATCAGCAAAGCCTGCGAAGGAACCGTGGACGCGCCGCGCCCCCCGATCGTCGAGATCGGCAACGGATAGTCAAATGCCAAAAACATCGGCGGCAGAAAGTTCCGGCGAATGTTGATGTAGATGCTGCGGCGCCCTTCGCCATCGAGCGCGCCAGACTTCGGCTTTCCGCGGCCATCCTGATACTTGCTGATAAATGGCAGAATACTCGGACCATACAACGTGCGATTCAGCGCGCCGGAAACCGCCAGCAGCGAATCGCGGATCGCTTCCGCTTCCAGCCTGCGAACTGGCAACACCCCCCGATAATACTTCGATTCGAGCATCGTGCGATGCAGCCACTTGATGCTCCAGCCGTTGTCGATAAAGCCCTGCGC
>CAZCPL010000030.1:13193-35377 GCA_964500255.1 uncultured Solibacteraceae bacterium | reverse complement strand
GCTTTATGGCATCGACAACGAGGCGGCTTCGGTTCGAGCAAGCGATGTTTCGATGACCGGCGAAGGCGTGAGTTTTCGCGTGGATGAGGTGAGCTTTGAGAGTCCGCTGGTTGGCCGCCATAATGTGTTGAACATCCTCGCGGCGATCGCGGTGGCTCGCGAATTCGGCATTGAGACGGCAAGTTTGTGCGATGCGGTGCGCACGATGTCGCCTGGCAGGATGCGCGGCGAGAAGTTGATGCACCGCGGCGTCACGATCTGGAACGATTGCTATAATTCCAATCCTTCGGCCGCGAAAGCGATGATCGATGTGTTGAAGGATACGCCCGCAACGCGCAGAATCGCGGTGCTGGGCGAGATGCTCGAACTTGGCCAACAGGCCGAAGCCCTGCATCGCGAAGTCGGCGAGTACGCCGCGATGTCCGGCATCAACGTGTTTTTAGGGGTACGCGGCAACGCCCGATTTTCCGTGAACGCAGCGCGGGACGCGGGAGTGCTAAACGGGGTCGCGTACCCATTTTTTGAATTCTTCGAAACCCCGGAAGAGGCCGGCGACCGCTTGCGGGAAATCGCGCGCGAAGGCGACGCGATTCTCTTCAAAGGTTCCCGCGGCACGCAAGTGGAACGAGCCTTGCAGAGGTTCGTATCTTAGATGCTCTACTGGCTACTTTACGAGACCCTTTTCCCGCACTTCTCACCCTTTCGCGTGGTGCAGTACGTGACGTTTCGCACGGCGTTTGCGAGCCTTACGGCGCTCTTCATTTCCATACTGTTAGGCCCCTGGATGATCCGAAAACTGCAGGAGTTCCAGATTGGCCAGTACATTCGCGAAGAGGGCCCGAAATCGCATCAGAAGAAGGCCGGAACTCCAACGATGGGCGGCCTGCTGATCATCGTATCTATTGTTGTTCCGACACTGTTGTGGGCGAATCTACGCAATCCCTACGTTTGGATCGCGATCTTCGGCCTGCTCAGTTTTGGAGCGATCGGTTTCTGGGATGATTACACAAAAGTCGCCAGGAAGCGCAATCTCGGGCTCAGCGCGCGTGGAAAGCTAATGGCCCAGATCTTCTCGTCGCTGTGTGTCGGTGTGTTCCTGCTGATCCTGCATACGCGGGGTGCGTACTCGACCAACATCAACGTGCCGTTCTTCAAATCCTGGAAGCCCGATCTTCTGATCGACTCGTTGCTCGGACAGACTTGGACGTATCCCTTCGCGTTCATCATCTTCTTCGGCTTCATCGTGACGGTGCTCGCCGGATCTTCGAACGCAGTAAACCTCACTGACGGATTGGACGGGCTTGCGGCTGGCCTGATGGTGGTCGCATCCGGCGCGATGACGGCGCTCTCGTACGTTTCGGGGCACGCACGCTTTGCTGAATACCTCGATCTTTCACGTGTTTCTGGCGCTTCGGAACTCACGATCTTCTGCGCCTCGATGGTTGGCGCATCGCTAGGATTTCTTTGGTATAATGCGCATCCTGCGGAAGTTTTCATGGGCGACGTCGGCGCGCTTGGCCTGGGCGGTGCGTTGGGAACCGTAGCGGTTCTGTTGAAACAGGAGATCCTCCTGCTGTTCATCGGCGGCGTCTATGTGATCGAGCTGCTGAGTGTTGTGATTCAAGTGACGAGCTTCAAAACACGAGGAAAACGAGTGTTTAAGATGGCTCCGCTGCATCATCACTTCGAGGCGCTGGGATGGCAGGAGGCGAAAATCATCACGCGCTTCTGGATTGCGGGGCTGGTTATGGCGCTGTTCGCGCTGGCCACGTTGAAACTGCGATGAACATCCAAGGGCAAAGAGTGTTGGTTGTCGGTATGGCGAAGTCCGGGGTAGCTGCGGTGGAATTGCTGCATAATCTGGGCGCTTTTGTCATCGCTACGGATTCGAAGGCGTTCTCCGAACTCCCCACCGAGACGCGGGCCAAGCTCAATGGCGTCGAGTATCATGTCCAGAGCCCAGCGGTGTTCGCGCTTGCTTTCGACCGTATTGTGTTGTCGCCGGGAGTGGCACCGAGTGTGGTTCCGGAGTCGGTAGTTGTGCCGGTGGAAGGTGAAGTGGAATTCGCAAGCCACTACCTGAAGGGCCATAACATCGGCATCACCGGATCGAACGGCAAGACCACCACGACAGCGCTGTTGGGTCATATCCTCAAAGAATCCGGTATTGCCGCGCAAGTGGGCGGCAATATCGGAACACCGGTCTGTGCGCTTGTCGCGACGTCGAGAGACGATCAATGGAACGTTTTGGAACTGTCAAGCTATCAGCTTGAGTCGATCGAAAACTTTCGCGCGCACATCGGTGTGTGTCTCAACATCACGCCCGATCATCTCGATCGTCACGGATCGATGAAAAACTACGTGGCCGCGAAAAGCCGCCTGTTTGCGACACAAACAAAAGAAGGCTACTCTGTTTTAAACGCGGATGATCCACATTGTGTGGAATATGCCGCTCAGACAAAGTCGCAGTCAGTCTGGTTTAGTCTCTCGCACGACGTGTCGCCCGGCATGTGGTTGGATGGCCGGTGGCTGAAGTACGAAGGCGGAGTACTGATGGAAACGTCTCAAATCCCGCTCCGTGGGATGCACAATGTCGAGAATGTGATGGCCGCCTCGCTCGCCGCGCTGTTGGCGGGGGCGGATCCTGCGAAAGTCCGCGAGGCCGTGATGAGCTTCAAGGGCGTCGAGCACCGGCTGGAATACGTCCGCCGCGTCAATGGCGTTCACTACTTCAACGATTCCAAGGCGACGAACGTGGACGCGACACTGAAAGCGCTCGCTGCGTTCGAAGGCCGTTTGTGGGTGATTCTGGGCGGCAAAGACAAGAACTCCGATTACAAGCCGCTGGCGGATCCGTTGATTGCGAAGGCCCGCGCAGCCATTCTGGTTGGCGCGGCCGCACCGCTGATTGCACAAGACATTAAGGGATCCTGTCTGCTCGAAATGGCTGGCACGATCGAGAACGCGGTCAAGTTCGTTCGGGCGAATGCGATTCCCGGCGATACCGTTCTGCTCGCGCCAGCCTGCGCCAGTTTCGATCAGTTTCAAAGCTTCGAACACAGAGGCCGTGTATTCAAAGCCCTGGTTCACGAGTTAAGGGAAGCATAACGCTATGCGCACCAAAACCGACTGGACTCTTTTCTTCACCATCCTTGCCATGGTCTGCTTCGGACTCGTGATGGTCTACAGCGCCTCGGCCGTTGTCGTGGGCGTGAATCCGGCAACGCAAGAACTCGATCCGCACTTGAGCTACTCGGGCATCGGACGCCAAACCATATTCGCCTTCTTTTCGTTTTTGCTCATGATGCTGATGAAGAGCTTTGATTATCAGAAGCTCGACAAACCCATTTGGGCGTTCGGAATTACGGGTGTCGTGATCATCGCACTGCTTGCCGTGGTGTTCGTGGATGGGGATCATCATCGTTGGTTTCGATTGTTCCTGGGTGCGAAATTGCAGCCGTCGGAGTTCGCGAAACCCGCACTGGTATTGTTTCTCGCGTTCTTTCTCACGCACCGGCGGCAGGATGTGAATAGTTGGTACACACTTGCTCCGGCTTGTCTCGTTGTCGGTCTCGTCGCCTTGATGGTTGTGGTCGGCGATTATGGAACCGCGCTGGTTCTGGTTGCGCCCGCAGTCATCATGTTCGTTGTCGCAGGGCTCGATATGCGCTATCTCGCGATGACGATGCTTGCAGTGTTTGTCACATCGTTGATCGCCGTGACCGTGATTCCGTATCGCCGCGCGCGCATGGTGGCTTTCTTCGACCCGAAGCATGAAGTGGTTTCCAAGCTGCCGGAGCCGTTGAAGACGTTTCTAGACGGCAAGGCCGATACCGGCAAAACGAACTATCAGTCGACACAGGCCAAGATCGCAATTGGTTCCGGAGGCCTATTTGGCGCAGGTTTGATGCAATCCAGGCAGAAGCATCGCTACTTGCCGGAGAGCGAATCCGACTACATTTTTGCGCTCGTTGGCGAAGAGCTTGGGCTGTGGGGATGTCTCGCGGTGCTTGCGGGATTCTCCATCATCCTCTGGCGAGGATTGAGGCTCTTCTATATCGCGCCGGACGATTTCGGCAAGTATCTCGCGCTCGGCATCACCGCGTCAATCGTGGTGCAGGCGTTTTTCAACATTACGGTAGCGCTCGATCTTGTGCCATCGAAGGGCATCCCGCTGCCGATGATCAGCGCGGGCGGCAGTTCGATGATGGCGACCCTGATTTCGCTCGGTATGGTGCTGAGCGTATCGGAGCGGGCCGGCTAAATGGTGTTTGTCATGGCGGGGGGCGGTACCGGGGGGCATGTCATTCCCTCGATCGCAGTCGCCCGCGAGTTGCAACAAAAGGGACACGAAGTGTTTTTTATCGGAACCAGACAAGGCTATGAGGGCCGTCTCGTTCCTGAATCTGGATTTCGAATTGAATGGATCGAAATCGGCGGTTTGATGCGGGTGGGTTTGGCGCAAACGATGCGGACGCTGATGCAACTGCCGGTCAGTGCGATGCGCTGCTGGAAGCTGCTCGCGGGCGTCGCGGGCGTCTTCAGCATGGGTGGATACGTGGCCGCTCCTGTGATGATCGCCGCTTGGTTTCGGGGCATCCCGATCGTCATCATGGAACCGAATGCGATGCCGGGTGTCACGAACCGCCGCTTCGGAAAGATCGCGCAGAAGGTGTTGGTGAGCTTTGCAGAAGCTGCGGAGCACTTTCAGAAGGACAAGGTGGAAGTGACGGGATTGCCGGTGCGTCCGGAGTTTTTCGAGATCTCCGATCGTGACCCGCAGGGTCGGTTGACGGTGTTGATCACCGGCGGCAGTCAGGGTTCACGACGCTTGAATCAGACAGTGGAAGAGGCGTGGCCTCTATTGGGAAACATGTATTTGATCCATCAAACAGGCAAAACGGACTACGACGCGGTGCTTCCCAAGTTCCGCGCGGCCAAGGTCGCGGGACAACTGTTGCCGTTTATCCCCGATATGCCCGAAGCATTCTCGCAGGCGGATGTTGTGGTGTGCCGTTCCGGCGCGGGAACTGTTTCCGAACTTTCGGCCGCCGGCAAACCATCGATCCTGGTGCCGTTTCCATTCGCCGCCGATGACCATCAAATGCACAACGCCAAGGCGCTCGAAAAGATCGGTGCCGCGGTGGTTGTTCCCGATCGGGAAATGAGCGGAGCACGCCTGGCGCGAGAACTCGCCAAGCTCGATCCGGACACGCTGAAAGCAATGGGCACGGCTGCGCGAACCTTCGCCAAGCCCGGGGCTGCTCTGCGTGCCGCCGAAACGCTGGTGGCACTGGCTCGCAAGGCATTGCCAACTCATTGACTTAGATGACGAAACCTGAAACAATTCGAGAGGAAAATGTTCTTTAAGCGGCAGCACGTACATTTCACCGGAATCGGCGGAATCGGCATGAGCGGACTCGCCGAAGTGTTGCTGACGCTTGGCTACACGGTCACTGGTTCGGATTCGAAGTTGACTCCGATTACGGAGCGGCTCGAAGGCTTGGGTGCTCGCGTCTCAGAGGGCCACAGCGCTGAAACCCTCGGAGACGCAAAGGCTTTGGTAGTGACTTCCGCAGTCAAAGAAGACAACCCGGAATTAGTGGAAGCACGGCGCCGCGGCATCCCCGTGATTCCGCGCGGCGAACTGCTCGCGGAGTTGATGCGTCTCAAATACGGCATCGCCATTGCGGGCAGCCACGGCAAGACCAGCACGACATCGATGGTTGCCGCTGTGCTCAGCGAGGCGCAACTCGACCCCACGGTGGTTGTCGGTGGACGCGTAGGACTCATGGGCGGCTCGAATGCGCGCGTGGGTCAAAGCGACTATCTCGTGGTCGAAAGCGACGAGAGCGATGGATCGTTTCTCAAACTTGCGCCGATCATCGCCGTCGTAACGAATATCGATCGCGAACATCTCGATCACTACGCGAACCTCGACGTCATCCGTCAGGCGTTTCTCGACTTCGTCAACAAAGTGCCCTTCTACGGCGTCGCGATTCTCTGCGTCGACGACGAGAACGTGCAGCAGTTGCTTCCGCAGGTGAAGCGCCGCACCATTACTTACGGAACCAGCGCGCAGTGCGATCTGATGATCTCGGACACTGACTCCGGGCACCTCTACAGCGAGCTCCGCCTCAAGTTCAAGGGACGCGATCTGGGTGTGTTCCGCATCAATGTTCCAGGCTTCCACAATGTCCTCAACGCCACTGCATCCATTGCCGTGGGGCTCGAATTGGAAATCGATCCCGATGTCATCCGCGCTGGCTTGAAGCGCCACACGGGCGTAGATCGGCGTTTTCAGATCAAAGGGCAGAAGCAGGGCATTACGGTTGTCGACGATTACGGTCATCATCCGACGGAAATCCGCGCCACGCTCGCTGCTGCGCGTCTCTGCAGTTTCTCGCGTGTGTTGGCAATCTTCCAGCCGCATCGCTATACCCGTACGCACTACCTCATGGACGATTTTGCGCGTTCCTTCAATCAGGCGGACGTTGTGTACCTACTCGACATCTACGCGGCCTCCGAAAAGCCCATCGAAGGCGTCACCGCTCAAACTCTCGCAGCCCGTATGTCCGCGTTCGGACATCGTCACGTCCAGTACGTCGGCTCGATCGAAGAGGCCGTGAAAGCCGCCGGTGCCGAAGCTCGCGAAGGCGATTGTGTGATCACACTCGGTGCGGGCAACGTGTGGCAGGCTGGCGAAAAGATTTTGCAGCAGATCGGGGTTCCACATGGCGCGTAGCGTGAGCAATACCAATCCCGATCTCATGGAAACACTGCGCTGGGCCTATCGCGCGGCGATCGTGATCATCCTGCTTGCCGGTGCTCTCTACCTGTTCCACGAGACCGAGCAGTTCCTCGTTTCAGATTCGCGATTTCAGTTCGCCGGGCCGAGTGAATATGGCATGGATCCCGCCGGTCTGCAGATTCAAGGTGCCGCCTTTGCTTCGCACAAAGAGATTGTTTCGATCTTTTCGCAAGACTATGGCAAGAGCCTCTACTTGATGCCGGTTGCCGACCGCAGAGAGCAACTACTGAAGCTCGAATGGGTCAAAGACGCAACCGTTGCGCGTTTCTGGCCCAATCAGGTGCTGGTTCGAGTGGAAGAGCGGGTTCCGGTCGCATTGGTACACGCCGACGAGAAGCGTGGCTGGCTGGTGGATGCCGAAGGCATGTTGCTACGCATTCCGCCGCAGTACAAACAGAACGTCCCCAATGTGAAGGGCGTGAACTTTCGCGACTCTTCGACACAACGTACCGAACGCATCAAGCGGATGCTGCGCGTGATGAAAGACTCCGGTCGCCATGGCGAACGCTTCACCATGGTTGACGTTTCCGATATGGACAACGTCAAAGTAACCCTGCCTGTGACGGAACGTTCCATCACGCTGTGGCTGGGTGGCAGAAACTTTCTCTCAAGACTCGATGGCTTTGAGAACTCTTTCCCGCGTGTACATCGGGAAATGCCCGCCGATCGCATTTTCGATCTGCGGTTGGACGGGCGGATCTCAAACGTGCCCGATACGGAAAAAGGAGAATGACGTTGGCGAAAGATCCTCAGTTCGCAATCGGCATTGACGCGGGCAGCCATCGCACGCGTTGTGTTATCGCCATCCTCGAAGACGAGTATCTCCGTTTTGCCGGTGCCGGCGAAGCGGATGCCGCCGGCTGGACGCGTGGACGCATCACTGACTCTGGAGCTCTCTCGGCATCCATACTTCGAGCCGTGGAACACGCGGAACGCAACGCCCGCGTGCTTGTGGATGCGGCAGTGATCGGAGTTGGAGGACCTACGATCGTCAGCGCGCGCAGCCGCGGACTCTATGAACTCGGTCGTCCGCGAGAGATCGAAATCGAAGACATGACCTTTGCCATGCGGCTCGCCTCGCAAGTGCAACTCGATCACGATCGCGCGCTCTTGCAGGTATTGCCGCAGGATTTCGTTGTCGACGGACGTGCGGGAATCCGAAATCCGTATCGCACGCAAGCTTCGCGTCTCGAAGCGAATGCGCATGTCGTTACGACGTCCGCACAAGAGCACGATACGCTCACCGGCGCAGTGCAGCGCGCGCACATCAACGTTGAAGAGACCATGTTCGAAGCGGTTGCCGGTGCCTATGCCGCCGTGATGGAACGCGATCGAAGCCGCGGTGTCGCGATCGTCGATATCGGATCCCACTCCACAGACTTCGTTGTCTACGATGGCGAAGCGGCGGTATTGTCGTCGTCGGTGCCGATTTCCGGCGATCACTTTACCCGTGACGTCGCCACGATCTTCAAGATCTCCATGACCGATGCCGAACTGCTCAAGCGCGAACACGGCTGCGCGAGGCTCGGGCTCACCGCCGACAATACGCTGATCGAAATCCCTTCGAGTGAAGGTCGCCCGCCGCGTGAGGCATCGCGTCGCGAACTCAACGAAGTGCTCGAAGCGCGCGCCGAAGAGCTGTTTCAGCAGGTGCGTGGAAAACTCGAAGCCGCCGGACTGGAAAATACACTGACCGAAGGCGTTCTGCTGTGCGGCGGTGGTTCCTTGTTGAATGGCATGGAAGACATGGCTGAAGTGATTCTTGATTGCCCGGCTCGCAAGGCGATTCCGTTGGGGCTCGAGAATTGGCCGGATGAATTGAATCGCGCCGATTGGACGACGGCTGCAGGGTTGTCGCTTTACTCGGCGAAATTGAAGACACGGATGGAGTTCAAGCGGAAGGCCCCGGGCCTCATGAGCATGATCCTGAAGTAGGAAACAGACGCGAGCGGAACATCCGTACTCGCGCGGCATCGGATAGCGAGTGACGGGAGGCAAGGCAAATGGCAGATCTTAAGTTTCTCTTACAAGACGAAGACGTGATGGGAACCAGAATCAAAGTAATTGGCGTCGGCGGAGGCGGATCCAACGCCGTGACGCGCATGATGAACGAGGGCGTGCAGGGCGTTGAGTTCTACGTAATGAACACCGATGTCCAAGCGCTCAACGCTTCGCCGGTGCCGAACAAAATTGTCATCGGATCGAAGCTTACCAATGGACTCGGCGCGGGTTCAGACCCCGCAATCGGACGCCAAGCCGCGGTGGAGGACACCGAGAAAATCATCGAGATCCTCGACGGAGCGGACATGGTTTTCGTTACCGCGGGGCTCGGTGGTGGAACCGGCACCGGGGCCGCGCCCGTTGTCGCTTCGCTCGCCAAAGAGATGAATGCGCTGACAGTGGCAGTGGTCACCAAGCCGTTTGCTTTCGAAGGCCCGAAGCGTATGCGCGCGGCGATCAAAGGGCTCGCCGATCTTGCCCAAACTGTCGACACGGTAGTCACGATTCCGAACGACCGCCTGCTCGAACTGGTCCCCAAAGGCACCAGCTTTTTCGAAGCGTTTCGCATTGCCGACGATGTTCTGCGTCAAGCGGTGCAGGGCATCTCGGACATCATCACCACGCCAGGCATCATCAATCGCGACTTCTCGGATATCCGCGCGATCATGCTCGGCATGGGTCATGCGATGATGGGCACCGCGATGGCCAAGGGCAGCGGCGCGATGATGGAAGCCGCTCGTATCGCCATGAGTTCGCCACTGCTGGAAGAAGGCGGTGTGATTGGCGCACGTGGTTTGTTGATCAACATCATGGCTTCCGGAAGCCTCAGCTTGCACGATGTGAACGAAGCCTGTTCGTTGATTCGCTCGGCGACTGCGAACGAAGATGTGCAGGTCAACTTTGGCGTGGTAATGAACGAGAATCTTGGCGATGAAGTGAAGATGACGGTGATCGCCACCGGCTTTGAACGCGAGGGCATTCCGATACCGGAACGTACGCTGGATGCCGCGGCGCGTGGGATTCCCGTGATGACGATGCCTCCGTCGCAGGTGAACCCGCCCTCGTATTATTCAGGTCCTGCAGCGCTGCCTCCTCCGCCTCCGGTGGCAGTGGCGCCGCCGCCGGCTCCTGTTTACTATGAGGAGCCTCTACCCTCGCACTCGGATCTCGATGAGGAAATCCACGACCTGTTCGAAGCGCTTCCCGCGGTTCCTCATCCGCAGCCTTACGCGATGCATGCGACTGCATCCGGAAACGGTTCGCCGTCGCACGACTATCATGCTGCTCCGGCCGCTCGCCAGCCTGTTCCACCGACGCCGCAACAACAAGAAGAGGCATACGCCAACGACCTCGATATCCCTGCGTTTCTGCGCCGCGGCAAGCGCATGTTTCAGTAACGGAAACGCGTGCCTTCGATTTATGATTTGAAGCCACGTTTCCAGAACCTGCTGCGGCCATCGATGCGCGCCATGGCCGCAGTGGGGATCAGTCCGAATGTTGTGACGATCGCGGCGATCGCCGGTAGCGGCCTCGCCGCATTCGTGTCTCTACGCTACTCATTGCTGGCCTTGCCGGTCTGGCTGTTCTTACGCATGGCGCTGAACGCAATCGACGGCATGATGGCGCGCCAACTAAATCAATCGACGAAGCTTGGCGCGATTCTCAACGAGCTTGGCGATCTGCTCAGCGATATTGCGCTCTATCTTCCTCTCGCACTGCTGAGCGCGCCGTTGGCGGTCGCGCTGTTCGTCATCGGCGAAATCCTCACTGAGTTCTGCGGCGTATTGCAGCAAGCGCTGACTGGCAAGCGGCGCTATGAAGGACCCATGGGCAAGAGCGATCGTGCCTTGGCGATTGGGCTTCTGGCGATCGTCACCGCTTTCGCACCGGAAGCCCTGCGATATTGGCCTTGGATCTTCGGTATCCTTACCGCGTTGACTGCGGTTACCTGTGTGAATCGACTCAAATGACGGCACTCGCGATCGCACTCGCCTGGGGATTCGCGGAAGCGACGTTCTTCTTTCTCGTCCCCGACGTCTGGCTGAGCTTTCTCGCCATCGAGAGTTTCACTGCTGGCGTTGCCGGATCTCTGGCTGCTCTCGCCGGAGCTTTGCATGGCGGTGCGGTGTTTTGGCTGTGGGGACGCAACAACGAAGTCTCCGCCAAGGCATTTCTCAACAAAGTTCCCGCCATTGGCCCCGAACTCGTCAACAGGGTTGCCGGTCAACTTGCGGCGCGCGGCCTGATGGCGGTCCTGCTTGGGCCACTGCAGGGCATCCCGTACAAGATCTATGCCGTGGAGTGTGGCGTGCGTAACCGCAGTCTCGCCGCCTTTCTGCTCATCTCGATTCCCGCTCGCTATGTTCGCTTCTTCTTCGCCGTGGTGGCGTTTGCGCTAGCTTCGCGCTATCTACTGCCCTTGGAGATGCAGGGCAAGCGAATCGCCGTTGCCGTCTTCTGGCTGGCTTTCTACGCGTTCTACTTTCGCAAATTTGGATGGAAAGGCCGGTAGCGTTGTGCTTTCTTCCGCGCGGTTGCGCATAGAAGGGCAGAATGCCCGCGACCAAAGACGACCTGCTTTCCGTTTTGAGGAATCCGCGGATCTCAAACATCGACTTCCACGTCGGTCACTTTCACGTTTCGGGAACCGGCTACGAACTTGTTGCGGCCGCGATTGAGGATGGCCGGATCTCGGTCGAAACCGGGGAAAGCTCCGAGTGGGCGGCGTACGGCGTTGGAACCAACACCTTCTTCGTTCGCAGGTCTCAAAGCTTCCGACTTTCCGACCAGGCACTGGTTGTCCACGAATGTACCCATGCCTTGTTGGATATTCGCAACGCCTGGAAGTTCACCGACCTCAGCAGTGAGGCTGCGGCCTATTTAGCGCAGGTCGTTTTCCTCTATCTGAACAAGGCCGACATGACGGTTCCGCGCAACATCTCCACACCGTTCCTGCACATATATCGCTATGCTTGCACTCTGGTGGAAAGATACAAACCGCATCGACCTGAGGGCCGAGGTTCTCGTCTCGAGTGGGAGGACTACAAGACTCTTCGACGGCTCATCCAGCGCATTCCCGAATACAAGGGCATCGGCTGGCTCGAGAGTTGCGGTGTGGACGGCGTGTGAAGATGTTAAGTGCATGAAGCTCGTCATTGCCGTGGGCCTGCCTGCGTCGGGAAAGTCCACCTACTTCGAAACGCTAGCCGTGCAGGCCATTTCGACGGATGCGATCCGGCTGCAATTAGCCGATGACGCCACCGATCAGACTGTTCACGCAGCGGTGTTCGCCACGGTGCGGTTTTTGATTCGCCAGCGGATCGCGATCGGGCGGCCCATCACCTACCTAGACGCCACCAGTCTCACGCGCAAAGACCGCAAGTTCTTTCTGAAGATCGCCAAACAGTATGGATGCACTGCCGAAGCGATCTTTTTCGATACACCGCTCGAAGTTTGTCTCGAACGAAACCGCAAACGCTCGCGCGTCGTCCCGGAAGATGTGATTCGGACGATGGCCAAAAAACTCGTGCCTCCAACGGTTGCAGAAGGATTCGCCGCCGTGACGGTTGTCAGGCCGCAATGATCGCCGCGCGTTTTCTGCTGGTCTATTCTTTGACCGCGGTGCTCGACTACGCCGCGTTCTTCGCCGCCAACGCCTTTACAGAAAGCATCTTGATCTGCCAGATCGCAGGGCGAGCAGCCTCGATCCCGTTCAACTATTTCGCCGTGCGATCCAAAGTCTTCGAGTCGGATGTGGCGCACCGGTCTTCTGGACCCAAGTTCGTTCTGCTCTATGCCGCCGCATTCGCGCTGGCCTTGGCGCTCATCGTTTGGATGAACGGCTGGCTGCCGATCCACAACGACAAGGCTCGACTAATCGTTTCGAAAATGATCGCCGAGGGCGGAATCCTTGTGGGAAAGTTTTTCGTCCAGAAGCATCTGATTTTCATCGCACCGTCCGGATCGTTACAATCGAAACCAGATTGCTAAGAAACTCGTCACACAAAGCGGTGTCTCTTTTTCTAATAGCAGCGGCGTTGTCAGCACAGAGCCTTCGTCAGATTCCGCCTCCCAAAGCGATGGATCCGAACGATGCCATTGTCATTGGAATGCTGGGGGGATTCGAACATTGGGACGACGCCAATCGCGGTGTCCGTAAGCTGGCGTTAAAGCTCCGCGAAACACCGGGCTTCCATGCCGAAAGCCTCGCCAATCGCAATCGGCGAACGGCGCTGAAGTACATTCTCAAGGCCCTGGATACGAACGGGAACCGCAAGCTGGAACCTGCTGAAAAGCGGCGCGCCAACATTGTTCTTTATGGTCAGAGCCTCGGTGGAGCGCAAATTGTTGCGCTTGCGCGCGATCTCAATCGCCGGGGCATCCCCGTTCAGCTTACGGTCCAGATCGACAGCTTCGGTTTGCGCGACAGCGTGATTCCTCCGAACGTCCGCAAGGCCGCGAACTTCTACCAGCGCGAGATTCTGACCTTTCGAGGCGAGGATAAGATCCATGCGGCGGATGGGTCCAAAACCACGATCCTCGCGAACGTGCAGTTTCATTACCCGCCGTTTCTGCCCAGCTACTCGCGTCCTGAAAGCTGGCCCCGGCGCAAACTTGGCGGCGCTCACGCCAAGTTGGAAGCCGATCCGATTTTGTGGGCGCAAATTGAAACGATGGTCCGCCAGGCGATCTCCGAAAAACGACAATGAACATCAAGCTATTCCTCTGCATCTGTCTCGCGGTTTCCGCGCAGGACACAACCAAGCCCGATTCCATCCAGGAATTCACCGTCGAAGGCGGCAAGCAATGGCTCGATACGGGACTCGATCTGAAGGCCGGCGACGTGGTGCGGCTCACCGGTTCTGGCACGGTCAAGTATGCAATGTCCCCGAAAGAAAATGGCCCCGAAGGCGGCACTCGTGCCTGGACCGATATGCTTCGCACCTTTCCACTCAACGAGTCACCGAAGGGCGCGCTCATCGGGCGTATTGGCGAACGCGACACCGCGCGTCCGTTTCTGATCGGGCAGAAGCGCGAGCAGCGCGTTGGGTTGGACGGGCGCCTGTTTGTTGGCCTCAATCATCTTTCCGGCGATCGTGCGGAAGGCAAGTTCACGGTGAAGGTGGAAATCACCAAAGCCAAGGCTGGCGCGGCGCCGGCGAACAAAACGATCACCACACGTCTCACGCAGCAGCAGTTGGATTCGATTCCGAAGCGAGTGGTGGACAAGGATAACAACCCTGGCGATCGGGTCAACTTCGTTGTGGTCGCCAGCGAGAATCAGGTCAAAAATGCTCTATCGAATGCTGGCTGGGTCACCGTGGATCGCACCACGAAAGATGCCGTTTTCCGCGGGATTCTGGCCAGTGTTTCGAGGCAATCCTATGTCACCTTGCCCATGAGCGAGTTGATGATGTTCGGTCGCGTTCAGGATTACGGCTATGCGCAAGGCGATCCGATTCGTGTGATCGCTTCGCGCCATCACTTCCGCATCTGGAAGGCACCCTTCGCGGTTGGGGGCCAGAGCGTCTGGGTGGGCGCCGGCACGCACGACGTCGGTTTCGACAAAGACCAACGCAACGGCAAGCTCACGCATAAGATCGATTCCGACACCGATAAAGAGCGCGACTTCATCGCCCGCAGTCTCACCGAAAGCGGACTCGTAATCGGCAATGAGTACATGACCATGACCGATCCGATCAAGGAAGCGAAGACCGCGCATGGCCAGCCATTCCGTTCCGACGGGCGCACCGCGATCGTATACTTTCCGCCGGATACGGCCGACACCAGCGATCGCTTCGCCGACTATTTCTGTAGCGTTCTCGCGCAGAACAATCCCGATGGCGGCGATTGGGGCGGTTGCGATAAGTACATCGAAGACAATGGCAAGAAAGACTTCAAACTGCCGGGACTCTCGAACAAATACCGCATCCTGATTGTGCCGGGCTTTATGAGTTCGTGCTTTCCCGAGAGCCCTGCATTCGAAGAAGGGCAGACGGCGCTGAAGTCGAAATACAGCATCGATGTTGCATTGTTGCCCGTTCCGAATGACGCGAGCGACGAGAACGCGAAGATGATTGGCGACTACCTGCGCGAAAATGGCCCCAAAGATCCGACGAAAAAGTACATTCTGGTTGGCTACAGCAAAGGTACGCCCGATCTGCAGGTGGCTTTGGCCAAGCAGGACATCAAGCAGTACGTCGCGGCGTTCATCAGCGTCGCTGGCGCATCCGGTGGATCGGTAATCGCCGATGCCCTGCCTGGCCAAGCCGATGCCTGGATTCGCGGCTATTTCAAGATGGCCAACTGCAAAGGCGATCTCGCCACCGGTTTCAAGAGCCTCAAGCGCAGCGAGCGCCAGGCGTTTTTGGGCGCATATCCGGAACCGCCGGTGCCGACCTACTCGATCGTCGCTTCTTCCGACAAGCTGAATACCTCGAAGGCTCTCGCAAAGACATGGGATCTGATGGCCGCTTACGACAAACGGCAGGACGGCCAGTTGATCCAAGCGGACGCGATTATTCCCAACTCGACGTACCTGGGTGTGTTGAAGGGCGATCACTTCGCAGTGGCTTTGCCTTTCGATAAATCGAAGGACGCGACCATTCGCAGTGGCATGGACAAGACTAGGTTTCCGCGGGCGACCACGCTCGAAAGCCTGCTGCGGTATGTGATGCACGATCTCGAGGTCCGCGCGGCGAAGTAATGTAGCCTGCCGCCTAGTGAGTGCCCTGGGTTAGCGGCTGGCACACCTGACGGGCAAGGCTATAATGATGGGGCATGTCACCCGATCGCTGGCAGCGACTCGAAGAAGTCTTCGCCGCGGTGGCGGATCTCCCTTCTCACGAGCGCAGCCGCTACCTGGACGTCCATTGCAGCTCCGATCCCGAACTTCGACAGGAAGTCGAAGAGCTTCTGCATGCGGACACTGGCAAGCCGCTGCAGGCCGTCGTTTCCGCGGCCGCATCCAATCTCGCGAACGATCAGGATGCCACCGATCCACTGATCGGAACCTTTCTCGGACCCTACCGCGTCGTCGCCCTGCTCGGCCGCGGCGGGATGGGCGCAGTCTATCGCGCAATTCGTGAAGACGATCAATTCAGCAAGCAGGTGGCGGTGAAAGTGATTCCGCGCCTGCTCGCCGGTCCGGATGCCATCGCGCGTTTCCGCGCCGAACGCCAGATTCTCGCCAATCTCGAGCACCCCAACATCGCGCGATTGCTCGATGGCGGAACGTCCCAGGGTGCTCCCTATTTGGTCATGGAATTCGTCGAAGGCGGCGTCCCCATCACGCAGTACGTTGCAGAGCACTCGCTTGCATTGAACGATCGCCTTGCGCTGATTCGCTCAGTCTGTTCGGCGGTCCAGTACGCCCACGCAAATCTGATTGTGCATCGCGACCTGAAGCCCGCCAACATTCTCATTGCCGCCGAAGGCTCGGTGAAGTTGCTCGACTTCGGCATCGCGAAGATCCTCGAACCAACCCCGACCGACTCGCAACCTACAGCCGGGCAGATGATTACGCCCGACTTCGCCAGCCCCGAACAGATTCGCGGCGAAACCGTGACGACATCCACAGATGTGTACTCGCTCGGCATCGTTCTCTATGAAGTTCTCACCGGCGAACGCCCCTATCGCGCGACCGGACAAAGCCCTGGCGAAATGGAACGGATCATCTGCCACACCGAGCCGCGCAAGCCGAGTGACGTGGACAGCGCTCCCCCCAAGCTTCGGCGCAAACTCGCGGGCGATCTCGACAACATCGTGCTCATGGCCATCCGCAAAGATCCTGCGCGGCGCTACCAATCGGCTGAGCATCTTTCAGAAGATATCCGTCGGCATCTCGATGGAATGCCCGTACGGGCGCGTCCGGATACGCTTACCTATCGTGCCGGTAAGTTCCTGCGGCGCAACCTTTGGCCCGTCGCCGCGGGATTTCTGATCGCCGCCTCATTGGTCGCAGGCACGGTCGTTTCCGTCCGTCAGGCGAGGGCAGCGCGCAACCGCTTCGATCAACTGCGCGGGTTCGCCCGTACAATTCTTGTCGATTTACACGGCCAACTCACCGACATCCCCGGAACCGCGCGAGCACGCCAAGCCCTCACCGCGCATGTCAGCGACTATCTCCAAAAGATCATCGCCAACAATGCGGAAGACGACGAGGAACTGGCCACCGAAATTGCGACGACCTATTTGCAGTTGAGCGAACTGCAAGGCACCACCCCGGATGCCCTCGCCAGTCTGGATATGGGAAGAAAGCTGCTGGAACGGAAGCGCAAACGTGGCCGCGCCGCCCCTGCCGATCTTCTGATGCTCGCCCGTCTCCGTTTGCGGATGGGCAATACCAATTCCGATCTCAGCCGCCCGCTGGAAGCCACAGACCATCTGTTGGCCGCAGGTTCACTGGCGAACGAAGTGGGCTCGGGCGGTGGCATCGAAGCCCTGAAGATTCAAGCCCGCGCCGATTGGCGTCTATCGCGCATCCATCGTGTCCAGTATCGTCTCGACGATGCCGAACGCCACGCCAGAGCGGCCGTGGCTGCCTGCCTGAGTGCCAATGCCCCGGGCGACCGTGAGATCGACGAGATCCGCGCCGGCGCTCAGCTCGTTTTGGGGGGAGTTTTGCGTCGTCAAGGCAAATGGGATCAAAGTCTGCGAGTTTATCTCGAGGCTTTGGACGACAATGAACGGCGCCTGCAACGCAATCCCGGCAGCGCCCAACTACAGCGCGAACTGGCGCGGGCACATAGCGTTGTCGCGGATATCCTGAGCCTGGTTCCGGGTCGGGAAGCGGCGGCTCGAACCCATGTTCGCGAAGCGATTGCCATCGGGGAAAGACTCGCGGCGCTCGATCCGCTGGACAAGACCGCCCAAAGTGAGCTGGCGCAGTATCTTTCGCTGGCCGGTGAAGCCTTGAGGCAGCCGGAATACCGCGAAGAAGCTGAGCAATCCCTGCGCCGCGCACTCCCCATCTTTCAGGCTCTTCTGCAACGCGAACCCGATAGCAGTACCTTTCTACTGTTTACCGCGCTCACCGAAGCCGAACTGGGCGACTGCATCGGCAAGCGACAACTCACCGCTCAATCGATCCAGCGGGTGCGCAATGGCTTGCACACCATCGAGCGTCTGGTGGCCCGCGATCGTGCCAATACGACGCATGTCATCGAACTCATCAAGCTGCAAAAACTGCTGGCGAACAATCTGGCTCGCGCGGGCGAGGGGGCGGAAGCGGTCGCCTTGTCCCAAACGGTGATCGCCACTGCCCGGCGCATCTCGGGTGACGCAGGGTCACAGACGGAAATCCCGAAACGGGAAGTAATTCGAGCTTTCGTGGCGATGGGCGATGTTCTTGCCCAATTGGGGAGGCGCGCGGAATCGATACAGAACTATCGCGTTGCAGTCGCCGAGTTCGATAGTCTGCGTGCGAAAGGCTTCGTGCTCCGTGAATCGGAGAGCGAGATTGCCCAGGCACGGGCCTTTGTGGCGCAGGCGCGCTGAGCGGTACCCGCAGCCTAGTCAACGATCCCCCCATTCACCTGACTTCGACACTGTCGATCGATCATTGAAAGCATTGATCCTCAAGAAAGCAAGCCGCTTGGTCGATTGACTACTTGAGGAGAGGGTCTCTTCTCTGATTTTCACGAGGTCGAGCTTGTTCCAGCAGCGATATCTACGGGCGTTTTTGCGAATCCCGCTTACGATTGCATTCGTAGGCGTTTTCGTCATCGCTCTCGTACGCCTCGCACCGGGCTATGGCATCGATGAACGCGAAGTGGATCTGCGGTTTAGCGCCGAGAGTATCGAAGCAATGCGCGGCCAGCATGTGCCTTTCGCTCTGGCGCTGCAGTCTCATTTCGGGCGCATGCTTCGGGGCCAATGGGGAACTTCGGAAGTTTTTGGCGCACCGGTCGATCGCCTGCTTTCCGAACGTTGGCGGACAACGCTTGTGTCGGTGACGATGGGTCTAACCCTTGCCTGGGCCTCAGCTCTGTTGTGGGCGGGTTTGGGATCCTTGTACCGTCCATTGGATTGGACCGGGTCTGCCGTATCGATCTCGTTGCTGTCGTTTCCATCGGGATTGCTTGCCATGGCGCTTTTCCTTGCCGGAGCACCGGTCTCGGCGGGCATTGCCATCGCAGTGTTTCCGCAGATTCACCGCTACGTGCGTCAACTCGCGGCAGAGGCACTCAATCAGCCCTGTATCTTTGCCGCGGCGGCCCGTGGGGTGAGCCGCTCCGCCTTGGTTTATCGCCATGTCCGGGCGTTGATTTCCACTCAGCTTTGGGCTCTCGTTGGATCGAGCGCAGCGACGGCCGTGAGCGCGGCGATCCCCATGGAGGCCCTGTGTGGGTCCCCTGGTCTCGGGCAACTCGCCTGGAGGGCGGCATTGGGCCGCGACCTGGCTCTGCTCTTGCCTCTGGTGCTCTGCATGACGGCGGTGATCCAGTTGGCCAGCGTAGCCTCGGAACTTTTGCAGACATCCAGTCCCGACCCGGTGGCGTCATGATACGGATCCTGGCCATTTCCGTGTTGACCGTGCTCGCGCTGTCGGCCCTTCTGGCGGGGTTTCTCACGCCCTATTCCTATGAGGCCCAGGATCGTGAAGCGCCATCGATGGCGCCTTCCACAAAGCACCTTCTGGGCACGGACGAACTTGGCCGTGACCGCTTCACCCGGCTGCTACATGGGGCGCGAGTCTCGTTGTTGCTTGCGCCAGCGGCGGCGCTCCTTTCGCTGGCGATCGCGGTGGCGATTGGCTTAACGGCTGGTGTCGCAGGAGGTCCGATCGAACAAACTTTGTCGGCCTCAGCGGATTTGTTCTCCTCCATGCCTTGGTTGTTTCTTCTGCTGATCGTCCGCGCCATGCTGCCGCTTGACGTGTCGGCGTGGGCTTCTGTTGGTATCACATTTGTCTTGCTGGGTCTGCTCGGCTGGCCTGGAGCGATGCGTGTCGTCCGTGCTTCCACAACGGCGGCCAAGAGCGAAGGATTCCTGCTGCAGGCGCGCGCCATGGGGATCGGCGGACCCAGGCTTTGGATCCGGCAGTTTTTGCCCACTCTCCGGCCTGTGCTGTTGGCCCAGTTCTGGATCTCGATTCCGCTTTACATCCTGACTGAGGCCAACCTCGGAATCCTCGGGCTGGGCGTCAGCGAACCAATGCCCTCCTGGGGCAATTTGTTGTTCGAATTATCGGGGCATCGCGAAGTTGTGGACTCTCCCTGGCTGCTCGCTCCTGCCGCCTGTCTCGTGGCGGCGCTGCTCGCCATGCAAGGGCTCTCCAAATCAGAAAGTAATCCGGCACGAACATGACCAGTCTCTTCGCCCTTTTCGTTGTTTCCTTGTCCACCTTCGCAGCGGAGATCTCGGCCACCGCTCCCGGCAACCTGCAGTGGGGCGGGGAACTGCGCTTTGCCATGCGCAGCGATCCGAAGACGTTCGATCCGATCCTCAGTGCCGATCAGTCGAGCGAACTTCTGGTACGGCTCCAGCACGGCCGTCTTCTGCGAGTCAATCGCAAGACGCGCAAGTATGAGGGGGATCTGGCCGAATCATGGAAGATCCTCGAACAGGGCCGCAAGATTGTGTTCCAACTGCGAAAGGACATCAGGTTCTCCGACGGCTCGGCGTTAACCGCAAAAGATGTTGTCCACACCATCCGGCGGGTGATGGATCCATCGCTGAACTCTCCCAAGTCTGGCGCGTTCCGCTACGAACAAGGCAATGTCATCGCGGAAGCACTTGCTGGCGACCGCGTAGCCGTCACTTTCCCTGTCGTTGTTCCCTCGATTGAATCCGAGGTGGGAGACTTGCCCATGCTTTCGGCCAAGGGCGACGTGAAACTGGGCGTGGGTCCATTTGTGCTGCGCGAATACAAGGCGGCCTCTCATCTCAAACTGGTTCGCAATCCATACTATTGGCGCTTGCTTTCGGGCCGCCGACTGCCGCAACTCGACTCGTTGCAGATCGACATCGTCGCCAACGCGGATATGGAACTCGAACGCTTTCGCCGCGGCGAGATTCATTTGATGGAATCGATCGATGCAATCAGCTACGATCGCCTGCAAAAAGAGATGCCGCGATCGGTGTTCGATGCGGGTCCTTCCTCAGATGTTGAATTTCTCTGGTTCAACCAGAACCCGGGTTCCCCGCTCGCACCGCACAAGCTCGCTTGGTTCCAATCAAAGCATTTTCGCCGGGCCGTATCGGCCGCTATTCGCCGTGATGACATCAATCGGCTGGTTTTTCAAGGCCGTGCGACCTCGTCCGCCGGTCTGATGACACCGGCGAACAAGGCTTGGTTCAAGGCCGGGCTTAAGCCCCATGCATTCGACCTCGTCGAAGCGAAGAGGCTGTTGCAGCAGGATGGTTTTCGCCTGCAAGGCGATGTTCTCTTGGATCGATCCAACAGACCCGTGGAATTCTCCGTGATCACCAGCGCAAATAGTAAGGCGCGCAGCCGTATGGCGTCCCTCTTGCAACAGGATCTCAAACAGATCGGCATCAAAATCACCGTCGCCACTTTCGACATGCCGTCACTGATCGAACGGATCAGCCGCTCGCAGAATTATGAGGTCTGCCTGTTCGGATTCGTCAACGCCGGTTCGGATCCAATGAGCTTCCTGAATATGCTCCTGTCTACCGGTCCCCAGCACATGTGGAATCCGGGGCAGAAGACGCCGGCCACCTCCTGGGAGGCGGAAATCGACAAGTCCATGCGAGCGCAGTCCTCCACGGCGGACTTCAAGAAGCGGCATCACGCTTTTGAACGAGTCCAGCAGATTCTGAACGACGAGGCACCGGTGCTCTTTCTTTCGCATCGAAACGCACTGGTCGCGGTCGCGTCAAGTCTTGGCAATGCCGATCCGTCGGTGGACTTTCCGAGGGTACTCTGGAATGCCGACCGGCTTGTGTGGAGTGCGCGGTGACGGCCCCACTGCTTTCTGCCAGGATCACCGTCGACTATCCATCGAGACCGGGAGTTCTCAACGATCTCCAATTGGAAATCCGCGCTGGCGAAACTGTCGCCCTGATCGGCCAATCCGGATCCGGCAAAAGCACTCTCGCTCTGGCACTCTTGCGCTTGCTCGATTGGAAGCAGGGACAAGTCAACGGCAAGATCGAGTTCGGCGAATTCGGCGATCTCATGAACCTCACCGAAAAACAGATGCGACGCATTCGCGGTCGCGAGATCGCGCTTGTCCTTCAAAGTGCGGCGCAGGCATTGAATCCCATGCTCCGGCTAGAAACACAGTTTCGCGAAGCCTGGCGCGCACACTCCTCCGCAAACTGGAACCAGGGTCTGCAAAAAGTCCAACGTCTGCTGCGGGAAGTCGACCTGCCTGTCGATTCTGCTTTTTTGCGCCGTTATCCC
>CAZCPL010000030.1:0-13183 GCA_964500255.1 uncultured Solibacteraceae bacterium | reverse complement strand
CGATCGGGCAAGCCCAGCGCGTACTCATCGCGATGTCGCTTCTTCACGATCCGAAACTTCTGCTCGCCGACGAGCCAACCTCGGCGCTGGACGTCATCACCCAGAAGGAAGTGCTCTCGCTGCTGCGAAGGCTGACCGCCGAACGGGGCATGGCGACGCTTTTCATCTCTCATGACTTGTTATCGGTCGCCGCAATTGCCGAGCGCGTGGCGATTCTGGAAAAAGGCGTCATAGTCGAAGAAGCTCCGACTCGCGCCATATTCTTGTGGCCCCAACACCCGTACACGAAACAACTGATCTCTTCCTTGCCGGCCAATCCTTTTCAAGTTCCGGAATCCATAAGGTCGGTTGCGATCGATCTCGATGCTCTTGGCACCGCGGTCGACGATCGAAAACAAACTCGACCAAAGGTCGATAATCAAAACCGACCAAAGGTCGATAATCAAAAACCGAAGGTCGAAGTTGCTGGCCGCGCCGCCGCCCAATAGTCGAAACCCCACATTTTACACAGGTTTCTCACGAATCGCTCACACTCCGCGGCCTCTCCTTCCCGGACCCCCTATCCACTCCCTAAAACATTTCCTGCACAACATGATAGGTTGATCGTATATGTTCTTTTGGTTGCTTTCGGTCGCCGCCTTGGCTCAGGACGTCTCAAATGCCGTCCCCCCGTGGACTCCGTTCGCCAAATTGCAGGTCGCACGCTCCGGCGCATGCGCAGCGACCATCGACGACTCGCGAGTCCTGTTCATTGGTGGAACCGATGCATCCGGTGCCGCGATCGCCTCCGCTGAACTCCTCTCCCAGGATGGCGTTTCCCAATTGACCTCTCCCCTCCGCACACCCCGATCCGGTCATACCTGCACCACTCTCCACGATGGCCGCGTCCTCGTTACCGGTGGATCCTTCCGCGGCTCCAACGGCGAAGTCTATGACCCCGCCTCCGAAGTCTGGCTCCCCATCGCATCCGCGGGACTTGCCCGCGCCGGCAGCACCGCCACACTTCTGCAAGACGGACGCGTACTCATCGCCGGAGGCTTCACCGAAGACAACACCCTGCTGCCGTACGCCGAAATCTTCGATCCCAACTCCAATCGATTTACGCCGTCCCGCGGACAACTGAATTATCCACGCCGTGCCCACGCCGCGACCCTCTTGCAAGACGGCCGCGTCTTCTTCACAGGAGGCACCGGACTCAACGGAACAATCCTCCGCACCAGCGAATGGTTCGATCCGCTCACCAGCATCGTTTGGTCTGGACCCGAACTCACTTCCCCTCGTACCAATCACGCCGCCGTGACACTCGAAGATGGCCGTCTTCTCGTCTTTGGAGGCGAAACACTCAATCGCAATCTGCTCGCCTCCGTGGAAGCTCTCGATCCCCAGGCAACCCGCTGGGCCATGCTCGGCGCGACCATGCATGCCGCTCGAAAAGACCATTCCGCCATTGTCATTCCAGGCAACGGTGGCGTATTGATCGCCGGGGGAATCGACACCCGGAAGTTCGCCACCCCGCCCACCGGCGGTGCTGCCAACATCCCCATCGATCGCGCCATTTCCAGTGAATGGTTCGATTCCTCCAGCAATACTTTCCGGGTGCTGAATAATCTGGACGCGTCCGGCGGCGCGCTCACCGCGCCAGGTGCGGGATCGGTGCTCGCTTGCGGCGGTACCGCTGTCGGCGAAGAATTCCCCGCCCCCCAAGATGGCTGCTTGCGGATCCTCTTCCCATCGATCTCTTTCACTTCCAATGTCTACCATCCGCAGGAAACGGTTCGTGTCTCGGGCAGCAACCTCGCCCCCAATGTCACCATCGTTTTTACCCTGGATTTTATCCGCGGCTCCCAACTGAACACCTCCACCACCGCGATTCCGCAGTTCCGCATCCTCACCCCCCGCATAACCACCAACCCCGCCGGATCGTTTTCCGGGATCCCGATGCTGTTGCCGTTGAACACCGACATTGGATCGCGCCTCAGAGTGACGGCCACCATCCCCGGAATGGGAACCATGATCCGCCACGTGCCCCTGAAGTATCTGGCCACGTTGAACTACCGGTTGCCCGCATCGACTGTCGAAGGGCAAAATACCGATCTTCGTGTCGAGGTGACGCCCGTGAACGGAGCGCCGCTCCCCTCAGGTGCAATCACCAGCACATTCGGGCCAGTCACTTCCGTCGAACTCTTGAACCCCGCGGCTGCCGCGACTTTTTCAAGTGCGAAGCTCCCTACCGGCGCGCTGAGCGTGACCTCTGTCTACCCAGGCGACGCCTATTATGACCGCGCGATCGGACGCACCACCCTGGGCGTCGCCAGCCGCACACCGGTCATCGATGTAGTTGCCAGCACGGTGTATCCGCAGATCGGCGTCTCATTCACCGTGTATGCGCAAGTTCGTGTCGACGCCGTGCCCACAGGCGCTTCCGGCGGGCCGCCCATCACAGGCACGGTCACCATCTACGAATCCGGCATTCCCATCGGTCGCGGTCGCGTCTTGTCGTCATCCACTACACCCTATCCGCAGATCCTGACGGCCATCGATTTCACAGCGCTCCGCCTCGGTCCCGACCTTCGCTTCACTGCCACCTACGACGGCGATGCCAACTACCGCACGGCCTCCAGCGGGACGCTGATCACCCTAATCCAGCGCGCCACGCCAACCGTGTCGCTCGCCGCCGTGCCCTCCATCTTTAACCTCAAGCCGGCACCTGGCGTGCCCGTCCGATTCCACTGCGATTACCCGGTTCCATTCAATATCGGCATGACATTTCCGCCGCTGCTCGACTTCTCGAACCGCGCCTATACGATCACTGCGACATCCACTACCGGATCCGTATCCAAGATCGCCGAAGGTGCGCTCGAATTGATCAAGCCCGGCATCGCCACCGCGCAAACGGAAATCTCGGTTCCCCTCGACACTCTGCGCGTGACCGCTGATTTCCCAGGCGATGCAACGATCCGGCCGCTCTCTTCTGCCTGGCTTGTCATGGATCTGATTCCGCTTCCCGTCAATGTCACGTTTGTGGATCTGCCCTTGAAAGTTACCACCGAGTTCCTCACCCTCACGGCATCTGTGACGCAGACCGCCAGTAAAAACTGCGGTATCGCGGAACCCACTGGCGACGTGGAATTCTTTATCGGCAGCGAAACCGTCGGACGCTTCCCTCTGAAGGACAACGGCGCTTCCGTACGCATCCAACGTCCCTTCCAGGAAGGCACCCAGGACTTCTTCATTCGCTACTACGGCGACCCGCGACACATCCCAGCGGACTCGATTCCCGTCACCGTGAAATTTGAATAGTTATCGGGTAATCGATTTCCAGTCGCGCTCATAGTATCGGACCAGCACTTGATCGTTCAGCCGGTTCACTTCGGCGTCGACTCGCTGCATATCCACAGGGAAGTCGAACAGCCCCGCGACATTCTGCGTCGTCAGAAACCGCAGACCCTGCGGCAACGAGACCGGAGGCTCATAGCCTTGCAGGCTCGCCAACACGTAGCCCCATTCGCCAAAAGAAGGCACATACGTATGATAGGGGTGAGTCTTGAACCCCGCCGCATCCATGGTCTGAACGATGCACCAATAGCTCTGCCGCGCGAACAATGGCGAGGTGCTCTGCACCACCACCAACCCGCCCACGCTCACATGGCGCTTCAATAGCCGGTAAAAGGCCGTGGTGTAGAGCTTGCCCAAAGAGAAATTCGTCGGATCTGGAAAGTCGATGGCCACGAAGTCGTACATCTCTTCGGGATGCTGTTCCAACCACACGAACGCATCGGCATTCGTCACCTTCACCCTTGGATCTTTCAACGATCCGCCATTCAACTTCGACATCATCGGATGCGTCGTGAACAGGTGGGTCATTTCCGGGTCGAGATCCACCAACTGAATCTGCTGCACCGTGGGGTATCGCAGAATCTCGCGCACTGCGAGTCCGTCGCCGCCACCCAACACCAATGCACGGCGCGCCCCTGGCAGCGCCGCAAGCCCCGGATGCACCAGCGCTTCGTGATAGCGGTACTCATCGCGAGAGCTGAACTGCAGGTGCGAACTCAAGAAGAGGCGCACATCGTCTTTCCACTTGGTCAAAACAATCCGCTGATACTTTGTGTCGCGCGTGAAGATCACATCGTCGGCGTACAAATTGTCATCGGCGATGGATGAAATGTAATCGGACCCCGCGAAGCCTCCACCTAAGAGAGCCAGCACCAGCACGCAAGGCACCACCAGGTTACGGCCTACGCCGATCTGGTCTTTGAAAATAAATGTGCTCCACAGCGCGACGCCTGCGTTCACCATGCCGAACAGCAGCGCGGATCGCACCAGTCCAAGCTTGGGAACCAGAACCAAAGGAAACAGGAGTGATGCGCCCAGCGCCCCCAGATAGTCGAAGGTCAGCACATGGGCGACGAGATCGCGAAAGTCGAAGCGCTCTTTCAGAATCCGCATCAGCAGCGGGATCTCAAGCCCCACGAGCGTGCCGATGACGATCACCAGCGCGTAGAGCAGCACGCGGAAGCTCTGCGTATAAGCGAAGGCGAGAAACAACAGGGATGACGAGAATCCGCCAACAAGTCCCACCATCAACTCAATCGCGATGAACCGCGCGACAAGTCCGCGGCCGATGAACTTCGACAGATAGCTGCCAATGCCCATTGCGAACAGATAAGCGCCGATAATGGTGGAAAACTGCAAGACGCTATCGCCGAGCAGATAGCTCGCGAGCGTCCCCGCGATCAACTCATAGATCAGCCCGCAGGCCGCGATGAGAAAGACCGATACAAATAGAACGGCTGCCACTTGTCTAGTGGATCGCTGCGGCGATGATGATGCCAACGCTGATCGACATCGCTCCCACCATGATCGCCAGTGCCACGTTCTTGTGCTCCACGATCTCTTCCCATAGTTTGTACGGGGTCAGCCAATCGACGATCGCGAACGCAGCGCAGAGGATCAGGATGCCGAGTCCGGCAAAAACCGCGGCATTGAGTATCGCGTAGGGGTGAAATTCCGTCATAAAGTCCTATTTGCCTCCCATATAGCGGGGAATGTAGCTGTAGTGAGAGCGATACGCTCCCGGGTTGTCACGCACCGACCTCGGTACGTTGTTCAAGCGGGTCACGCCCGCATAGCCACCGCCGGTCCACTCGGTGTAAGCGAGCCAGCCGGTCATGGCGGTTCCAAAGAGCAGGTAGAAAGGATGGCGCATCATAGATTAGTCGTCCGAGTCGGAATCGCCTCCACTGGAAACAGGCGCGTAGTCGCTTTCCGACCAGCGCTTCTGTTCGAACATCCACTTGCGGATCGAGATCCAAATCGGTGGGATCAAAAGCAGGAACATCACCAGGAAGACAAACCCGGGCGCAGGGATGTCATGCCGCACAATGATCTCATAGTTGACGGTCTTCGACATCGTTGCGTCGGTATCGCCCTCTTGTTTGTCGCGATCCGGTTCGACGCGTAGATAGTATCGTCCAGGCGGCACGGACGGAATTGTGACGGTCGCTTTCATGCCGCCTTCCGACCAACTCTCGCCCTCGTCCACGCCCGCGTAATAGCTCAGATCCTTGCCGAAGTCGAACGCTTCGCCGGTGTCTTCGTTGATCAACGCAATCGAAAACGCAACCCAATTGTTGAGAATATCGGCCTGGATCTCCACATCGGTGGCCGCGTTGCGCCACCCCGCCAGCTCAAATCGCTCGGTGACAAACGATGGTTCCGCGTTGCTCGACGGAACGAACTGATAGCTCTTGCGAAAGACCTCGCGCTGGCCTTTGGCGATGCACGAGTACATCGAAACGAACGTCGCGATCAGGAAAAAGATCAGGAATATCCGCCACAGCGAACTGTTCGTGCGCGGATTCGGTTGGTTCGCGTAGACACCTTGCGGCGCGGGCGGAGCACCTTCCAGCTTGAACGCTTTGAAGACATCCTTGCCGTCGATGTATTCGCCTACCGACCAGTTGACTTCATCCGTCGTTCGTTCGCCGGAAAGGATGTAAGGCGGTGCAGTATAATCGTCCACGGTCGCCACATCGCCGAACCGCACCTGCCACGGAAACTCGCCGATCACGTAAGTCGTACGTGCCCCCGCGCGCTGAAAGTGCTTGTATTTTCTGCCCTCGATGGTCGCCGAACGCCCAACGGCATCGAGCGCCGGAACGCAGTTCTTCGGCTTGATGATATTCCAGTGCCCGTTGTACTCGCTTAAGTAGCGGAAGCCTTTGTAAGGATGAAACAGCAAGTACTCTTGCCATGAGTAGGCGACTCCATCGACGTCAATGGTGCGCTCTTGAAACCCGATCGCTTCGAACTCCACGCCCTCGAATGTTCCGCGGTTGCCCATGGGGATCTTCGGTTCGATGCGCATCTGTATCTGCACTTTTTGCAGCAGAGTCACCGAGGGAGTATTCGGATCGAGCACCGACAAACAACGCGTGCATGTGGCATTGAGTGTGTGCGCGAAGCCGCGCAACTGCACCGTCGCCCCGCAGTTGGGGCAAAAGATCGCTTTCGCTTTGACCGGTTCCGCAGACATTAGAACCAGCCCTCGAACTGCCGCAGATTCTTCAAATGCAATTCATCGAAATCCACAAACTGGCCGACGAAAAGCAGAGGCGGCGACTCGCTGAAATCGACCGTCGCAAACTCACTCGCCTGCGTGCGGAAGTCGACGAACGTGATCGCACTGTTCTTGTCCCAATACTGGAAAGGCAGGTCCCCTTCCACGCCCTGATAGACGGCGCGTGTGCGCGTGGTCACTTCGTAGTTGATGTTGTCGAGCGGCAGAATCGATCCCACGGTCATCTGCTGTTCCTGCGGAATCTTCACCGGCTTGGCGTAGGGAAACGAGATCGCCCATTCCAGTTGAGCATCCGACAACCAGCCACTCGCACCGTCTTGAAACAGCAGATGCCATTCGTTCCAAGAGCCCTGCGCATGGCTATAAATGATGCGTCCCACAACCGTGAACGCCTTGTTCTGCCAGATGCCTTCGCTATTGATTTGAATCGGCGATGCATCCGGCGGAACCTCCGCCATCGTGCCGACCTTCTGCCAATCGACGCCCGCTTTGATCAAAACGGACTGGCAAAAGTCGCAGGTGGTCTGCACCGCGCCAGCCCAGCGGAACTCGATCTTCGCACCGCATTGTGGACAACTGCTCACAGGCCGCGACACTAGGAGTACGGCCTTTCCAGCCGTCGCACCGTTACCGATGTTGCGCCAAACAACTCACGAAGCGGTTGCTCGAAATCCCAATCGGGACGCGGCTTGCAACAAAAAACATTGAGGCACATCGAGCCATACTCGGGGAAAGTATGGCACGCGATGTGTGACTCGCTGAGCAGACGCAGACCCGTGATGCCTCCAGCGCCGGGAAACCGATGCCAGTTCCCTTCGTCCACCGGATGCAACGTCATGCCTTCGATGATGTGTTGGAAAAGCGCACGAAGACGTGGCAGGTCTTTGAGACCTTGCTCACCGCAACCGTGCGCTTCAATGATCCATTCGCTACCGGACATGTTCCCCTAAATGTCGGTTTACGCTTGCGCCTGACCGCACTCCGAACAGAACTTCGCAACGCGAGGCATCTTGCTTGCACAGTGCATGCAGAACTTGGTCTCGCCGCCTGCCGCTGTCGGAGCCGCAGCAACCGGAACCGCAGCAGCCACCGGCTGTTGCGCCTGCATCGTCGGCGCTTGCATTGCGGGATTGATGGCACCCATCATTGCATTCGCCATCGCCATACCCGCACCCAAGCCTGCGCCGATTCCCGCCGCGCCGCCGCCTTCGTTGGCCGCCGCAATCGGCATCGAGTTCGCCACCTGGAACTGCGTGTACTGCTGCATATTTCCGATCATGTTCATGCCGATGCGTTTGTCGAGCATCTTCTGCAGCTCTTCGGGCAGCGACAGATTTTCGACCACGAGGCTGTCGAGCGCCAAGCCAAGCTCAGCGAAATGTGGCTTGCAGAATTCCGCCACTTTCTTGCCGAGTTCCACCTGATTGGCGGCCATGTCCAGAAACGGCACGCCGCTCTCGGCGAAGGTGTCGGTCAACCAGCCCACCATCGAGTTGCGCAACTGGCCTTCGATGTCGGCCACGCGATAGATTTCCTGCGTGCCGCTCACCTTTGTGTGAAAGGTTTTCGGATCGGCGACGTGGAACGAATAGATGCCGTAGGCCCGCAGCCGGACCATTCCGAAATCCTTGTCGCGGATGGTAATTGGCTGCGAAGTGCCCCACTTCTGATTCGTTTGCAAGCGAGTCGAGAAGAAGTAGACGTCACTCTTGAACGGGCTCTCAAAGGCCTTGTCCCAGTTCTGGAGGTTGGTGAGGATCGGCAGGTTCTTGGTGTTGAGCGTGTACAAGCCCGGTCCAAAAACGTCAGCGCAACGGCCCTCGTTCACGAACGCAGCCATCTGCGATTCGCGCACCGTCAACTGCGCACCGTTCTGGATTTCCATGTCCTGCATGGGGTAGCGCTGAGCCAGCACACCCTGTTCTGTCTCCGTCATTTGAATGACGTCGATAAATTGCTTCTTGAGGAAGTCCATCAAACCCATGGTTGTTACGAGCCGCTCCTCCGGCATTGCAAAGTATAACGCATTTGCCGATTGCCAGTTCCAAATATCGGACGTTCAGATCAACGGCGCGAACCAGTCTTCCCGCCGATACCGGTCAAGAGGGTACTCTGGCTCAAAAGAATGGGCGAGGCGCGATACCGCGAACCGCTATGGAATACGGATACACACCCGCAACCACCATGAGTTCGTCGCCACACCCAGTGGCAAAAACAAGCCCCGACTCCGCTTCGATTCCAGATACAAGTGCTCACGAGTTTCAGCACTGGCAAACTCCGATGTGACGCGCAGAATCGGTCGAAGAAGTTCAGTTCTAAGTGAACCTGGGCCATTCCACCTAAAGGACCGCCTACTCATGAAGGGGCTTAGCCGTCGATCTCTTCAGGAACCAGCTCAATGTTCGTCTCGCCAGCCGCCTTCTTCTCAGCGTACTTCGTGACCCATGCCTCAAAGCTCCGTCCATCGGCCATATCGCGACCGCTGAAAGCCAGCTCTTCGATCTCGCTCTGCTCGATGGTCACCTTGCGGCTCTCGTTCTTCACCATGATGCGGAGCTTCGCCTTGCCGGATTCAGGCGAGCCCTGCCGGTCGTAAACATAACCTTCCACTTGACCGCCGCTCTTGAGCCGCACGGTGACGTCGCCGCGATAGTCGAACGCTTGCTCAACGCCCTCTGCAAGGGTTGCGCCCTTTGTCGCCCGGCCCTGTAACGTATCGCTCTTGCTCAGCGCGGTGAGATCGATCTGCACCAGCGGCGAGACCGGCTTCTCGTCATCGAGCATCCGCAATGCTTCGGCATCCGGATAACGCGAGAAGAGCATCGACTTCACAGTTGCAATGATTCCCGGAACCGTGAACGTCTGGTGCACAGCGGTCGCTTCATAGCCCGAATGCAGCATGCAGTTGGCGCACTTCGCGTTGCCGGATTCGTAACCGTAGTCTTCCCACTTCGTCGTGTCGAGCAGTTCCCGATAGGTATCCGCGTAACCGTCCTGCTGCAAGTAACAAGGCTTCTGCCAACCAAAGATGCTGTACGCGGGCATGCCCCACGGTGTGCATTCGAGGTTCCGCTTGCCCATCAAAAACTCAAGGAACAGCTGTGACATATTGAAGCGCCACTTCGGATCGCGGTTGGACAACAGCTTGCGGAACATCGTCTGATTGCGTTCGCGTCCGGTGAAATGCTGCTGGTCGGGAGCCTTGTCATAGCTATAACCGGGCGAAACCATCATGCCTTCGACGCCTGCGTCCATCATGTCGGTGAAGAACTGCCGCACGGATTTCGAATCGATGCCATCGAACAGCGTCGTATTCGTGGTGACGCGGAAGCCGCGCGCAACGGCTTCTTCGATCGCCGCCAGCGCGATCTCGTAGCCCCCTTCTTTGCAGACAGAGAAGTCGTGATGATCCTTGTCGCCATCCATGTGGACGGAAAACGTCAGGTATTTGCTCGGCTTGAACAGGTGCAGCTTTTCTTTGAGCAGCAGCGCGTTCGTACACATGTATACGTACTTGCGACGCTGCACCAAGCCCGCGACGATCTCGCCGATTTGTGGATGCATCAGCGGCTCGCCGCCAGGGATCGCCACCGTCGGCACGCCGGTTTCTTCAACGGCCTGGAAGCATTGCTCGGGCGTGAGGTTCTGCTTGAGGACATGCCCCGGATACTGAATCTTTCCGCAGCCCGCGCAGGCAAGATTGCAGCGATACAAAGGCTCAAGCATCAGCACGAGCGGATAACGCTTGCGTCCTTTCAGCTTTTGCGCGACAACATAGCTCGCAACGGTCCACATCTGCGAAACGGGAATAGGCACACTTTCAGGTTACACGAAAGCGAACTCGCATTCGCGTTTACACTGAAGGGACATGACCGCCGCACGTCGCGCACCCACACAGGCCCGCAGCGAAGAAACCGTGAAATCGATTCTCGACGCGGCTTCGGTTTTATTGGCGTCCACGCCATTCGACCAGATCACGACCAGCCGTATCGCCGAAGCCGCCGGGATCTCTGTTGGCGCGCTCTATCGCTTCTACAACGACAAGCAGGAAATCTTCGACGCTATCGCTGTCCGCGAACTTGCCGAGTTCCGCGAGCAGATCGAGAAGACGGTGCAACTGCGCAGCTTGCTGTTCTCGACCCGAAAGTCGCTCGACCGGATCCTCGACGCCTACATCGCCTTTCTCGACAGCAAGCCGCACTTTCGCGAACTGGCTTTAGGCCGCCGAATCAGCGACCGAACTCGCGAAAGCCAATCGGATCCCGAAACCGGACCCGCGGGTATCCTGCAAGATCTGCTCGTGAAGCGCTCTGGCTTGAAGCCCGGCAAGACACTGCGTCTCAGGATGCGTATCGCCGCCGAGACGGGTGATCGGCTAATCGCGTTCGCCTATAGCCAGGCGACGCCCGAAGCGCGAGCGGAAATCATCGCCGAGTTGAAGGTGATGCTCGCTCGTTACCTGCTGCGCCTTTAAGCCCCGAGTCGCCAGGCGGTGCCGCTGAGGATACAAGGGCGCCCGCGAGCGAGGTCACTCCGCCGCCAAGCCAAAGGTGGATCTTATTGTCGATTTCTTCGGCGCTGACAGGCTTGGTGAGATAGTCGTCCATCCCCGCATCGATGCATCGCTCTCGATCTCCCGCCATGGCATTTGCGGTCAGGGCGATGATGGTCATGCGGTCGCGCTTTTGTTCCACTTCCATGCGGCGGATCCCGGCGGTAGCTTCGAGCCCATCCATTCCCGGCATCTGGACATCCATCAGCATGAATTCGTAGTGTCCCTTTGCTGCGGCGGCCAGAGCCTCGATGCCATTGGACGCTGTGTCCACTTCGAATCCTGAGCGTTCCAGAAAGAGGCGCACGATGTGCTGATTGACTTCATTGTCTTCCGCGAGGAGGACACGCATGCCTGGCTTTGCGAAGGGACTGGCGTTTCCCTTTGACTTTGTCGCTTTGACCGCTGGCTGTGGTGGCGGCTTTTGGGCCACCGCCGGGGCTTCGATCTCGAACCAGAAGGTGGTCCCTTGTCCTTCACTGCTCGTAAAGCCGAGGTCTCCGCCCATGAGGCGTGCGAGTTCCCGCGAAATAACGAGCCCTAGCCCTGTGCCCCCGTGTCTTCGCGTTGTCGAGGCGTCGGCCTGTTGGAAGCTTTGAAACAGGTCTTTCTGTGTGGCCTCCGCGATGCCGATGCCGGAATCTTGAATCGAGGTCCGCATTCGGCTTCCGTTGACGCTGGCGCTCACGTGAACGGATCCGCTATCGGTGAACTTCACGGCATTGCCCATGAGGTTGAGTAAGATTTGCCGGAAGCGGAAGGGATCCCCCTCGACCCAATCGGGTGCGGATGTGTCGTCAAGAAGTAGCGCGATTCTTTTGTGGTCCGCGGAGGGGCGCACGAGTGCGATTGCTTCCGCCAGTTCCCGGCGTGGCTGAAAGGGAATGCGCTCGACTCTGACTTTGCCGGCTTCGATCTTTGAGAAATCGAGAATATCGCTCAGGATGGTCAGAAGCGAATCGGAAGAGCGGCGGATCGTTTCCAGGTGCGCGCGTTGCTCGTTCGAGAGTTGCGTGGCGAGTAGCAGATCGGTCATGCCCAGCACCCCGTTGAGCGGTGTCCAGATCTCATGGCTCATGTTGGCGAGGAATCGCGCCTTCGACTCTTCTGCCCAGCGTGCTCGCCGTTCCCGATGGCGCGCGCGAAGGGCCATTTCCATGGCAAAAGCCGCGAGAATGGAGGCGGAGAGTCCGAAGAGCAGCGTCACCTCGGGCATGGCGGTGGGGGACATTCCGAAGCCGGGGAGACTTTCGGTGATCCGGTGCAGCCTCAGGCTCTCCTCGGATCGCAGATTCATCCACAGACCGACGCTAAGTACTCCGAGACTCACGGCAGTTGCTGCCGGTGCGAGCGCAACCCATTCTCTTGGAGTGCGAGTGACATGCGGGATCAAGGCGAGCCCTGTGGCGATTGCTCCCCAAGCCGTTGGCAGTGCGAGTCCGGGGGGCCAGAATCCCAGGAAAGTGATTCCGTGACCGACTGCGTGGAACCCCGCATAGACCGCAATTGCCAGTCCAAGGCCCGCGGATAGTTGCCGGTGGCCATGCGATTGGCAGATCATTGCGGCGGCGATCATGCCAAAGACCCAGGTCGACCGTTCGCACATGTGAACCAGGGCGGGATTTGCGAGCCCCACCGAGACGGTCAACAGCAAAAGCCACCCAACTACTCGGATCACCCAGGTTGCTTGTGTGAGGAGCGCCGCGGAGCAAGCGCACAGCGCGATACTTGCGCCCAATGCCACTGCCTTTCCCGTTGGCCACTGTTGGCCTGTGATCGACGGTATCGCAAACCCCGCGATTCCGAGGAGCATTGAGATGGCCAGCAACGATCGGGGCAGCCGCTTTTTCAAACGAAGGGGTCGGCCCATTGTCTGTAACTCGGCGACTTTGTCCCAGATCTTTAGTCCTGGCAGGCTTGAGGCAGAGAATTCATTGAGTTTGACATGCATTTCCTGGCGGAGTTCTTCAACCTGTTCCACACGCCGCCGTTCGATTTGCCGAATCCGAACCTTGGCAATCCGAATGCGGGCATAATCACCGGCACGG
>CAZCPL010000029.1:23390-35921 GCA_964500255.1 uncultured Solibacteraceae bacterium | reverse complement strand
CGCGAAGGCATGTGAAGTCGCTCAACGCCCAGATACTCGCGGCAAGCGCCGACAAGGCTCGACCAGGGGCCGTGCTTCGAGGGGTGGCAGACGACGAGCCCAGGCTTGTTGATGACAAGCATTTCATCGTCGTTGCGCAGGATCCACGATTCCAACTCATCCGGCTCAATCCGCCAACCCCACTCGGTGGCAGGCACTAGTAGCCCTTCGGATAGCAGCCGAGCATACGGATCATATCCGCAAGTTCGCTGAGATGTGCGAGCGCATTCTTCACGCGGGGCTCGTCGATGTGGCCGTGGACATCCAGGTAGAACAGATATTCCCAGGGCTTGCCGCGAATTGGGCGTGACTCGATCTTGGCAAGGCTGATGTCGCGAAGAGCAAATGCCGCGAGCCCGCGAAAGAGGGAGCCGGGTGTGTTGCGGGTGGTGAAGACGATCGAAGTCTTCCAGTGGGCGTACTCGTTAGAATCGATTCTGCGTTGACCTGGAGGACGCAGCAGAAAGAAGCGCGTATGGTTCTCGCGGTCGTCTTCGATGGACTTCTTGAGGATTCTGCCACCGTAAATTTCCGCGGAAAGGGACGACGCTATGGCGGCGGCATCCGGCAAGTTCTGTTCCAAAATCATCTTCACGCTGCCAGCCGTATCGTAAAACGGAACGCGTTCGACTTGGGGATTTCGTTCGAAGAATCGGAGGCACTGAGTGAGTGCCACGGGATGCGAGTAGACTCGCTTTACCTTTGAGAAGGAGACACCCGGACAAGCGATCAGATTGTGAACGATGCGTACGCTGGTTTCGGCGACGATCTCATGGTCGAAATTCAGCAGATGGTCGTAGTTCTCGTGGACTGAACCATGCAGCGTGTTCTCGATCGGAATGACCGCAGCGGTGACTTTTTTGTCGCGCAGTGCCTTAAAGGCTTCATCGAAGCGCTGGTACGGTTTGGGAGAGGCGTCCGGGCCGAGAAGTTGGCGGATGGCCTGTTGGCTGAAGGCTCCGAGTTCGCCTTGAAAAGATGCGGTTTCCCTGCTATCTGTCACTTTTCTGCGGCCCTCCATCCCATCGCTTGGTGTCGGCGGCACTTGCCCCAATGAGATCGAGGACGCGATCCACACTGTGGTCGACGATGTCCATTACAGACTGCGGATTGTGATAAAACCCCGGGATTGGCGGCGCGATGATCGCGCCCATTTCCGTTAGGGAAGTCATGGCGCGGAGATGACCCAAGTGGAACGGTGTTTCGCGGACCATCAAAACCAGTTTACGGCGCTCTTTGAGGATCACGTCGGCGGACCGCACCATCAGGTTGGAACTGATTCCATGGGCGATGGCGGACATGGTCTGAATAGAACAGGGAGCGATGACCATGGCGTCGGTTTGGAACGATCCAGAGGCGATGGCTCCGCCAATATCTTCAAACGGGTATGAGCGGTCTGCGAGTGCCTTGAAGTCCGCCGCAAGTTTTCCCATCTCGAGGTAGGCTGTGCGTTCGCCCGATCGCGAAAGGATAAGATGTGTCTCGACACTGTTGTTTTCCCTAAGTTTTTCCAGCAAACGCCAGCCGTAGATGGCTCCACTGGCACCTGAAATTCCGACGATCACCTTCAAGTTTGCACGCTACCTTTCTCGATCTGTTCCGAATCCGGAACACACAGAGCATCGATCTGTTCGGTTGCCGGTGAGGCCGCTGAACGGTATAATTCCGCATAAGGACCCGCCCAAAATGAGCCAAACCAAGACCGCGATAGACCTGCCGGGGCTCAAGCTGAAGTCCATTCGCGAACGCCTCGATCTGCGGTTTCGCGATGTCGAAGAACCCAGCTATCGAATCGCAGCTATCCACAAGAACGACGAGTTTTGCATCGCCATCAGCCGGTTGGCCGACATCGAAAACAAGGGCGTCATTCCGTCGATCTTTCGTCTCTATCCATTGTGCGCCATCTACAAGCAAGACATCGAAGAAATGCTTGGTTAGTATGGCGTCGATCTCTCTCAGATGCCAGCGGACTCGCGCGTGACCGAAATCGCTCGTCCTCATGCGGTGAAATTCAAGGCCTTTTCCATCAAACCCGCCCGACAGAGTTCACAGTCATCGCGATGCTCGGTGATCGGCAACGTGAGCCAATGTCGAAGAATCCGTTCATGGCTGGTGCAGATCGCCTCGTCTGCAATCGGACCGCCGCAGCGCTTTTCCAAACCCGCGTGACGCTAGGCCCCGGTGTTTGGATGTCTGAGGGGGGCAAGATAGGCCAATTGCCCTAATTCCGAGGGAATCTGGCTGAGTGTGGCGCGCCAAGGTCATCGATGGCTGGACGTTCCAAGAGGCGATGTTACCGTATTTGCGCGTCGATCTCGTGCAGCCAGTCGGGCTTCTTGAGCACCTCGCGTGGTCGCGATCCATCCGGTGCTCCAATGATTCCGTCGCGCTGCATGACGTCCAGCATACGCGCTGCCCGACCGTATCCGAGCCGCAAACGCCGTTGAAGGATCGATGTGGACGCCTTGCCCATTTCGCAGACGACGCGTACAGCGTCCTGATAAACGGGATCTTCGGACGACGATTCGTTGGTGTCTTCGCCATCGATATCGGTGGTGCCATCGTCCGACGGTGGTGCCATCAGGTAGCTCTTGTCGTATTCGGGTTGCGCCTGTTGCTTCCAGTATTCGACGACCGTATTGGTTTCGGCTTCCGAAACATACGCGCCGTGCACGCGCACAAGGCGAGAGGTTCCAGGGGCGAGGTAAAGCATGTCGCCCTTGCCCAGGAGATGTTCCGCGCCCATGACGTCGAGCACCGTGCGCGAGTCAACTCTCGTTGCCACTCGGAAGCTGATGCGAGAAGGGAAGTTGGCTTTGATCAGGCCTGTGATGACGTCCACCGACGGACGCTGCGTCGCAAGCACAAGGTGCATACCGACCGCGCGAGCCATCTGTGCAAGGCGCGTTACCGATTCTTCGACGCCAGCTCGTTCGAGCATCATCAAGTCGGCAAGTTCGTCGATGATGATCAGAATATAGGGCAGGGGCTTCAACTCTTCGTTGGGACCCGCGCTGGGATCGTCATTCTCAAAAAGGCTGCGGGGCTGGTTCATCAGCGCTCGCATCTTTTTGTTGAACTGATCGATGTTGCGCGCGCCGTGCGACGCCAGAAGCTTGAGCCGGTTTTCCATCTCAATCACGGCGTTGCGTAAGGCGTTGGTCGCCTTTTTGGCGTCGGTGATGACGGGCGTCAGCAGGTGCGGGATGCCTTCATATAGGCCAAGTTCGAGCCGCTTGGGATCGACCATGATCAATCGCACGTCGTCTGGCGTGGCTTTGTAGAGCACCGACATGATGAGCGCATTGAGCATCACCGACTTGCCGGCTCCCGTGGATCCAGCAATGAGCAAGTGCGGCATGGTTTCCATTGGGGCGGTTTTGATACGGCCGCTGATGTCCTTGCCGAGCGAAATAGTTAGCTTCGATGGCGCTGACTGGAACTCAGGCGACTCCAGAATCTCGCGCAAGCTGATGACCTCGCGGCGCGAATTTGGCACTTCGATGCCGACTGTGGGCTTGCCTGGGATTCGTTCGATCAGCAGCGACTCGGCTTGCAGGCCAAGACACAAATCGTCGCGAAGATTGGTGATGCGGCTGTACTTGACGCCGGCTTCAGGCTTGAATTCGTAAGTCGTCACGACCGGGCCAGGGTTGATCTGCACCACGTTACCACGGACGTTGAACTCTTCGAACTTCGCCTTGATCTTGCTGGCGATGTCGTGCAATTCCTCTTTGTCGAATCCCGCTGAGGCTTCGGCTTCAGTGAGCAGGTTCGTGGGTGGAAGCGTAAAGAACTTGCGCGCGCTGGGTCTCGCCGCCGGCTTGCGGTCAGTGTGAAGGGGTTCAGGCTGTGGGACGTTGAATTCCTGTTTCGGCAGTTCCAGCATTTTGATCGGTATGTTGCCGAGTTCTTGGTGTTCCTCTGGTGTGGGGAACTCGCCGCTGTCCGAGGTGATATTGTTGCGCAGCGGAATAATCGCGGGCATTTCATCGACGTCGAACGGAGGAGCGTTTTCGTCGTAGAAACGTTCCGCGCCAGACGGTGGCGAGTCGGATGTGGGTTGCGGAACACCAACAGGGGCGCGGCGCTGCTGCTTCTGCTCGCGTGCAAGAACTTTTGCCTCTGCCTGCCTCGCGGCTGCTTTCTCATCGGCACGACGTTTGACCGCCACGCGCCAAGCCCGCCACCGGGCAACGATTCCACGAAACCATCCTGCGGGAACCTGCATCCACGAGGCGAGAATTTCAAGCGAGAAACTGGAGATGAGATAGAGCGAAAGCAGCGCGGTCACCAGTACGATGAGGATGGCACCCGCATCGTTTACCCGTGCGACAAGTGCGTCGGCCAGGATGATGCCGGCGAGTCCACTGGCGGGGATCGAACGGCCGATGGGACGCCAGCTTTGGGCGAGTCCGAAGGCTGCGGCGATTGAGGTGGCGAGCATGGCCCACCCCATGACCTTGATCCAGGGTGCGCGAATCTCGGCTGAGCGAATCCATTTCCAGCCAAAGGCAAGCACTAAACTGGGAAAAACGTAAGCCGCCAATCCGAAAATCTGCACAAGCAGATCTGCAACGTGGGCACCCCAACGGCCGCCGAGATTGGACGCTTTAACGGATGCTAAGGCAGCCGTATTGATGGAATGATCAAGAGGGTAGTAGGAAACCAAAGAGAGGCCAAGCCACAGGCCTGCGGCAAGGCATACTGCTGCAACGGCTTCATTGAGCCTTTTGTTTGGGGTTGGTTGTAAAAAGTTCATCTCGCCAGGTGAGTAGCGAAGAATTGCCGTTGAGCCTCTGTTATTGTACCTGATCTAGCGCGCTGGAAACAGCTTGTCGGCACGGCTCAGAAGCATCCTGGCGCGGCGTTGCATGATCAGGTTGAGAACGCGGTAATCGGGTGCCGCATTGACGTCTACTTTGAGGGCTTGTTTCAAAGTAGTTTCGAATTCCTCTCGTTTCTTGGCCTGCACGAGGACGCTCTCCGCATAGGCGACCAGTGGGCCAGCTTGTTTGCCCCCGCCGAGTTCCATGGCGCGGTCGAAGTGGTGCCTGGCCTTTACCGCCTTATCGGCTTTGGCGGTGAGCTTGGCCATCTCATAGGTGACATAAAACCCATGGATTGCTCCTTGCTCATAGGTCTCGTCAAGTTCGAGTGCGCGTTCGAGCAGCGCTTCGAATTGAGGGATTTGGGGCAGCATCATGAAGTCGCGCGACGCGGAGAGTGCACCGGCCCAGCCCAGGGCTGTCCAGTAGAGCATGGGGACGTCGGCCTTGGTCATCTTCACCAGCGTCCTTTTTGGTTCGGCCTTGAGATCAGCCGTGAAGTTGGGATTCTTCAATTCGAAGTAGCGGAGGCCATAGTTGCGACCGCGCAGGAACAACTTGGCTGCGCGATCACGCGCCGACTTTGCGGCGAGCTTGTCTTTGTCCTCAATCTCATCGGCGTCCTGCATCACGAAGCCGTAAGCGAACGATGAGAAACCTTTCGTGAGTCCACTCAAGAGCGTGGCGTTCTTCGGATCCTCTTTGAGTACGGTTTCCATGACCTTCAGGCTGAAGGGAATGGCTCCCCGAACAAGTTCAGGGTCCTCATCGCGCGTGAACTCATCGGCCGCGCCGGAGAGCGCGGATCCAATAGTTTTGTACGCGCTCTTGCGAATCGAGCAAGCCGACAGGATCAGCAAGAGCGCTAGTACCGCGCTAGAGCGTTTTGGCAGAGGCGAGATAGATCGCATTGAGCACCAGTTTGAACGTACCGAAGGTTTGTCCGCGGAACTGCGGGCGGAAGCCGTACATCACCACCTTGCCTGCGCCGTGTTGAGCTTCCACCACGATCGACTTGCCGATCACTTGGCGTTCGCCAGAGATCCAACCCGAGGCGAGCAGATCTTTCTTGGCGTACGATGCGACGGCTTTGATCGCGCGGTCGCCTTTGTTGAATTCCTGGATGAGCGTGATGTCGAACGCCTGTCCGCCTTGCGAGTAGGCAATCGCGTTCTCTTCCATGCCGAAGGCAAGCGGGTTCTTGTTGTCGACCGTGATGCGGATGAGAGATCCGGGGCAATAGTAGGCGTTGGTTGAGGAGGCTTCTTCGCGCCCGCCGCCTTCTTCGCTCGCGCGAAGATTGAGCCGCACGGGCAATGGGAACAGCGTGGCGGGTAGTTCGGTTGCGCCGTCAAATGCGAGCAGCGTTCCGCCCTCACGAACAAACTTCTGGAGGTTTGAGATGCCTTCCACTTCGATGCCGCCAGTGAACTCAGGGCGCTGTTGACCATCTTCGAAAGCGCCGGCGCGTCCACTGCGGCGCTCGCCGTTGCGGATACCGTGCATGATCGAATTCAGTGTCTGCGAGGCCAGGATGATGGTGTCGAAGCGCGACTTGAGATCGCCCTTGTGGAACTCATCGTTGTGGACCATCTGATGCGGAACCTTGTAGTTGTCGAGCATCCAGTCGGTCCAGCCAGCGTCCATGTTGGTGCTGTAAGGCTCGTAGATGGCAACGCGCGGCTTGTTGAGTTCCCAGGCAGCGGCGTCGAATCCTGCATCGCCTTGCGCGAGGATGGATCCATCTTTGGCCCAGCGGATCTTCTGTCCTTTGTTGAGCGCGTCGGCCGTGAAGAGGAACGAAGAGTTCTCTTTATGATCCTTCGATGGCGCGGTGGCGGCCAACACGGGCATGTCCTCGAGCTTGGCTTCGAACGGCGTGTCGATGCGATCCACCTTGACGCCCATGAGCATGTGCAGCGTCCAGCCCGCGGAATCGTACGGGCGCTTAGTGGGGCCAGTGGTTCCGGTTTTGAGCTCGGGATAGCGATGGGGTTCCATCAGGTCGACGAGATAGCTGCGGAACGGTTGACCGGCGAGCATGACGGCGGTGCCCTCGGGGAACTTCTTGCCTCCCGCTTCAAACGGCGCGTTGGCGCGCTTGATCGAGATGCCACCGAGTGCAAGCCTCGAGAGCATTTCGCGCGCGTTCGACGGATCCCATTGTTCAGGCGAGACCGCATAAGCGAATGCGCCTGTCTTGGCCTCAATGCTGTTGCGTGCCACTTCATAAGCTTTTGAGAGGAAGTATTCAGTACGCATGGCCGCGAGATCGAGAATTGCGAAATCGGCAGTCAGATTGTATTCGATGGCGTCGCGCAAGCCCCATTTGCCGCCCAACCAGGGGACTTGATAGAACATCGAAGGCTCTTTGGTGGGGATGCCGTTGGCAAAGCGTTCGGGCAGATCACCGACTTTGACGGTGCGCGTCGTCGCGTATCCCCAGCCAGCGGTTTCGGTGAGGATTCCATGCATATTGTGGAAAGCTGGCACGCTGCGAAGTCCGCCGTTCCACCAGCCGTCGAAGCCGACATAAGAGATCGCGCCTGGCTTGTTTTCGCGGGCGAAACGCTCTTTCATCACAGATCCGATGACATTGATGCCTTCCATCACTGATGCAGGAATGTTGGGATTGAACGGTTCCGCATATGGCGGAATGAAGATGCGGGCCGGGTATGGCGCAACCTGATGCTGGTTGTAAACGATCTGCGGGAACCACTCTTCGAAAAGCAGTTTGCTCACCGCTCGCGTCTCGACGAGGTTCATCATGTACCAGTCGCGATTGTTGTCGTGGCCAGCGTATTTCTGATAGAGCTTCACCATTGGCGCATTCTCATAGGGGGTTCCGGCGTTGCCGCGATACCACTCGTTGAGCCAGTCGGTGCCGTCGGGGTTGATGGAGAGCACCTGCATGAGGATCACATTCTCGCGGATGCGCTTCACTTCATCGGTTTCGCCGGTCAACATCTTGTAGGCGAGATCGGGCATGTGCTGCACCGGCGCGACTTCGGAAGAGTGGATGCCGGCATCGATCCAGACAATCGCCTTGGATTGTTTGGCGAGCCGCTGCGCCTCTTCGGGCGATGCTTGCGCCAGGGCAAGCTTGCGGTTCATCTGCTTGAATTGATCGAGTTTCTTAAGGTTTTCGGGCGAGGAGAGGAACGCAACGTACATGGGGCGTCCGCCTGTTGACACGCCGAACTGCTGCAACCTGATGCGGTCGGACGAGGCCTGCAACTTCTGAAAGTAGGCCACGGTTTCCGTGTAGTTGAACATCTTCTTGTCGTCGCCGGGTGTGAAGCCGAAGTGATCCTTCGGCGATGGCACAGCGGCATTGAGAACGAGAGCGAGGGCGGCAAAGATGCCGAGGTGTGTCGCGCGGTACGTCATTCGTTGACAATAGTACTATGCTGCCCGAAAGCAAATACCGTCTCGGATTGGTGCAGATGACCTGTTCCACCGACCGGGCCGAGAACCTGGAAAAGGCTCTGCTGAAGATACAAGAGGCCGCCCGGATGGGCGCACAGGTGGTCTGTCTGCAGGAACTGTTCCGCTCGCAATACTTCTGTCGAGTGGAATCCGCCGAATTGTTCGATCTGGCCGAAGAGATTCCCGGTCCATCCACCGCTGCGATTTCAAAGGTCGCCAAAGAGAACAAAGTCGTGGTGGTCGCGTCATTGTTTGAGAAGCGAGCGCAAGGGCTTTATCACAACACCGCCGCGATTCTGAATGCCGATGGCGAACTTCAGGGGATTTATCGAAAAATGCACATCCCCGACGATCCGCTGTTCTATGAGAAGTTTTACTTCACGCCGGGCGACATCGGCTTCAAGAATTTCGACGCGCCGTTCGGACGCTTTGGTGTGCTTGTGTGTTGGGATCAGTGGTATCCCGAAGCCGCCCGCTTGACCGCGATGCAGGGTGCGTCGGTGCTGTTTTATCCGACGGCGATCGGTTGGCATCCACACGAGAAAGAGCAATACGGTCCGGCACAACTCGATGCCTGGCGCACGATTCAGCGATCGCATGCCATCGCCAACGGCATCTATGTGGCGGCGGTCAATCGCATTGGCTTCGAGGGTACGCCCGACAATGGCCTGGAATTTTGGGGCAATTCTTTCATCGCCGATCCGTTCGGGCGCGTGTTGCAGCAGGCCTCTGTGGATCAGGAAGAGATCCTGATTGCCGAGATCGACCCGAAGTTGCAGGATGAGGTCCGACGCAATTGGCCGTTCTTCCGAGATCGGCGCATCGATTTCTACGGCGGAGTGACGTCGAGGTGGCTGGCTTGAGTTTTAGAATGCCCGCGGAATGGGAACCGCATGAAGCGACCTGGCTCGCGTGGCCACATGAAGAGTCCGACTGGCCGGGCAAGTTTGAGTCGATTCCCTGGGTCTATGGCGAGATCGTTGCTCGCTTGGCGAAGGTGGAACAGGTCCGCATCCTGGTGAAAGATGCCGAGGCAGTGCGCGAGGTGCTGCGGAAAGTTCATGCGAATCTCGATGCCGTGAATCTCTATCCATACGAGACCGACCGCAGTTGGACTCGCGATTTTTGTCCGATCTTTGTGAAGTCTTCCACCGAGGTTGCGGTGACGGATTGGATCTTCAACGGCTGGGCGAAGTACGAGAACTACGCGCGGGACAACGCGGTTCCGGCGTTTGTGGCTGAAAAGCTTGGCTTGCGAAGTTTTGCACCCCAGATGGTGCTCGAGGGCGGCAGCTTCGACGTCAACGGCAAGGGCAAGTTGCTGACGACGGAAGAGTGCCTGCTGTCGAAAATCCAATGCCGTAACCCGGGCTGGTCACGCGAACAGATTGAGACGAAGATGCGTAAGTTTCTGGGCATCGACGAAGTGATCTGGCTGCGCGATGGCATCGCAGGTGACGATACGCATGGGCATGTCGATGATCTCGCGCGGTTCGTATCTGAAGATACTGTGGTGACTGTTCTTGAACCAGACAAAAGTGACTACAACTATGGACCGACGCATGAAAATCTGGCTTTGCTTCAGCAGCGCGGCGATCTGAGAGTGGCCACATTGCCCATGCCGTCGCCTGTCTTCTTCGACGGACAGAGGCTTCCGGCAAGCTATGCGAACTTCTATATCGCGAACAAAATGGTGCTGGTTCCAACGTTTCAGGACAAGAACGATCGCGTTGCGCTCAACATTCTCGCTGAGATCTTTCCAGATCGCGAAGTTATCGGGATTGCTTGTACGGATCTTGTGCTTGGCCTGGGGACACTGCATTGCATGACCCAGCAGCAACCATCGGCCACAGCTTGACGTCGATCGTTGAGGCGTAGTGCACGAGTGGGCGTCCATCGACTTGGATGCCGTAAGGCTCGGTCATGGTGTTCGCTTCGATTTCCACTTCAGCACGGCGGATCGGCCATGGATTGTGGTCGATCTCGCCTCTTTTGACCTTGCCGTTGGCGTCGACGGTGAACAGGCAATAGCGTTCGGTGAGAAAGTATTCGACGGTGTCTTTCTCATACAGACGAGGCTCGCTGATGGGGCGGTAGACCGCGCGGAACTCCGCGGGCGGTGAGCCGCGATGTGTCCGCAGGCTGTCGTAGCGGGTGTACATCGACTTTCGCAGCGACATTTTTGCCTTGTGATAGGGCAACCCGAACCATGCGCGCGCGGTGTTCACGATCAGGCTGTTCTCAGCATCCAAAGACAGAAAGTAAACGCCCGGGCGTCCGTTGTAGGTGACGTAGGTGCGGACGTTCAACTCAAGAGTGCGTGTGGTTCCGGGGACTGGCGGCAGCCAGTGCATGCGTATGCCGGACATCAGGAACGGCACCACGGCGATGTACGCGGTTCCGTCATCCAATAGGTCGACTTCAAGGGGTTCCGGTACGAGCGCCCGCAGTTTGGCATACGGAACGCGCCAGTGCAGAAACAGCAGGTCGCTCCAGGTTTGACGCATCACCCAAGGGGAGTTCGGAACCACGACATCACGCATTGAGCAACACTTTCAACACGCCGCGTTCCGCAGCCTTCTTGAACGCGTTCGGAGCGGCTTCCAGAGGGAAGCGATCGTGAATCATCGGGCCGAGGTTCAGTTTCTTGCCACGGATCAGTTTCATGGCAGGCTCAAAGCGTCCACAACGCGAGCCGACTAAGGTGATCTCGTTGACGATGATTGGTGCGGTGTCGATCGTTGCCTTCTCATTCACCGTCGACTTCATGATCACCACGCCGCGGGGGCGGGTCATGTGGATCGCCAAGGAAAGGCCTTGTGCCGATCCGGTGGCATCCACCACTTTGCCGAAGGCCTCTTCGGGAAGCTTATCGGTGATATATGTTTTGACGCCAGTGGCAGCTGCGATCTCGAGCTTGGCCTTGTGCTTGCCGAACTGCGAAACTTTCGCTCCGTGGGCTTGCAACACTTGCGCGATCAGCAATCCAAGCTTGCCGTCGCCGAGCACGGCCACGGCTTCGCCCTTGGCGATTTTGACCTGTTCCAGGATCTCGCACGCGGCGGCCACAGGTTCCGTGAAGACAGCGTATTCGGATGGCACCGCGGCGGGCACTTCAAGAAGGTTCGCTTCAGGAAGCATGAAGAACTCGGCGAAGGCCCCGGGATGATTGACAATGCCGAGCACCGTACGTTCGGGGCAATGGCGTCCCAGCTTGCGTCTACACCACTCACACTTGCCGCAGCCCGAATTGATGTCGCCCACGACGCGCTTGCCCACCCACTTCTTGGAATCCGCATCCACCACTTCGGCGACGAACTCGTGACCCGGTGTTCCTTTGAATCCGTAGTAGCCGCGCATCAGTTCGAGGTCGGTGCTGCAAATGCCGCCAGTGATCAGGCGCAGGATCGCCTGGCTCTTGCCGCGCTTCGGTTTCACAATGTCTCGCATGGAGACTTTGCCACGCTCAATATGTACGGCGATCATCGTGTATACATTCAGTGTATTATGGCTGGTTGGACCGGCGACACTTTCTCAAACTCATGGCTGTCTCAACTGGCATTGTTTCCGCATTGCCGCAACTATATGCATACGAGCAGTGGGATGTCTTCACAAAGACTCCGTTGACAGGCAATCCCCTTGCGGTGTTTGTCGATGCAAGGGGTTTAAGCGACACGCAGATGCAGGCGATCGCGCGCGAAACCAACCTATCTGAGACGACATTTGTGCTTCCGCGCGATGCCAAGACAGAGGCGGAAAAGGGCGTGCGGGTGCGAATCTTCACGCGTGAACAGGAGTTGCCATTTGCCGGGCATCCTACCTTGGGCACCTCGCGCGCATTGCTGGCGCGGCGTCCCGGACTGAAAAAGATCGTGCTCGATCTGAATGCCGGCCCGATTCCCGTGACCTTCGATGGCGAAGGCTATGGCGAAATGGTGCAGCAGGATGCTGTGTTTGCGCCTGAGAATTATAAGATCGAAGATCTCGCTCCGCTATTGGGATTGTCGGCGGATGACTTTGACGAGGCTTATCCGATTCGCAACGTATCGACAGGGCGTCCAAATCTGATGGTGATGCTGCGGTCGCTGCAGGCGATTCGTTCCATCAATGTCGATTGGAATGCCACGGCGAAGTTCTTCGCCTCAGGTGAGAAGCAGCGCGGATTCTATCTGTTGACCCGCGACACCGAAGCGAAGACCGCGAGAGTGCACGCGCGCAAGCCAGGGCGCAGCGG